>NZ_JBMLSM010000117.1:0-36670 GCF_049240505.1 Novosphingobium sp.
GATACGCGCTCTCGCCCGCGCGCCACGCACGGCGCCGCGCCGATCGCGCGACTTGTTTGCGATTTCCCAAGGCGAAAAGGTCCGCACTCGCCAGCGGATGTACACCCGCATCAGAACGGCAGTTCGCGACCATCCCACGCAAACAGTTTGCCACTGTCGGCAGCCGTCAGCCTCTCTATCACCTCCAGCAGATGTCGCGCGGCCCGTTCCGGCGTGAACAACGTGCTCTCTGGCACCCCACGCTGAAACGGCCGCGACAGGGCAGTGTCGACCGTGCCGGGATGAAGTGACACAGCAACCGCCGCTGGGTTCGTGCGCGCCAGCTCGATGGCAAAATTGCGCACCAGCATATTGAGCGCAGCCTTCGATGCGCGATAGCTGTGCCACCCGCCCAACCGGTTATCGGCAATCGAACCGACTTTTGCGGATATCGCCGCAAACACGGGCCTTCCACCTTTGCGTAACAGCGGCAGCACATGCTTTGCGATCAAGGCCGGACCTATCGCATTGATGGCAAACATCTCCGCCAGCCCCACAGCATCCAGCGCCCGCCACGATTTCTCCGGCCCGGTTCCATCCGCCCGCACCAGACGACCCGTAGCCACGATCACCAGATCGAGCGGCGCCCCGATCTGCGCGGTGGCCTGCGCAATCAAATCCTCGTCTGTCAGATCGAAACGATGGGGCACCACTTTGCCTGCTTGCGGCAGGATATTGCGCGCCAGTGCATGAACTTCGCGCACGTCGGCGCGCTGGGCAAGCTGGCTGACCAGCGCCGCGCCGATCCCGCCGCTCGCGCCAAACACCGCGCATCGCATTCCGTTTTCCATATGGTCGTTCATGGAAGCCGATGCGCCGTCCGTCGATATGGCACAAGGCCCGGCTGTGTTGCCGCTATAAGACAGCTTGCACGAGGGCGCACGACATACCATGTTGCCAATTGCCCCAATACGAAAGCTGGACTGAAATGGCCTCTACGTCGACCGAGACCACCACGATGACCCCGATCACGCTGACCCCGCCCGATCCGGTGCCGGTCGTCGCGCCCGCGCAGGCAGCGGGGCTGGTCCCGGTTTCGGACGAGAACCGCAGCAAGCTGGAAGCCAAGGTCGATGCTTTCGTGGCCGATCTGGTTTCGGTCGATGCGCAAAGCCCGGAATTCGGCAAGAAGGTCGATCAGCTCACCAACATGGGCCGCAAGGAAATTGCGGCAGCGGCAGGCATGTCGAACCGCTTTCTCGATCGTCCGGTCCGCGCGATGGACAAGGATACCGGCGTCGGCTCAGACCTTGCCGCGCTGCGCCGCACGGTTGAGGAACTCGATCCGGGCAAGCAGGGCAAGCTGTCGACCGGCCGCAAGTTTCTGGGCATCATTCCCTTCGGCAACAGCCTGAAGAAGTATTTCGATGGCTACACATCGGCGCAGGGCCACATCAAGGCGATCCTCGAACGGCTGGCATCGGGCAAGGACGAACTGTTGATGGACAATGCCGCCATCGATGTCGAACGGCAGAAGCTGTGGGAGGCGATGGGCAATCTGGAACAGATGATCCACATCTCCAAGACGCTCGACGCAAAACTGGAAGAAGCCGCCGCCGATCTCGATCACACCGATCCCGCCAAATCCAAGGCGATCCGCGAATCCGCGCTGTTCTACACCCGCCAGCGCACGCAGGATCTGCTCACACAAATGGCGGTCACGGTGCAGGGCTATCTCGCGCTCGATCTGGTGAAGAAGAACAACGTCGAACTGGTCAAGGGCGTGGACCGCGCGAGCACCACCACCGTCGCCGCGCTGCGCACGGCGGTCACGGTCGCGCAGGCGATGACCAACCAGCGGCTGGTGCTGCAGCAGATCACCGCGCTCAACACCACCACCGCCAACATGATCGATTCCACCGGGAAGCTGCTGCGCGAACAGACCGGCAAGATTCACGAAATGGCGGTGTCCAGCACGATCCCGCTGGAAACGCTGCAACGCGCCTTCCAGAACATCTACGACACGATGGACACCATCGACACCTTCAAGCTGAAAGCGCTGGATGCAATGAAGCAGACGGTCACCACGCTTTCGGGCGAGGTGGAGAAGTCGAAGGGCTACATCGCGCGGGCCGAAGGTGCAGCGCAGGCCAAGCTGGCGGGGCCTGACACTTCGCCACTGCTGACGCTGGAAGGCTGATCTGTCGATGGCCAATTCCCCGGCACACGAAAGCGACCGGATTCTGGCGCAGGCGGGCCAATCGCTTGCCAACAACCGCGCGGGCGGGCGGCGGAGCATCGGGCGGCGCTCCGCCGAAATGAAGCGCCAGCACATCGGCAAGAAGGCCGCGCGCATGGCGATGGCGGTGGGCGTGCTGATGGTGGCTGCGATGGCGGCGGGGCTGGTACTCGATGGCATCGGCTTCACCGGCGTGATGGTGCTCGGCCTGTCCATTGTCGCGGCGCTGTGGTTCTTCGCCACGTTCCCGAAGATGAAAGTGCCCGCGCTGTCTGCTCTCAATACCGGCGATGTGCGCACGATGGTCGGCCGCACCGAACTCTGGCTTGAGGCGCAGCGGCCCGCGCTGCCTGCGCCCGCCGTGCAACTGGTGGACCAGATCGGTGTTCAGCTTGATGGGCTGGGCTTGCAGCTTGAAGGCATCGACCCTGCCGAACCGGCGGTTGCCGAAGTGCGCAAGCTGGTGGGTGAACATCTGCCCGGCATGGTCGAAAGCTATCGCAAGATTCCGGCGCACTTGCGGCGCGAGGAGCGCGGCGGGCGGAACGCCGATCAGCAGCTTGCCGATGGCCTCGGCAAGATCAGCACCGAAATCGATACGATCACCCGCCAGCTTGCCTCGGGCGATCTTGATGCGCTTGCCGTGCGCGGACGCTTTCTGGACTATCGCTATGGCGAAGGTCTAGAGGCTTCTCCCCAGCTTGAAGCACCGAAGGCCCCCTGATGCGCATCGCCATTCCCCACTCGCTCGACCGCGAAGAAGCGCGCCGCCGCTTGCGCGAGAAGGCTGCGCAGGCTGCCGAAAAGGCCGATGGCATGGCCACGGTAACCACCAGCTTCACCGATGACGATCACATGGTGATGACCGTCAGCGCGATGGGCTACACCCTCGACTGCGGCGTGGAACTGGCGGACAAGGAACTGGTCGTCGAAGTTGACCTGCCCGCCAGCCTCGGCTTTGCCAAGCGCATGATCGAAGGCGTCATCCGCGAGAAGAGCGGCAAGCTGCTGACCTGAGCGGAATCAGATGTCCTTGCGTTCCAGTTCCAGCAGTTCCTGCGGCAGGCGCAGCGAACTGGCGGCGATGCGGGTTTCCAGCAGAAGATAGACGAGCGCCACCATCAACAGGGCGATGGCGACGAAGAAGGTTACGCCGGTGAGGTTGCGCAGTTCGAGGCCTGCCATCTCGCCAACGAACAGCGAACCCACGGTCACGCCGATGGCAAGGCCCGACAGCACCAATAGCAGCAGCGCCCGCCCGATCAGATGGATGCGCCGGTCGACGTAGCGCAGTTCGATCACGACCATATCATGGTCGCGCCCGATGGTTTCGGCGTGTTTGTTCTGCAACGTGCGGGACCGGTCGACAATGCGGCCAAGGCGCGTGGTCAGGATGTTCATGATGTTGCCGATGGCAACCAGCACGAAGACAGGGGCCAGCGCAAGCTGGATGGTCTGGGCGATCACGCCGGTATGTGCGGGGTTCATGTGGTGCCTCGACTAAACTGGTGCAAAGCTTTGCCACGCATCCGGCGCTGGCAGCAAGGTGGATACGTCTGCGGTTCGATTGTGCTTTGGGAAAGGTCAAAGCCGACGCAATCGTGCTGGCACGCCCGCATCTTCGACACGATACGCCGCCGCCGAGTCATAAGCTTGCCATATTGGACACAACCGGCCGGGAGAGGGCCGGGATGCCATCTGGAGGTGCAAGATGCGCAAGGTTTCCCGTTACGTTTCAGCCGGTGTCGCCGTGGCGACGATGATGGCTGCGCTGGCCAGCACGTCGGCCCAGGGCCACGCGATCTGGTTTGCCCAGCGCGCAAAGCAGCTTGCGCTGGTCTACGGCGTTGGTGCCGACGATCTGGATGCCGTGAAGCGGATGCCGCTGGTCAATTCCGTTACCGGCTTCGACGCTGACGGACAGCCGGTGGCAGCATCGCTTCGCGCGGCAGGTGCCATTCCCGTGGTAGACAGCGACGAGCCGCTGGCGGTGGTTGCAGCGGTGATGGACTATGGCGTGTGGGCGCGCGACAAGGCCGGTGAATGGCACAACAAGGGCCATGACGAGATCAGGGACGCCACTGTCAGCGAGCACAACTTCAAGTACGCGGTCCACATCGGGCAGATGCCGAAACAGCCCATTCCGCTGATTGCCGGACACAAGCTGCAGATATTGCCGGCAAGCCAGTCGATCCCGCAGGTTATGGGCAAGCCATTCAGGGTACGTGCTTTCTGGGATGGAAAGCCGATGGCGGGTGTCGATATTCGCAACGATTACGTGAACGATCCCGACCAGAAGCCCGTGAAAACTGACGCGCAGGGCTATGCCAGCATTCCGGTGCGCAATCAGGGTCTGAACGTGGTGCTGGGCGTCTACATCTCGCCGAGCGACAATCCGGCGAAGTACCGCCAGATGGAGCACAGTGCGACGCTGTCGTTCGTGCTGCCGCATGAACCTGAATGATCGGGAAGGGTGGGACAATGAAGACTGCACACATTATTCTGGCGCTTGCCCTGACCGCTACGGCCACGGCAGTGTTGGCGCACGGTTCGGACAAACCTCGCCACGGCGGGGTGACGCAGGTTTCGGGCGAAATGGTGATCGAACTGGTCCGCTCGGCCGATGGGCTTGATGTCTATGTGGTCGAGGAAGACCAACCGGTTCCTGCCGCGGGGCTTGACGGGCGTGTTACGGTGATTGCTGCCGGTGCCAAGCAGGTGACTCCGCTTGTTTCGGCTGAGGACAACCATCTGCGTGCGCCGGGCCTTGCCGTGTCGGGCGGGGGGAAAGTGATCGTGGCGCTGACGGTGAAAGCTACCGGGGCCAAGGCCTTTGGCACGTTCGACGTGCAATAAGGCTGCCGCACAGGGGAGGGACGAATGGCAAGTTTGGCATCATCGCAGCAGGACGTTTCAATGCCTGCCGCCAATCCTGCAAATCCGGCGGCGGTGCGCACGCGCCTGCTGGCGATCGACGCCTTGCGTGGGCTGGTCATGCTGTTCATGCTGGTGGATCACGTGCGCGAGACGTTTTTCCTGCATTTGCAGGTGAGCGATCCGGTCGATGCGAACACCACCGATCCGGGGCTGTTCTTCACGCGGCTGCTGTCCACGTTCTGCGCGCCGACGTTCGTGGCGCTCACCGGCCTTTCGGCATGGCTCTATGGCCAGTCGCACACCAAGAAAGAAGTCAGCGAGTTCCTGCTCAAGCGCGGGCTGTTCCTGATCTTTCTCGAACTCACCGTGATCTGTCTTGCCTGGCCGACGCAGACCTTCGAATTTCCACCCGCGCGGTTCTGGTTGCAGGTGATCTGGGCCATCGGCATTGCGATGGTTGCGCTTTCCGGGCTGATCTATCTGCCGCGCAAGGCGCAGTTCGGGCTGGGGCTGGCGATTGTTGCCCTGCACAACCTGCTCGACGGGATTGTGCTGTCGCCGCAGGATAGCGGCTATGCGATCTGGGCCGTGCTGCACCAGCGCACGGTGATCGATCTTGGGCTGGGGCTGACCGCCAAGACGACCTATCCGGTGCTGCCGTGGATTGGCGTGATCCTGCTGGGTTATGCCGCCGGGCCGTGGTTCGCCAAGGGTTCGGACCCGGCACTGCGTCTGAAGCGCCTGATCTGGCTGGGGCTGGGCATGATCGGCGCTTTCGTGGTGATCCGCTATCTCAACTTCTATGGCGACAAGCCCTGGTTCGTGGCCGAAACGCCGCTGCGCACGGTGATGAGCTTCCTCGCGCTCACCAAATACCCGCCGTCGCTGCTGTTCCTGCTGCCCACGGTCGGCACAGGGGTGCTGCTGCTGGCCCTGTTCGAGAAGTATCAGGACAGCGCCGCGCTGCCGCATCTGGCCTATCTCGGCGGGGCGCCGATGTTCTTCTATATCCTGCATCTTTATATGCTGAAGGGCATCTATCACGTTGCGCTGGCGCTTTATGGCCCGGTGAAGGGCACGGTCTTCGGCGTCGACAATCTTTCGACGGTTTGGATCTGGGTTTTCCTGCTGGTGGTGCCGCTCTATCTGCCGACGCGCTGGTTTGCCGGGGTGAAGCAGCGGCGCAAGGACATCTGGTGGCTTAAATATCTGTAGGTTTGGGGAATTGCTGAAACAGCGAAGGCCGGGATGAAAATCCCGGCCTTTTTGCGAGCGTTTTGCGACAAATCAGCGACGGCACAAAACGCCAGTGTCATCGACATTTCACAATAATAACCCGCCACGCCCCGCTGCTTCGACGCAAGATTCGTCTGCGGGGGCATAGGCTCGACACATAACGATAAACCGCAGGACGGCTCGAACCGCGATTTCGCTTGTTGCTGATGTAACATTGTTACATGCAGTGTGCGGGGTCGTACATACGCATCACAGACGAGGGGTGAAGTTGCGATGAAGAAAATGTCCGCAGTAAAGGCCGCGCTGTTTTTCGGCGTGGCGATGGGAGCGATGCCGCAGATGGCGCAGGCGCAGAGCGCCGCCGCAGATCAGGCTGAACCGGCTGAGGAAATGGTGGTGATCGGCCAGCGCCAGCAGTATCGCGGTGATGTGCCGTTGGCATCCATTCCGCAGAGCGTGCAGGTGATCGATGCCAAGACGCTGCAAAACCTGAACATTACCCGGCTGGATACCGCGCTTGATCTTTCGAGTGGCATTTCGCGCCAGAACAACTTTGGCGGCCTGTTCGATGGCTTTGCCATTCGCGGCTTTGCCGGTGACGAGAACTTTGCCGGTGGCGTGCTGGTCAACGGTTTCAACGGTGGCCGTGGTTATGGCGGCCCGCGCGATGCTTCGAACATCGAGAAGATCGAAGTGCTGAAAGGCCCGAATGGCGCAGTCTTCGGGCGTGGCGAACCGGGTGGCACGATCAGCATCATCACCAAGAAGGCCAAGGTGGGTGAAACCTTCGGCACCTTTGCGGTGCAGGGCGGAAGCTGGAACACCTATCGCGTCGAGGCGGACTACAACCTTTCGATCAGCGACACCGTGGCGATCCGCCTGAACGGCGCGGCGCAGGATGGCGACAGCTTCCGCGATACCGTGCGCCAGACGCTTTACACTGCCAACCCATCAATCGTGTTCACGCCGAGCAAGAACACCAGCATTTCCTATGAGCTGGAGTTCATGGACAACCGCGTGCCCTTTGATCGCGGCACGATTGCGGTGAACGGCCAACTTGGCGTTGTCGACCGCTCCACCTTCTTCGGCGAGCCGGGCGATGGCCGGATGCGCGTGCAGGTGCTGGGCCATCAGGTGCAGTTCCAGCAGAAGCTGGGCGGCGACTGGTATTTCCTTGCAGGGCTTGGCTATCGCGAAACGGAATTCGCGGGCCTTTCCAGCGAAGCGGAACTTGATCCCATCGGCACCAACCGCCGCCAGACGCTGGGCAAGCCGGGCAATTTCCTGGCCCGCCAGCGCCGTTCGCGCGATTACAGCACCGACAACATCGTGGTGCGCGGCGAAATCTCGGGCAAGTTCTACACCGGCGGAATTACCCATCACGTGCTGGTGGGTGCAGACTGGGACCGCTTCCGCATCGATCTGGTGCAGTTGCGCGGCCGCCCGGCGAACTACACCACCGGCGCGCCGGTGACGGCGGCGAACTATGCCGTCGATATCTTCAACCCGGTTTATGGTCAGACGCTCGCGCTGGGCGCGACACCGCTGACCAACACGTATGAAACGCAAAAGGCGTGGGGTGCCTATTTTCAGGACCAGATCGACCTGACGGAGCAGCTGAAGGTGCGCCTTGGTGGGCGGTACGACAATTACCGCCAGACCGTGCTCAACCGCAACACCAACGCCATGACCCGCATCCATATCGAGCAGTTCAGCCCGACCGGCGGGGTGCTGTATGAAGTGAACGATGATGTGTCGGTCTTTGCAGGGTACGGCGAAGGCTTCCGCCCGAACAGCGGCGTGGACGCGCTCAGCCGTCCGTTCCCTGCGGAAATGAGCAAGTCCTATGAAGTGGGTCTGCGTCTGGGCGAGCCAGGCGGCCCGCTGAGCGGTTCGATCGCAGCCTTCACGATGAAGAAGAACAATATCCTGACCTCCGATCCGAATCCTGCCAATGCCGGGTTCTCGATCGCAGGCGGGGCGGCCCGTTCGCGCGGGATCGAACTGGACTTCAATGCCAACCTGCCGGGTGACATCACCGTTATCGCGACATACGCCTTCCTTGATGCGGAATGGACGACGGCGGCAGGCGACAAGGACTTCGGCCTGACCATCAATCCCGGTGACCGGCTGATCAACATTCCCAAGCACGCCGCCAACCTGATCGTGAACAAGGGCTTCGTGATCGGCGATCAGCGCTTCAGCCTTGGCGCCGGGGTAAACTATGTCGGCAAGCGTCTGGGCGAAACGGGCACGGCGTTCGAACTGCCGGGCTATGTCATTGCGCGCCTGATGGCGACCTATGAGCCGACCGACAATGTGAAGTTGACGGCGGACGTGACCAACCTGTTCGACAAGGAATTCTACACCGCGTCCTATTCGCGGCTGTGGATCGCACCGGGTGCCCCGCGCGGGTTCAACGTGCGGGCAACGTTCTCGTTCTGAGGCTGTAATTGACGCGGGGGCAGGCGGGCGGTCGGCCTGCCTGCCCTTTCGTTTGGGGGCTATGTGGTTTGCAAACGGCTTGCTCTCCACTTTTTCTTCTTCGTCATCCTGAACTTGGTTCAGGATCCATCTTGCCGATCAGGTGGCCGTTTCGTGCTGAGAAATGGACCCCGGCCTTCGCCGGGGTGACGAAGAATGGGGCATCGGATGATGAGCCTGTTCGCAAACGTCGGCACTACCTTTCATCCGCACGCCGTTGACACAACGACACGCCCGAAGGACGCTTGATCGATGACTTTCCTCTATCATGGGCTTGAGGCGCGCGGCGCGATATGGGCTGACATTTTCGCGGCCCGCGTGCCGCAATTGCCGTTCCGCCGCTGGGGGCACGATGCGGTCGATCCGGCGGAAGTCCGCTGGCTGGCGGCGTGGAATGCGCCTGCCGATTTCATCGCGCAGTTCCCCAATCTGGAAGTGCTGTTCAGCGTGGGCGCGGGGATCGACCAGTTGCCGTTGGATGCGCTGCCGCCGCAGGTGCGCGTGGTGCGCATGGTGGAGCAGGGTATCATCACCGGCATGGCGGAATATGTGGCGATGGCCTGCCTCGCGCTGCACCGCGACCTGCCGTTTTTCATTTCCGAGCAGCGCGCAGGGCGCTGGACCTATCGCCACACCCGGCTTGGCGCCGAGACGCGCGTGGGTGTGATGGGACTGGGTGAACTGGGCAAGGCGGCGCTGGAAATGCTGAAGCCGCTGGGCTTCGCGCTGTCAGGATGGAGCCGCAGCGCGCACAACATTGATGGCGTGACATGCTTTGCCGGGGCCGATGGCTTCGATGCGTTTCTGGCGCAGGCGGACATCTTCGTGTGCCTGCTGCCGCTGACGGAAGAGACGCGCGGCATTCTGTGCCGTGAAACCTTTGAAAAGATGCCGCGCGGCAGTGCCGTGGTGAACGCGGGACGCGGCGGGCATCTGGTGGCGGACGATCTGATCGCAGCGCTCGATTCCGGGCAATTGCGTGCTGCTATGCTGGACGTAACCGTGCCCGAACCGTTGCCGGAGGGCCATCCTTTCTACGGCCATCCCGCGATTTTCCTGACGCCCCATGTTGCCGCCGAGACGCGCCATGCCACGGCGGGCGGGGTTCTGGCGGACAACGTGCTGCGCCTTCTGGCGGACGAGCCACTGCTGGGTGAGGTAGACCGCACGCGCGGTTATTGAAGGGCGGCACGACATGCCGTGAAGCACGCGCAAAAAGTGCGCGCGATGGTTCCCGGCAAGCGCGAACGGGTGCAAGTTCCGCCTTGGGAATGGTGCTATCACATCAGCAAAGGCCGCCGTCCGGCATCGTCCGGGGGCTTTAATACAGGGATCGATCGCCAGCCATGAGCACCGCCGTCTTCACCCCCCAGTTCATCAGCTTCGACTGCTATGGCACGCTGACCCGCTTCCGCATGACCGAGATGGCCACGGCGTTCTATGCCGACCGTCTGCCCGCCGAAGCGCTGCCGAAGTTCTGCAAGGACTGGGGCGCCTATCGCCTTGATGAAGTGCTGGGCGCGTGGAAGCCCTATCGCGATGTGATCGGCAATTCGCTTGAGCGCTGTTCGAAGAAGTGGGGCGTTGAGTTCCGCGCGGTTGATGCCGATGCGATCTATGAAGCGGTGCCGACCTGGGGGCCGCATGGCGATGTGGCCGGCGGGCTTTCGAAGATCTGCGACAAGATCCCGCTGGTGATCCTGTCGAACGCAATGAACAGCCAGATCATGTCGAACGTGGGAATGCTGGGCGCGACGTTCCACAAGGTTTGCACGGCGGAAAGCGCGCAGGCCTACAAGCCGCGAATGCAGGCGTTCGAATATATGTTCGAACAGCTTGGCATGGGACCGGAAGTGGGGATGCACGTTTCGTCGAGCTTCCGGTATGACCAGAATACCGCGACCGATCTGGGATTCGGCTGCCGCGTGTTCGTGGGCCGGGGGCACGAACCTTCGAATGCCAACTACCGCGACGTGGAAATCCCGCACATCGGTGCGCTGCCTGCCGTGGTCGGCCTCTGATCGATGCAGCCGCAGTCGCTCTCCTACTGGCAATCCAGCACGCCACCCTTTGCCGGGGGTGAGCAGGGCCGTGCCGAGGGTGACTGCGACGTTGCCGTGATCGGCGGCGGCTTTACCGGCACCTCTGCCACGCTGGAACTGGCGCGTGGCGGGGCCAGCGTCATGCTGTTTGAAGCGGGGCGGATTGCGGGCGCGGCATCGGGGCGCAATGGCGGGCAGTGCAATGCCGGAACCGCGCACGATTTTGGCGCGCTGGCTTCGGCCCACGGGGTTGATCTGGCGCGCAAGTGGTATCTTGCCCATGTCGATGCGGTGGAAACGGTCGGTCGCATCGCGGCGCGCGAAGGGATCGATTGCGATTTTACCCGCTGCGGGCGCGCCAAGCTGGCGGCAAAGCCCGAACACTTCCCCAAGCTGGAAGCCGCCCACGCACTGCTGCTGAAGGAAGTGGACCCCAACGTCCTGCTGATCGGTCCCGGTGACCTTGCGACCGAGATCAAGGCCCAAGGGTTCCACGGCGCGCTGGTGCAGACGACGAGCGCGCAACTGCATCCGGGCAAGCTGGGCGTCGGCCTTGGTGAAGCGGCAGTGCGGGCGGGCGTGCGCATCTGGGAAAACGCGCCGGTCGAAGGGCTGGAGCGCGCAGGCGCTGGCTGGAAGCTGACCACGCCGCGCGGCGCGGTTCGTGCCAAGCAGGTGCTGGTCGCCACGGGCGGAAACAGCCCCTATGCCCCGTTCGGCTGGTTCCGTCGCCGTATCGTGACGGTGGGCAGCTTCGTGATCGCCACCGACCCGCTGCCTGCCGATCTGGCCGCGCATCTGTTCCCCACGCGGCGCAATTATGTGACGAGCCGGATCATCGGCAATTATTTCCGCCTGACCGCCGACAACCGCCTGATCTTTGGCGGGCGGGCGCGGTTTGCGCTGTCTAACCCGACATCGGATGCCAAGTCTGGCCGCATCCTTGAAGCGAAGCTGCGCGCGATGTTTCCCGAACTGGCAGGCATCGGCGTGGCCGCGTGCTGGGGCGGCGCGATTGACCTGACGGCAGACCGCCTGCCGCGCGCGGGCGAGCATGACGGGCTGTTCTATGCGATGGGATACAGCGGCCACGGCGTGCAGATGGCCACCGCGATGGGTGAGCGCATGGCCCGCGTGATGGGCGGCGATGCGGCGGCCAATCCCTTTGCCGACCTTTCGTGGTCAGCCATTCCAGGCCATCTTGGCAAGCCGTGGTTCCTGCCGATGGTGGGGGCGTGGTATCGCCTGCAGGACTGGCTGCATTGAGCGCGCCGCTGAACCTCAGCCGTCGCGGCCTGATTGGCGCAGGCTTGGCCGGAGCGGGCGCGCTGGCGCTGCCCGGTCTTGTCGGACCGGCGCGGGCACTGCCGAGGCAGGGCGGTTCGATCCGCGTGGCGATGCAATCGTCGTCCACCGCAGACACGCTCGATCCTGCCAAGGGCGCGATGGCGACCGACTATGTGCGGCACTTCTGCCTCTACAGCGGGCTGACGCGGATGGAGGCGGACCTGCGCCCGCGTCCGTTTCTGGCCGAAAGCATCGAAACGGCAGACCGGATCACATGGCACATTGCCCTGCGGCGCGGAGTGCGTTTTGCCGATGGCGGTGAGCTGACCAGCGCCGATGTCGTCCATTCGCTGCGTCGGCACCTTGACCCGAAGCTGGGGTCCAAGGTCGCCTCGGTCGCCAGGCAGTTTGCCGATGTGCGTGCCGACGGGCGGCATGGCGTGATCATCACGCTGACTGGGGCCAACGCCGATCTTCCGGCCATCCTTTCGCAATCGCACTTCCTGATCGTGCGCGCGGGCGAGGCCAAGCCCAGCGGCAACGGCACCGGGCCGTTCCGCCTTGCCGATTTTCGCCCCGGCGTGCGCACCGTGGTGACGCGCAACGCGGAATACTGGCGCAATGGCGAGCCTTATCTCGACCGGATCGAAATCATTGCCATTCCTGACGAAATCAGCCGGGTGAACGCCCTGCTGGCGGGCGATGTGCAACTGATCATCGCCGTGCAGCCGCTGTCTACGCGGCGGATCGAACGGTCATCATCGCACGGCATCCTGACCACGCCTTCGCCGCTCTATACCGATCTGATCATGCGGCAGACCCAGTTGCCCACCGGCAATCCCGATTTCGTGGCGGCGGTAAAGCATCTGATCGACCGCCCGCTGATCAAGCGCGCGTTGTTCCGGGGCTATGCCACCATCGGCAACGATCAGCCGATCCCGCCGTTTCATCCCTATTACAACCCCGCCGTGCCGCAGACCGTGCTCGATCTCGACCGGGCGAAGTGGCACATCGCGCGCTCTGGCCTCAAAGGCGTGCGCCTGCCGATCTACTGTTCGCCCACGGCGGCAGGGTCGGTCGATATGGCTTCGGTCCTGCAGGAATACGGGGCGCAGGTGGGGCTGGACTTCGCGGTCAACCGGATGCCCGCCGATGGATATTGGTCCACGCACTGGATGAAGCACGCGATGAGCTTCGGCAACACCAATCCCCGCCCCACAGCGGACCTGGTGTTCAGCCAGTTCTTCCGGTCGGATGCGGAATGGAACGAAAGCGGGTGGAAGAACGCCCGCTTCGACGAACTGCTGACGCTGGCCCGCGCCGAAGCTGACGAGGCAAGGCGCAAGGAACTCTATGGCGAGATGCAGCAACTGGTGCACGACCATTGCGGCGTGGCGATCCCGGTGTTCATCCACATGCTGGACGGACACGACCGGCGGCTGAAGGGGATGGCTGCGATCCCGCTGGGCGGGCTGATGGGCTATCGCTTTGCCGAATATGCCTGGTGGGACGCCTGATGGCTGGCTCGGCTGCCTCTTCGGCCCCCCGCTCTGCGCTGTCCGGTGTGCTGCCGCTGCTGGCCAAGCGTATCGGTTCGGCGCTGATCACGCTGTTGCTGGTTTCGGTAGTGGTGTTCACGATATCGGGCCTGCTGCCGGGCGATGCCGCGCAGGAAACGCTGGGGCAAAGCGCCACGCCCGAACAGGTGGCCGCGCTTCGGCACGAGATGGGCCTCGATCGGCCTGCGCTGACGCGATACGCCTCGTGGCTCGGCGGGATGCTGCAGGGTGATCCGGGGCAGTCGCTGGTGGCGAACATGCCCGTGCGCGACGTGATTGCCGAACGCCTGCCCAACTCGCTGATGCTGGCAGGCTTTACCGCACTCGTCTCGGTCCCGCTGGCGCTGGCCATTGGCATTGCATCGGCCATCAATCGCGGTGGCCGTCTGGATCGCACACTGAACGTGCTGACGCTTTCTGCCGTGGCGGTTCCTGAATTTCTGGTGGCGACGCTGGGCGTGCTGGTATTTTCGGTCAAGCTGTTGTGGCTACCGTCCATAGCGCTGGTGAGCGAGGAAGCGAGCCTGTGGGACACGATGCGGTCCTGCGCGCTGCCGGTGCTTTCGCTGGCTGTGGTTGTGGTGGCGCAGATGGCGCGGATGACGCGCGCAGCGGTCGCTGACCAGCTTGATCGCCCCTATGTGGAAATGGCGCGGTTGAAGGGCGTGCCGTTCCGCCGCGTGGTGATGGCGCATGTCATGCCCAACGCGATCGGCCCGATCGTCAACGCGGTGGCGCTGTCTTTGTCCTATCTGCTGGGCGGGGCGATCATCGTGGAGACGATCTTCAATTTCCCCGGTCTTGCCAGCCTGATGGTCAACGCGGTGACAAGCCGTGATATGCCGCTGCTGCAGGCCTGCGCGATGATCTTCTGCGCGATCTATCTGGCACTGGTGCTGCTGGCCGATGTCGTGGCGATCCTCGCCAATCCAAGGCTGCGCGCGCAATGAGCCGGTTTTCCGCCTTCGCCAAGGGACTGCCGCTTTCGGGCCGCATCGGGCTGGGTCTGGTGCTGTTCTGGCTGGCCACCGCGCTGATCGGGCCGCTGCTGGCGCCGCATCCGGTGGGGGCCTTTGTCGATTACGACGTGTTCTCCGGCTTTTCGGCCAGCTTTCCGCTGGGCAGCGATTACCTTGGCCGCGATGTGTTGAGCCGCCTGTTATGGGGCGCGCGCTATACCGTGTTCCTCGGTGCAGGCGCGGCGCTGCTGGCCTGCGCCATCGGCACGTCGCTGGCGCTGATGGCGGCGGTGCGCGGGGGCTGGGTGGATGAAGTGCTGTCGCGGGCGATGGATACGCTGATCTCCATCCCGTCCAAGATTTTTGCGCTGGTCATGGTCGCAGCCTTCGGGTCTTCGCTTGGGCTGCTGCTGACGATCACGGCGATCACCTATGTTCCCGGCAACTTCCGTATTGCCCGCGCGCTGGCGGTGAACGTCGTCTCGCTGGATTTCGTCACTGTGGCGCGGGCGCGGGGCGAAGGGGGCCTGCACGTTGCCCTGCGCGAAGTGCTGCCCAACATGATCCATCCGCTGCTGGCCGATTTCGGGTTGCGCTTCGTGTTCATCGTGCTGCTGCTGTCCGGCCTGTCGTTCCTGGGCCTTGGTGTGCAGCCGCCCCACGCGGACCTTGGTTCGCTGGTGCGCGAGAATATCTCCGGGCTGACAGATGGCGCGCCCGCAATCGTCGTGCCCGCGATTGCCATCGCCACGCTGACGGTGGGCGCGAACCTGCTGATCGATGCGCTCAAACCTTCGGAGAAGCGGGGATGAGCGCACACGTTTCGGTCAAGGATCTGTGCATCACGGCGGGCGGCAAAGCCATTGTCGAAGGCGTTTCATTCGAGATCGCGCGCGGGCAGGTGCTTGCGCTGATCGGGGAATCCGGTTCGGGCAAGACCACCATCGCGCTGGCGCTGATGGGCCATTCGCGCTTTGGCGCGACGATCACCGGCGAGGTGCGGCTGGGCGATACGCGCGTCGATCAGCTTGACGAGGCGGGGCTTCAGGCCTTGCGCGGACGGCGCGTGGCCTATGTGGCGCAAAGCGCGGCTTCGGCCTTCAACCCTTCGCGCACGATCATGGCGCAAGTGACCGAACCGTTGCTGGTCCACGGCCTTGCCACGAAAGCGGAAGCCGAGGCGCGGGCGGTGGACCTGTTCCGCGCGCTGGCATTGCCGTTTGCCGACACCATCGGCGCGCGCTATCCGCACCAGCTTTCGGGCGGGCAGTTGCAGCGGCTGATGGCGGCGATGGCGCTGATCACGCGGCCCGAACTGGTGATCCTTGACGAGCCGACCACCGCGCTGGACGTGACCACGCAGGTCGACGTGTTGAAAGCCTTCAAAGCGGCGATCAGCGCGGTGGGGGCAACGGCGATCTATGTCAGCCACGATCTGGCCGTGGTGGCGCAGATGGCGGACCGCATTCTCGTGCTCAATCAGGGCCGCACGCGCGAACAGGGCGCGGCAGAACAGATCCTCCATGCGCCTGCAGACGATTATACCCGCACGCTGATGGCGGCGGCCCGGCCCCATGCGCGCACCGCGCCAGCTCTGGCGGACCAGACGCCCCTGCTCAGGGTCGAAGGCGTTCATGCGGCTTATGGCAAAGTGCCGGTGCTGCGCGACATTTCGCTGACCCTTGCCAAGGGCGCGACGCTGGGTGTGATCGGGGAAAGCGGATCGGGCAAGTCCACGCTGGCGCGCGTGATCGCCGGGCTGCTGCCGCGCAGTGCGGGATCGGTCAGCCTTGATGGTGATGAATTGCCCAAGGGGCTGGAAGGCCGCAGCCGCGAACAGTTCCGCCGCGTGCAACTGGTGTTCCAGAACGCCGATACTGCGCTGAACCCGGTGCATACCGTGGGGCAGACGCTGGCCCGCCCGCTGGCGTTCTACCACGGGCTGAAAGGGGCGGAGGCGCAGGCCGAAGTCGCCCGCCTGCTCGATCTGATCCGCCTTCCCGCCAGCGTGGCGGACCGCAACGTGCGCCAGCTTTCGGGCGGGCAGAAGCAGCGCGTGAACCTTGCCCGCGCACTGGCCGCCCGGCCCGATGTGCTGCTGTGCGATGAAGTGACATCGGCGCTCGATACGGTGGTGGGCGCGGCGATCCTTGAACTGATCGACGAATTGCGCCGCGATCTGGGCATCGCCACGGTGTTCATCAGCCACGACATTTCCACCGTGCGCAGCTTTTGCGATTCTGTGCTGGTGCTTTATGGCGGGACGGCGGTGGAACAGGCCGATGCGGCGGCTTTTGCGCGCGGGGTTCACCACCCTTATACCGACCTGCTGATGGCATCGGTGCCCGAAATGCGGGCCGGGTGGCTGGAGCAGGCCGTGACGCGCGCAGGTGTGTTGCCGGGGCAGGCGGGCGATGACTTGTGCCGCTTCCTAGCGCGCTGCCCGGTGGCTGTAGGAGGCCGCTGCAATGCCGAAGCGCCGCCTGTCAGGACGGCAGACGGCCTTGCCGTGCTGTGCCATCACGAATTGCATGACTTGAGGGAATTGACCGCATGACCGGCCGCTTCCGCCGCCTTGACGAGACTGACCGCGCGCCGGTGCGGCTGACCGTTGATGGCAACGCCATTACCGCGCTTAGCGGCGATACGCTGATGGTGGCCATGCTGGCCAATGGCCTTGCCCTGCGCAGCGCGGAGTTCGGGCCGGAACGGCGGGCGGGCTTTTGCCTGATGGGCGCGTGTCAGGATTGCTGGGTGCGCGATGCCGATGGCAATGCCTTCCGCGCCTGTTCGACCGAGGTGACAGAAGGCCTTGCGATATCCACGCAGCCGCTGACGGCAGACTGGGCGGTGGCACCATGAGCGGACAGGTGGTGATCGTGGGCGCAGGGCCTGCGGGCGTGCGCGCGGCGCAGGCGATGGTCGAAGCGGGCCTTCGTCCGGTGGTGATCGACGAGGGCCGCAGGGCAGGCGGGCAAATCTATCGCCGTCAGCCAGACCATTTCAAACGCAGCCATGATACGCTCTATGGCACCGAGGCGCACCGCGCGGCGGTCATCCATGCGACCTTCGATGCGCTGCTGCCGCAGATCGACTATCGCCCCGAAACGCTGGTGTGGAACGTGGCGGAAGGCCATGTGTGGGCGGCTCGCGCGGGGGAGACGGAGGCGATCCCCTATGACCGCCTGATCGTGTGTTCGGGCGCGACCGACCGGCTGGCTCCGGTGCCCGGCTGGCAACTGGCGGGGTGCTATTCGCTGGGCGGATCGCAGGTGGCCTTGAAGGCGCAGGCCTGCAGCATTGGCGGGGCGGTGGTGTTCATGGGCACCGGACCGCTGCTCTATCTCGTGGCGTCGCAATATGTGAAGGCCGGGGCGAACGTGGTGGCGGTGCTCGATACCTCGCCCTTTTTGGGCCGGGTGAAGGCGCTGCCCAAACTGGCGGAGCAGCCCGACCTGTTGTGGCAGGGCATGAAGCTGACACTGGCGCTGAAGCGCGCAGGCGTGGCCGTGCTTTCGGGCGTGACTCCCGCCGAGATCACCGGCGATCCTGAAAGCGGCGTATCGGGCGTGACCATCCGCACCACATCGGGCGTTCTGCGGCATTTCGAATGCGATGCGGTGGCGATGGGCTGGCACTTGCGGCCCGAAACGCAGATTGCGGACCTTGCCCGTGCCAGCTTTGCCTTTGACGCGCAGACCCGCCAGTGGCTGCCAGAAATCGATGCCGATGGCCGCGCGCATGTGCCGGGGCTGTACCTTGCGGGCGATGGCGCGAAGATCCTTGGCGCGCGTTCTGCCGAAGTGACTGGCGAACTGGCTGCGCTTGCCGCGCTGGCCGACATGGGACACGCGGTGGACAAGGATCGCTGCCGCCATCTGCGCAGCGAGCGCGCCCGCTATGTGCGTTTTGCACAAGGGCTGGCTCAGGCGTTTCCCTGGCCGCACCAGTTCGTTGCCGATACGGCGGACAGCACCGTCGTCTGCCGTTGCGAAGGGGTGACCGCTGCCACTTTGCGCGCCAGTGTGAGCGAGGCTTATGCCAGCGAAACCAACCGTGCCAAGGCGTTCAGCCGTGTGGGCATGGGGCGCTGCCAGGGGCGGTATTGCGGCAATGCCTCGGCTGAAATCGTGTCGGCGTTGCGGGGTGAGCCGGTAGAATGCGCCGGGCGCTTACGCGGGCAGGCTCCGGTGAAACCGATCCCGGTTGCCACGACGAGGACTGACGTATGAGCGCCGCTGAAAGCACCGCAGACGTAGCGATCATCGGTGGCGGGCTGATGGGCTGCTCCGCCGCGTTCTTCCTTGCCCAGCGCGGGCTGTCGGTGATCCTGCTGGAAACCGACAAGGTGGGGCGGCAGGCGAGCGGCACCAATTTCGGCAATGTGCGTCGTCAGGGGCGCCCGATCAGCCAGTTGCCGCTGGCAAACCGCGCAAGCCGCATCTGGCGCAATGCCAACGAATTGCTCGGCGCGGACGTGGAATATCTGCAGAACGGCCACATCCGCGTCTGCTTCCGCGACCGGCCCGAAAACGTCGGCAAGATGGAGGAATACGCGGCGCAGGCGCGCGAAGAAGGTCTCGATCTGGAATTGCTTTCGGGCAACGTGCTGCGCGAACGGTTCCCGTGGTTGGGGGCCGATGTGCTGGCCGGATCGCATTCCGCGCTGGATGGCCACGCCAACCCGCGCCTTGCTGCACCCGCCTTTGCCCGCGCGGCGATGAAGCTGGGGGCGCAGGTGGTGGAAGATACGAAGATCGTCCACGCCGCCAGGATCGGCGAAGACTTCGTGCTGGAAGCCGAAGATGGCCGCCGCTTCCGCGCGCCGACGCTGCTGGTGGCGGCGGGCGCATGGGCGGGCAGGATCGTCAGCCAGTTCGGCGAGCCGGTGAAGCTGACCCCCCGCGCGCCGACGATGAGCGTGACCGAACCGGTGCCCTATGCCATCCTGCCCGCCGTGGGCGTGATGACGCCGGACGAAGTGGAAACCGTCTATTTCCGGCAGGTTGCGCGCGGCAATATCGTGCTGGGCGGCTCCACCCGCGCGCCGTCCTACCCTGACGAATACCGCGCCTATGTGATGCCGCAGAACACGATGACGCAGTTCCAGCACTTGCGCCGCCTTGCGCCTGCACTGGCAAAGCTGCAGGTGATCCGCGTGTGGTCGGGCATCGAGGGGTATACGGACGACAGCCTGCCGGTGATGGGGCCAAGCGGCACCGTGCCCGGCCTATTCTACGCTTTCGGCTTTTCCGGCTCGGGCTTCCAGATCGGCCCCGGCGTGGGCGAGACGATGGCCGAACTGATTGCCACCGGTCACACCGACATCCCGATTGAGGGCTATTCGATCCGGCGGTTTGCGTAATTCAGTAGTGGAACCGGCACTGCGCGATTTCTAACTGCTGATCGGGTGGACTGCCGGATAAGCGATAGACCAGCCTGTCTTCCAGCGTGATCCGGCGGGACCACCAGCCCTTGAGATCGCCTTTCAGCGGTTCCGGCTTGCCCGTGCCCTTGAACGGCGTGCGCTGACATTCCTTGATCAGATCGTTCACGCGCTGCAACACGTTGGGCGCGGTGGCTTGCCAGTGCAGGTAATCTTCCCAGGCGGCATCTGCAAAGACCAGCTTCACGGCTGGATCAGTTCGCGCGCCTGACCCTTTGCAGCATCGAGTTGACTGATGGCGGATTTGAGCCGGGCTGCATTGTTCGTGGACGAAAGCAGGTGCATCGTTTCTTCGATCGCGTTCCAGTCCGCCAGCGAGATCATCACAACGGATTCCGCCTTTTGCCGGGAGATGACGACGGGCGCGCGGTCTTCCACCACGCGGTCCATCACTTCCTTCAGATGGGCGCGGGTATCGGAATAGCTGATCACGTCCACGACAAGTCTCCTTGGTGGACCATATGTACCAAAATTTGTACAAATGCAAGATGATCAGATCTGGATCAGCGCCGTCTTGATCTTGCACGAGGCGAGATAGGCATCGCGGCCCAGATCCTTGCCGACGCCCGATTGCTTGAAGCCGCCAGTGGGCAGGATGAAATCGTCCGAGCGGCCATAGCGGTTGACCCAGATCGTGCCCGCCTCAAGCCCGCGCACCGCGCGCAGGGCGCGCGAGATGTCGGTGGTGTGAACCCCGGCGGCAAGGCCATAGGCGGTGCCATTGGCCAGCGCGATGGCTTCTTCTTCATCCGCAAAGGACTGCACGGTGAGGACCGGGCCGAAGATTTCGCCCTGCACGGCTTCGCTGTCTGCCGCGACATTGGCCAGCAGCGTGGGCTGGTAG
This sequence comes from Novosphingobium sp., assembly GCF_049240505.1. GTDB lineage: Bacteria > Pseudomonadota > Alphaproteobacteria > Sphingomonadales > Sphingomonadaceae > Novosphingobium. The sequence goes on from NZ_JBMLSM010000117.1 coordinate 20,953, forward strand.
TAGCTGCCAGATTGCGGCGAGGTTGCCCGCGCGCCGCCCGTCATGGCTTCGGCTCCGGCGGTGCGGGCGCGCTGGACGATGCCGTCGATCTGCGCAAGCTGCCCTTCGGAAATGATCGGACCCATCGTGGTGCCCTGGTCCCATGTCGCGCCCAGGTGGTGCGCTTCGAACGCGGCGGTCAGGCGGTCCACCACTTCATCGCGCACCTTGTCCTGCACCAGCAGACGCGATCCGGCGACGCAGACCTGTCCGGCGTTGAGCGTGATGGCGCGCGCGACCAGCGCGGATGCCTTGGCCAGATCGGCATCGGCAAAGACCAGTTGCGGGCTTTTGCCGCCCAGTTCCAGCGTCGAAGGCTTTGGCCCGGTTTCGGCACAAGCCGCCATGATTGCGCGCCCGGTGCGGGTGGAGCCGGTGAAGCTGACCTTGCCGATGCGGGTGTGCCGCACCAGCGCATCGCCGATATCCGCGCCGCCGCCTTGCACCACGTTGAACACGCCCGCCGGAATGCCCGCCGCCACGGCGAGTTCGGCCAGACGCACGACCGAGAACGGCGTGAGTTCGGATGGCTTCAGCACCACCGCATTGCCCGCTGCAAGCGCCGGTCCCAGCTTCCATGCCGCCATGACGAGCGGCAGGTTCCACGGTGCGATCGCTCCCACCACGCCATAAGGTTCGGTCAGGGTGAAGCCCAGCTTGTCGGGCGTTGTCGCACCGATTTCGCCGCCGTGCTTGTCGGCGAATTCGGCGAAGAAGCGTATGCATTCGGCGGTGTAGGGCAGATCCCACGCGCGGACTTCGTTCAGGGTCCGACTCGATCCTGCAGCTTCCAGTGAGGCCAGCGTTTCGGCATCGGTTTCGATCAGATCGGCCCAGCGGCGCAACAGGCGCATCCTTCCGCGCGGTTCCATCGTGCCCCATCCGCTAGCCTTCTGCGCCAGCGCGGCATTTTCCACCGCGTCGGCCAGTTGCTGCATATCGGCAGAACGCAATTCGCCCAGCAAGGCGCCGTCCGATGGCCGGGTGACCATGAAGCTTTGTCCGCGTCCGACAACCGGCACGCCGCCGATGAAATTGGCGGCAAGCGCGGGGCGGATGCTATCGGGATCAAACAGGCTCATCACAGGTGTTCCGGTCAATATTGGGATGCGGCAGTCTATGCCGTGGTTCACGCAATCGGTGCGGCAATAGGGCGCGACGTGGCGCGATAATGTTCCGAATAAAATGCAAAACCGGCACCTCATGTTGATGGCCGCTGGGTAGACCCTGATCGTGACAGGGCGCTTTGCGCGCCCACTCTCCAGCTTGATCCGGGAGCAACCGATGGCAGTTCAGGACGCGGCGCAGATCGTCATGCGCGATATGACCGGCGAGGATATTCATGCCGCCGCCGAACTCTGCTTCGAACAGCAGTGGCCGCATCGTGAAGAGGATCTGGCACTGTTCCTGTCCATCGGAGAAGGCGTGGTGGCCGAAGCGGACGGCAAAGTCGTCGGCACGATCATGGGCTGGCGCTTTGGGGAAAGCTTCGCCACGCTGGGCATGGTGATCGTAACCGGCGCGATGCAGGGCAAGGGCCTTGGCCGCAAGCTGATGGATGCGATGCTCGACCGGTTGAAGGGCCGCACGGTCATCCTCAACGCCACCGAAGAAGGCCTGCCGCTCTATCGCAAGCTGGGCTTTGTAGACCTTGGCACGGTGTGCCAGCATCAGGCGGCAGCCCCGGCGCAGCCGCTGGTCCAGCTTCGGCCCGGAGAGCGCGTGCGCCCGATGGGGGCCGCCGATGGCGAGGCTTTGGAAGCGCTTTATGCGGCGGCATCGGGCATGGATCGCAAGGTGGTGCTCGACGCCTTTCAGGCCGAAGGCAGCACGGTGGTGCTGTGCCGCGAACATGAGCAGACCGGCTTTGCGGTGCTGCGCCGCTTCGGCAGGGGCTGGGCCATCGCGCCCGTGGTTGCGCCCGATCTGACCGGCGCGCAGGCGCTGATCGCGCACTGGCTGGGCACGCAATCGGGCAGCTTCTGCCGGATCGATATTCTCGAAGAAAGCGGCCTTGGCCCCTGGCTGGAAGAGCTTGGTCTGCCCGAAGTGGGCCGGGTGACGATGATGGCGCATGGCGCTGCGCCGGTGCCGGGCGATGCCGCACACGTCTTTGCAATTGCAGCGCAGGCACTGGGTTGAACATGCTGAACCTGAACGACCCCACCCTGCTGCGGCAGGCCGCGCTGATTGATGGCGCATGGATCGCGGGTACTTTGCCCACGCTGGACGTGACCAATCCTGCCACGGGCGACGTGATCGGCACCGTGCCCGATTGCGGTGCGGCTGAGGCTGAAGCCGCCATTGCTGCGGCAGAGGCTGCGTGGCCCGAATGGCGGCGGCGCACCGCGAACGAGCGTGCTGCGCTGCTGGAAGCATGGCACGCGCTGGTGCTGGCCAATGTGGATGACCTTGCCCGGATCATGACGGCAGAGCAGGGCAAGCCGCTGGCCGAGGCGCAGGGCGAAATCCGTTATGCCGCCACGTTCATCAAATGGTTTGCCGAAGAGGGCCGCCGCGTTGGCGGGCGCAATGTGCCTTCGCCGGAGCGGGACCGCCGCATCATCGTGATGACCGAGCCGGTGGGCGTTTCAGCGGCCATCACGCCGTGGAACTTTCCCGCCGCGATGATCACGCGCAAGTGCGCGCCCGCGTTGGCTGCCGGGTGCCCGGTGGTGATCAAGCCTTCGGAAATGACGCCGTTCACCGCTCTGGCGCTGGTCGAACTGGCGATGCGCGCAGGCTTCCCCAAGGGCACGATCAACCTGTTGACCGGGATGCCGCAAGCCATCGGCGCTGCGATTACCGCAAGCCCGGCGGTGCGCAAGCTGTCGTTCACCGGCTCCACCCGCGTCGGCGCGCTGCTGATGCGGCAGAGCGCCGACACGATCAAGCGGCTCTCGCTTGAACTCGGCGGCAATGCGCCGCTGATTGTGTTCGACGATGCCGATCTTGATCTGGCCGTGAACGCGGCGATGGCCTCGAAATTCCGCAATGCAGGGCAAACCTGCGTCTGCGCCAACCGCATCCTCGTGCACGCACCGGTCTATGACGAATTTGCCGCGCGGCTGGGCGCGGCGGTCAGCGCGCTCAACGTGGGCAACGGCGTAGACGCCGATGCCACCACCGGCCCGCTGATCAATCGCGCGGCGGTCGACAAGGTTTCGGCCCATGTCGAAGACGCAATTGCGCGGGGCGGCAAGGTGTTGTTTTCCGGCAAGGGGCGCGAAGGCGACAATTTCCTGCGCCCGCTGGTGATCGGCAATGCCAGCCCTGACATGCGCCTCGCTTCGGAGGAGACCTTCGGCCCCGTCGCCCCGCTGTTCCGCTTCGAGACGGAGGACGAGGCCGTGGCGCTGGCCAACGATACGCCCTATGGCCTCGCCAGCTATTTCTACACATCCGGCCTCGACCGCGCGTTCCGCGTGGCAGAAGCGCTGGAGGCGGGCATGATCGCGCTCAACACCGGGTCCATCGCGATGGAAATGGCGCCGTTCGGCGGGATCAAGCAATCGGGCCTTGGCCGCGAAGGCGGCACGCTGGGCATCGAGGAATATCTGGAAACCAAGGCCTTCCACATCGGCGGCCTGAAGATCTGAAACAACTGCCGAGCCTCCTTCGTCATTGCGAGGAGGCGAAGCTGACGAAGCAATCCAGATGCAGCATAAACCGCTCTGGATTGCTTCAACCCGCTGCGCGGGCTTCGCAATGACGAATTTCTGGGACGAGTTTCCGTTGGTTGGAGAAAACGCATGACGATTGACGCGCCCGGCAACGCTCAGGCCAACACCCGAAAGCACACCATCGCGGTCATCCCCGGCGATGGCATCGGCAAGGAAGTCATGCCCGAAGGGATGCGCGTGCTTGAAAAGGCCGCATCGCTCTATGGCTTCGAGATCGACCAGAAGTGGCACGATTTCGCCTGTTGCGATTACTATGCGCGCCACGGCAAGATGATGCCTGACAACTGGAAGGAAGAGATCGGCCGCCCCGATGCGATTTTCTTCGGCGCGGTGGGCTGGCCCGATACCGTGCCCGATCACATCTCGCTGTGGGGATCGCTGCTGCAGTTCCGCCGCGAATACGACCAGTACGTGAACCTGCGCCCGGTGCGGCTGATGCCCGGCGTGCCGTGCCCGCTGGCGGGGCGTGAACCCGGCGACATCGATTTCTGGGTGGTGCGGGAAAACACCGAGGGCGAATATTCTTCCGTAGGCGGGATCATGTTCCCCAATACCGATCGCGAAGTCGTCATCCAGGAAACGGTGATGACGCGCATCGGCGTGGACCGCGTGCTGCGCTATGCCTTTGATCTGGCACAGAAGCGGGAGCGAAAGCACCTGACCAGCGCCACCAAATCAAACGGCATTGCCATCACCATGCCCTATTGGGACCAGCGCGTCGAAGCCATCGGCGCGGAATATCCCGATGTGCGCCACGACAAGTATCACATCGACATCCTGACCGCGCAGTTCGTGCTGAACCCGGACCGCTTCGACGTGGTCGTCGGCTCCAACCTGTTTGGCGATATCCTGTCCGACCTTGGCCCCGCCTGCACCGGCACCATCGGCGTCGCGCCATCGGGCAATATCAACCCTGAAGGCACGCACCCTTCGCTGTTCGAACCGGTCCACGGCTCCGCGCCCGATATCGCCGGGCAGAACATCGCCAACCCGGTCGGCCAAATCTGGTCCGCCGCGATGATGCTGGAACATCTGGGCGAAGCGGAAGCTGCCGCCGCGATCATGCGCGCGGTCGAACAGGTGCTTGCCACCCCTGCTGCCCGGACCCGCGATCTGAAGGGCGCGGCCAGCACCGAAGCGTGTGGCAAGGCGATTGCCGAAGCGCTGGGCTGAACGGAACTGGGCGCGGCATAAAATGCTGCGCCCTCCGGCCTGAACGCCCCCGAACGGCCCTTCATCCCCCACATTCGGCCAAACCCGCTCTTGCCGCAGGCCTAGGCTCGCTTCATTGATACACCAATGGACGAGCCTGCGATGAACGCCCTTTCACCTGCGCTGACCAACCGCTCGCTGGTCGATATCGACCGCGATCACCTGATCCACTCGGTCACGTCCTTTCGTGGGCACGAACAGCACGGCGCGATCGTGCTGGAATCGGGCAAGGGCATGTGGCTGACTGATGCCGAAGGCCATCGCGTGCTTGATGCCTTTGCGGGTCTGTGGTGCGTGAATGTCGGCTATGGGCAGGATTCCATTGTCGAAGTGGCGGCAGAGCAGATGCGCCGCCTGCCCTATGCCACCGGCTATTTCCACTTCGCCAGCGAACCGGCCATCCGCCTTGCCGGAGAGTTGACCGCCGCCGCGCCCGATGGGCTTGACCATGTGTTCTTTACCCAGGGCGGGTCCGATGCGGTGGACAGCGCCATCCGCTATATCGTGCATTACTGGAACGCTGCCGGAAAGCCTGACAAGAAGCACTTCATCGCGCTGGAATGGGGCTATCACGGATCGAGCAGCCTCGGCGCGGGGCTGACGGCGCTGGGCAACTTCCACCGCAATTTCGATCTGCCGCGCCCCTGGCAGCACCACATCGCCTCACCCTATCAGTATCGCCATCCGCAGGGGGATGATGACGCGGCGGTGATCGCCTCGACCGTTGCCGCGCTGGAAGCCAAGGTGGCGGAACTCGGCGCGGATAACGTGGCGGCATTCTGCTGCGAACCGATTCAGGGTTCGGGCGGCGTGATCGTGCCCCCGCGCGGCTGGCTGAAGGCGCTGCGCGAAGCCTGCACCCGGCTTGGCATCCTGATGTTGGTGGACGAAGTGATCACCGGCTTTGGCCGCACCGGCCCGCTGTTCGCGTGCGAGGATGAAGGCGTTTCGCCCGATTTCATGACCACGGCAAAGGGGCTGACCGCCGGATACATTCCGATGGGCGCGATGTTCATGGCCGACCACGTTTATCAGACCATCGCCGATGGCGCATCGCCCGCGCTGCCCATCGGTCACGGTCAGACCTATTCGGGCCACCCCGTTGCCGCCGCCGTCGCGCTGGAAGTGCTGCGCCTCTACCGCGAAGGCGGATTGCTGGAAAACGGCCGCAAGACGGGTGAACGCTTTGCCCAGCACATGGAACGCATCAGGGCGCATCCGCTGGTGGGCGATGTGCGCTGGCGCGGCCTTCTCGGCGCCATCGAACTTACGCCGAACAAGGCGACGAAGGCCGTGTTCGATCCGGCGCTCGATATCGGCGGCAGGCTTTCGAAGCTGACCTATGGCAACGGCGTGATCGTGCGCTGCTTTGCCAATGCCGTGCTGGGCTTTGCGCCCGCGCTGTGCTGCACGCTTGAGGAGATGGACATGATCTTCGACCGCGTGGAGCGCTCGCTCGACCAGTTGCTCGAACAGCCCGACATCCGCGCAATTGTCGCCTGAACAGGGGAGGTCAAACCATGCTGCCCGGACCCAAGCTCGACAGGATTGACCTCAAGATTCTCGCCAAGCTCCAGCAGGAGGGGCGGATCACCAACGTGGAACTGGCCGATGCGGTCGGCCTTTCACCCAGCCCTTGCCTTACGCGGGTGAAGCGGCTGGAAAAGGCGGGCTACATCACCGGCTATGGCGCGCATATCAACCTCAACAAGCTGGGCGAATTCCTCACGGTCTTTACCGAAGTCACCCTCAGCGAACATCGCCGGGGGGATTTTTCCCGCTTCGAAAGCCGCATCGTGAAGATCGACGAGATCGTGGAGTGCCACCTCGTTTCAGGCGGTTACGACTATCTGCTGAAATTCGTGGCGCGCGGCGTTTCGCACTATCAGTCGATCATCGAAGGGATGCTGGAAAGCGACTACGGCATTGAAAAGTATTTCAGCTACGTCGTGATCAAATCGCCGTTCATCAAACATCACTTCCCGATCCAGAACCTGTTTGGCCAAAATCATGGCTGATCTGGCAAACCTCCTTCCTGATCTCGTCGCGCTGCGCCGCGATATCCACGCCCACCCAGAACTCGGTTTTTGCGAACATCGCACCGCCGCGCGCATCGCGGACGAACTGCGGTCATACGGCATCGAAGTGCATGAGGGCATCGGCACCACCGGCCTTGTCGGTGTGCTGAAGGGCAGGCGAGAAGGCACCCGCAGCGTCGGCCTGCGCGCCGATATGGACGCGCTGCCGATTCACGAACAGACCAATCTGCCCTGGGCCAGCACCACGCCCGGCACCTTCCACGGCTGCGGCCACGATGGCCATGTGGCGATGCTGCTGGGCGCGGCGCGCGTGCTGGCCGCCGATCCCGATTTTGCCGGAACCGTCAACTTCATCTTCCAGCCCGCCGAAGAAGGGCAAGGCGGCGCGCGCGTGATGATCGAGGAAGGCCTGTTCGACCGCTTCCCCTGCGATCGCGTTTATGCCCTGCACAACTGGCCGGGCCTGCCCGCTGGCACGATCAGCACCCGCCCCGGCGCGATCATGGGCGCGGCAGACAAGTTCCGCATTACCGTCACCGGCAAGGGCGGCCACGCCGCGATCCCGCAGGACAGCCCCGACGCCATCCTCGCCGCCGCGTCGCTGGTGCAGCAGCTCAACACCATCGTTTCCCGCGCCGTGCCGCCATATGCAGCGGCGGTCCTTTCAATCACCGAAATCCACGGCGGCCATGCGCACAACGTGATCCCGGCAGAGGTCATGGTCGGCGGCACGGTCCGAACGTTCGATCCCACCGTGCAGGACCGCATCGAGGACCGGATGCGCGCCATGCTCAAAGGCATCGAAGCCAGCTTCGAAGTGCAGTGCGCGCTGGATTACGACCGCTACTACCCCGCCACGATCAACGATCCGCTGGCGGCTGCCGATGCACTGGAAGTGGCCGCCACCGTGGCAAAAGCCGAACTCGCGCCCGAACCCGCGCCGACATCGGAAGACTTCTCGTTCATGCTCCAGCAGCGCCCCGGCGCCTATATCTGGCTGGGGCAGGGCACCCCGGACCACGCCGCCCCGCTCCACAACCCGCACTACGATTTCAACGACAGCGTGCTGGAAACCGGCGTGCGGTTGCATGTGGCGCTGGCGCGGCATTGGCTAACCTAAAAAATCCTCCCCGTTTTCGCGGAACGCGCAAATGGGGAGGGGGACCGCCAGCGAAGCTGGTGGTGGAGGGGTAAAAAGCCCCTCCGTCAGTCACCTGCGGCGACTGCCACCTCCCCGTTTATCCTACGGAAAAACGGGGAGGATCAACAGTTCCTCAAAACCACATCCTTAGCCCCACCACCGCGCTAACCTGCGAAGCCGCTTCGCCATCCGCGCGCGCCAGCCTTGCCGTTTCGCCCAGCTTGCGTTCCCAGTGGACGCCCACATAGGGCGCAAACTCTCGGTCGAATTCATAGCGCATCCTTGCGCCCAACTCGATCTTCTCGAACCCTGCGCCGATGCCCAGTTCCGGCACGTCCTGCGCCGCCGCGTCGATCTCTACCGAAGGTTGCAGGATCAGGCGCTGGGTCAGGCGCATGTCGTGTTCGGCCTCAAGCCGGAAATGCACGTCGCCCTTGGTCGATACGAAAGCGTGCGCGCCCACTTCGAACCAGTAGGGGGCAAGCCCTTCGATCCCGATCACGCCATAGGTGCGGTCCGGCCCGTGGCCGAAATCCTGCCGTGCGCCCAGTTCGAAGTTCCACCACGGATCGAGCGCGCGCCGCCATGCTGCGCGCACTTCGCCCGTTTCCAGCGATTCCCCGAACGCGCCTTCGCCTTCGGTTTCGAAGGAAAGCCGGTCGATATCGCCGCCCACCCAGCCCATGACCTGCCAGGCATAGCCGTCCTTGCCATTGCGCGGCCGGTATTCCAGCCGGTCTGCGATCAGCGCATTGCCGAAGAACGCGCCTTCCTTGTCCAGCGCGGCGCGCGCTGCGGCCATGCGCTGCCGGTCCCAGAACAGGTCGGCGGGATGGTCGGTCGGCACCGGCGGCGGCGGGGCATTGCCCACTTCGCTGTCGGGCGTTGCGGGCATGGTGTGCCCGGCGTGCGGATCCGCGCTTTCGGCCTGCGGCATCTGATGGGCGGAATGGTCCATCTGGCCCATGCCGTCCCCGCTGCTCATGCCGCTCATGTCATGCCCGGCGTGCGGATCGGCTTCCTGCGCCAGTGCAGGCGCGGTCACCAGCAGGGCGGCTCCGGCGAAAAGCACCGCCTTCATGCCGCGTCTCCTTCGGCACGGACCGTTACCACGCGCATCATCCCGGCGTGCATGTGCAGCAGCATGTGGCAATGGAACGCCCAGTCGCCCTCGGCATCGGCGGTCAGATCGAAGCTGGCCTTGCCGCCGGGCAGGACGTTGACGGTGTGCTTGCGCGCGCGGTGGCCCGGCTCGCCCGTCACCAGTTCAAAGAAGTGGCCGTGCAGGTGGATGGGGTGCGGCATCATCGTGTGGTTGATCAGGTTCACGCGCACCCGCTCTCCGGTGCGGAAGGGGATCGGCTGCGCGCCGCCGGAAATTGTCTCGCCATCGATGGACCACATATAGCGTTCCATGTTGGCGGTCAGGTTCACGTCGATCTGGCGCGATGGCGTGCGCGAATCGGGGTTGGGCGTGCGCGATCGCAGATCGGCATAGGTCAGCACGCGGTGCTCCACATCCTCAAGCCCGGTCGGTCTGTCGGCAAGGCGGTCTGCCGGCATGGGCGATATCGTCGCTACACCCGGTCCCGGTTTGACGCCGGGGGCCAGCGAAAGGTCGCGCATTTTCATGGAATGCCCCTCCATGCTTTCGTTCGCGGGCTGGGACAGGTCGATCTCGCCTCCGGTCCCCATGTCCATCCCGCTCATGTCCATGCCCATGTCGCGCATGGTCAGGATCGGGCGGGCGCGACGGGGCGGGATGGCGCCCGCGATGCCGATTTGCGGGGCAAGCGTTGCGCGCACCATGCCCGAACGGTCGATGGCCTCGGCAATGATGCCGAAGGCTGCGTTTTCAGATGGTTGCACGATCACGTCATAGGTTTCGGCAATGCCGATCTGGAATTCATCCGTCTCCACCGGCTGCACGTCGCAGCCATCGGCGGCCACCACCGTCATCGGCAGGCCGGGAATGCGCAGGTTGAAGTTGGTCATGGACGAAGAATTGATGATCCGCAGCTTCACCCGCTCGCCGGGGCGGAACAGCGCGGTCCAGTTGGCGGCGGAGTCATGCCCGTTGATCACGAACGAATAGGTCGCGCCGGTCACGTCCGAAATGTCGGTCGCGTCCATGCGCATCTTGGCCCATTCGAGCCGGTCCTTCAGCGATTGGTCCTTGCCTTTCAGCAAGCCGCCCACGGTCTGCCGCTGCCAGTTGTAATAGCCGCCCATCGTCTTGAGATTGCTTAATTGCTTGTGCGGATCGACCGGGCTCCAGTCGGCCAGCATCAGCACATATTCGCGGTCGAACGGGGCGGCGGTATCAGGCTGCGCCGGGTCGATCACGATGGGGCCATAAAGCCCCACGGCTTCCTGCATTCCCGAATGCGAATGATACCAGAAGGTACCCGAATGCAGGATCGGGAAGTCATAGGTGAACGTCTCGCCCGGATCGATGCCGGGGAACGACAGGCCGGGCACGCCGTCCATCTGGAACGGCACTAGAAGCCCGTGCCAGTGGATGGAACTCTGTTCTTTCAAAGTGTTGGTCACGGCAATCCGCACCCGCTGCCCTTCACGCAGGCGGATCAGCGGAGCGGGGATGGAACCGTTCACGGCCACGGCTGCGGCCGACCGGTCACCCACGGCGAACTTCGCCGCGCCGATGCTCAAGGCAATGTTTTCACCCGATAAAGTGCCGCCAGAATTGCGTCCGGCCATCGCCCCGGCCTGCCGCGAATGGCCATCGTGCCCGGACTGCGCCCATGCGGGAAACAGCGGCGTTGCGGCAAGTGCGCCTGCTCCGGCAAGGAGGCGGCGGCGATTGAGGAGGAGTGTCTTGTCCATTGCCTGCTGATACGCAGCAAACGGCGCTATCCCTCAAGAATTTCCGACAATTTCTGCCGCGCGCGATAGATGCGCGTTTCCACGGCTTTTTCCGAAATGCCAAGCACTTGCGCTGCATCGGCCATGCTCATGCCTTCAATACGGCACAGGATCAGCGGGTCTTTGAGATTGGCGGGCAGTGCGGCGACGGCGGCGGAGATGCGGGCCAGTTCGCGCGCGGAAATGGCCGCGGATTCAGGGTCTTGGCCCTCATCCGCAATGTGGGCGGCATCGTCCAGCGGCTTGGCCATGCGGAACAGGCGGCGCACCGCGCGCCGCCGCGCCCAGTCCCGGCACTTGTTGATGGCGATGCGCAGCAGCCACGCGCGGAACGGGCGGTCGGGATCGAATCTGTTCAGCGAAGCGAAGGCGGAGATGAACGCTTCTTGGGTCACGTCCAGTGCCTCGCCTTCGTCGCCGGTGTGATGGCGGGCGATGCGGAAAACGGCGTCGCGATGCCGCGCCATCAATTCGCTGTATGAAGCCTGGTGTTGCCCAAGCGCGCGCAGGACCAAGTCGCGGTCGGTTGCAGGCGCGTGTGGGTCGTTCAGGGGCATCTAGGTGCTGCTAGGTGCATCTAGGTGTTGTTCGGACTTGTCAGCGCACGCGCGATTTCCCGGTCGAAAATCACCTGTTGCGAAGGGGTTAGCACGCTGCGCATGGCAAAGACGTGGGCCAGTGTTGCTTTCTGCAATTCCCCCATCGCCATGTGCGAAGCATCGACCGCCGCGCTCACTTTCGGGCCGATTTTCTGCTCGGCCTCGATCGCGCGGGCGAGCGCCATGTTGGAGTTCCGAAGTTGCGCGTCGAGCGCCGTGCGCGTGTTGGAAAAGTCCTTCTCAAGCTGATCGATTTTCGCCTGCTGCTCCGCCGTCAGATCAAGCCGCTCGTGCATCAACTGGTGCAGTTCGCTGCCGTGCCGGGCGGGCATCAACCGCTGCGCGAAATGGCTGGCGGCGAGGGCCACGGCGGCGGATAGCACCGCGACGAGGATGTAGCGGAGCGCAGGCGCCATCAGTCTGCCAGCAGGTGCGAAGGGGCTGATTGGGGCACGCCGAACAGCGGCTCTGCCTGCGCCGGAGCGGCGGGGGCGATTGCGCCGACCACGCCCACCATCGCCGCCACGCCGACCGCCAGAACCATGCCGCGCCGTGCCGTGGCTTGCTCACGATGCCGGGCAAGGCCTTGGAAAACATCGCTTTCCAGCGTGGCGAACGCCGGAGGGGCTTTGGCGGCAAGCGCGCCAAGAAGATCTTCGATGTCTGCCATCGCGGACTGGGTTCCTTTGTTGCAGGCAGTGCTATTACGCGCGCTATACGGCAATCCCTCAAGATAAAATTTTGCCTTGGATGAGGGATCGGCCTGCGCCTTGCGTAAACCCGGCAAGATCCCAAGCCGAAAGGACTTTTTCCATGCGCCGTCTCGCCCTTCTTGCCGCTCCGCTCCTGCTTGCGCTGCCCGGCACGGCCATCGCCCATCCCAAGCTGGTTTCCGCCACGCCGGCGGCGAACACCGCGGTGGCCAAGCCGACCACGCTGACGCTGACGTTCTCGGAAAATCTTGTCGGCCCGCTTTCGGGCATCGAACTGGTGATGACCGGAATGCCCGGCATGGCCGATCATGCGCCGATGCCGATCAAGGGCTTCAAGAGCGAAACCAAGGGCAAGGTTCTGACGGTGAAGCTGCCGCGCGCGCTGCCTGCTGGAACCTATAACCTCAAGTGGCACGCGGTGGCGGGCGACCAGCACCGCATCGAAGGGCAGTACACCTTCACCGTCCGCTAAAACCTTGGAAACGGGGGGCCTCATCGCCGCGCGGGCGGCAGCGTTTGTTGCGCTGCTGCTTGTTGCCGGGCTGCCGCTGTATGCGCTGACGGGAGGGCGCGCGCTGTCTGGCCGGATGCGTTCGGGGCTTGTCGTGCTGGCGCTGCTGGCGGGTGGAAGTTCGATCTGGTGGGCGCTGGAAAGCGTGGCGGCGATGGCGGGTTTGCCGCTGGCCGAGCTGGATCAGCCCACCGCCGAGGCCGTGCTGGCGGCAACGCCGCTGGGCACGGTGATGGAATGGCGGCTGACCGCGCTGGCCTGCGTGATCGTGGCGGCGGTGGCACCGCTGAAAGTGCTGCGCGCGCCAGTGATGGCGCTGGCAGGCGCGGTGGCGCTGTGTTCGATGGCGCTGACCGGCCATGCCGGGGCAAGCGAATGGGCGCTGCATCGCTGGGCCGATGGGCTGCACCTGATCGCGGCTGCGCTGTGGATCGGGGCACTGATGGCGTTTTTGGGCGATGCGCTGTTCGGCAAGGCTGATGTTCAGGCGCTTGCCCGCTTTGCACGGACGGGCAGCGTGGTGGTGGCCGTGCTGGTGCTGACCGGGGTGGTCAACACGCTGGCCATCGCAGGGTTTTCGCCGGTCTGGCAGAGTGGCTGGACGCTGTTGCTGGCTGTGAAGATCGCATTGTTTGGCCTGATGCTGGCGCTGGCGGCGGGCAATCGCTGGCGTATCGTGCCTGCGCTGGAACGGGGTGAGGCGGGTGCGGAAGCGCGCCTGCGGCGTTCCTTGCTGCTGGAGCTTGCGGCGGGGCTGGGGGTGGTGGCCGTAGTAGCCATGCTGGGCGTTCTCGATCCCGCAGCTTGAGGCCAAATGGCAACAAAGAATTCCCGCATGGACGCTTGACCGGTCACGGCATTCGCTTAGCTCTCTTGCCACTGCAACCTGCAAGGGGAGAGTGCGAATGTTCAGCCATGTGATGGTGGGCGCCGATGATATCGACGCCGCCAAGAAGTTCTACGACGCCACGTTTGCCGCGTTCGGCGGGCCGGAAGCGATCACCGATCCCAAGGGGCGGTTGATCTATCAGCACAACGGCGGGCTGTTCATCGTGACCAAGCCGATCAATGGCGATCCTGCCTGCGGCGCGAATGGCGGCACAATCGGTTTTCGCATGAAGCCGGAACAGGCAGATGCCTGGTATGAAGCGGGCGTGGCCGCTGGCGGCACAGCTTGCGAAGATCCGCCGGGACCGCGTGAAGGTTCGCCCTATTACCTCGCCTATCTGCGCGATCCGGCTGGCAACAAGCTTTGCGCACTGGATGTGATCGCCTGATGACTCTGGAAACGGTTTCGACTTCGAAAGCGCACGGCGGAAGCTTGCGCGTTTACAAGCACGAGTCCGTGTCGACGGGGACGGGAATGACCTTTTCGGTCTTCCTGCCTCCGCACGCGGTTGAAGGCGCGAAGCTGCCGGTGTTGGTCTACCTTTCGGGGCTGACCTGCACCCACGCCAATGTGACGGACAAGGGCGAATACCGGAAGGCCTGTGCCGAACACGGCATCGTTTTCGTCGCGCCGGACACCAGCCCTCGCGGTGAAGGCGTGGCGGACGATGCGGATGCGGCCTATGATTTCGGGCTGGGTGCGGGCTTCTATGTCAACGCCACGCAGGAACCCTTCGCGCAGCATTATCGCATGTGGGACTATATCGCGGAAGAACTGCCTGCGCTGCTGGCAGCGAACTTCCCGGTGGATCTGGAGCGCATGGGCATCACCGGCCATTCTATGGGCGGGCATGGTGCGCTGACGCTGGGCCTGACCTATCCAGACAAATTCAAGTCATTGTCGGCTTTTGCACCGATTGTGGCGCCGGGACAGGTGCCCTGGGGCCACAAGGCGCTGGGCGGCTATCTGGGCGAGGACCGCGCGGCATGGCGCAAGCATGATGCCGTGGCGCTGATCGAAGATGGCAAGCGGCCTGCAGGCGCGGTGCTGGTGGATCAGGGTGAAGCGGATGGTTTCCTTGCGGAACAACTGCGGCCCGAACTGCTGGATGCGGCGTGCAAGGCGGCGGGGGTTGAGCTGACGCTGCGGCTGCAGCCGGGGTATGACCACAGCTACAACTTTATTTCCACGTTCATGGATGATCATATCCGCTGGCACGCGGAGCGGTTGTAGATGTCCATAATCCTCCCTGATTTTCCGTAAGGACAATCGGGGAGGGGAACCGCCAGCGAAGCTGGTGGTGGAGGGGTAAGAGAAAGAACCCCTCCGTCATTTGCTGGCGCAAATGCCACCTCCCCGTTTGCGCTTCGCGAAAACAAGGAGGATTTGTTTTTTAACGCACGTCTTTGGCCACGGCATCCAGCACGCCGTTGACGAACTTGGCCTCGCGCTCTTCGAAGAAGGCGTGGGCGACGTCGACGTATTCGGTGATGACGGTGGCGACGGGCACGTCCTTGCGCGCCATCAATTCGTAGGAACCGGCGCGCAGGATTTGCAGCATGGTCTTGTCCAGGCGGGCGAGCGACCAGCCCTTGGCCAGCTTGGCCGAAAGCAGCAGGTCGATCTCGTTGCGGCGGGCGTCCGTGCCTTTCACCACATCGTCGAAGAAGGCGATGTCGGCCTTGAGGTATTCGACGTCCTCGATCTCTGCGCCCAGACGGTGCTGGTGGAACTCATCGAGCAGCAGGCACAGCGCGGTTTGCTCCATGTCGATCTGGTAGAGCGCCTGCACAGCAGCGAGGCGGGAGGCGGCGCGCGCCTTTCCTGAAATCTGGGTCATATGCCGAGCCTCAGTTCGATGGAGCGGGCGTGGGCGGCAAGGCCTTCAGCCTCGGCAAGGGCGATGGCGGCGGGGCCGACGGCGGCAAGTGCGGCGTCGGTCGCGGCGATGAAGCTGGTGCGTTTCATGAAATCCAGAACGGAAAGGCCCGATGAGAAGCGCGCGC
>NZ_JBMLSM010000118.1:0-8010 GCF_049240505.1 Novosphingobium sp.
GATCTTGCCCGAGCGGGTCTTGGGCAGGCCGGGGGCGAACTGGATCACGTCGGGCGTGGCGATGGGGCCGATTTCGTGGCGCACCCACGCGATCAGTTCCTTGCGCAGCGCCTCGTCCGGCTCCACTTCGGCATTGCAGGTAACGAAGGCATAGATGCCCTGTCCCTTGATGTCGTGCGGCATCCCCACCACGGCGGCTTCGGCCACCTTGGCGTGGGCTACCAGCGCAGATTCGATCTCGGCAGTGCCCATGCGGTGGCCGGACACGTTGATCACATCGTCGATGCGCCCGGTGATCCAGTAGTATCCGTCCTCGTCACGGCGGCATCCGTCGCCGGTGAAATACTGGCCCTTGAACGTGCTGAAATAGGTCTGGAAGAAGCGTTCATGATCGCCCCACACGGTGCGCATCTGGCCGGGCCATGAATCGGTGATGACAAGGCAGCCATCAGTCGCGCCTTCAAGGAACACGCCGTCGTTGTCCACCAGCGCGGGCTTCACGCCAAAGAACGGGCGGCTGGCCGAACCGGGCTTCAGCGGGGTGGCGCCGGGCAGGGGGGTGATCATCGCGCCGCCGGTTTCGGTCTGCCACCATGTGTCCACGATCGGGCAGCGGGCATCGCCCACCACCTTGTGATACCATTCCCACGCTTCGGGATTGATCGGCTCGCCCACCGATCCCAGCAGGCGCAGCGAAGCGCGGCTGGTCTTCTTCACCCAGTCGTCACCCTCGCGCATCAGTGCGCGCAGCGCGGTTGGCGCGCCATAGAAGATCTCGACCTTGAACTTGTCGACCACCTGCCAGAAGCGGCTGGGATCGGGCGAATTGGGCACGCCTTCGAACATCACCGTGGTCGCGCCGTTCATCAGCGGGCCGTAGACGACATAGGAATGGCCCGTCACCCAGCCGATGTCCGCCGCGCACCAATAGATCTGATTCGAACCGTCAGGATGGGGACGGTAATCGAACACATACTGGTGCGTCATCGATGCCCAGACCGAATAGCCGCCCGTGGTGTGCAGCACACCCTTGGGCTTGCCGGTGGAGCCAGAGGTGTAGAGGATGAACAGCGGGTCTTCCGCGCCCATTTCCGCAGGCGCGCACTCGGCGCTCTGCTGCGCAACGGCATCGGCCCAATCGACATCGCGGCCTTCGACCACGTTCACGTCGGCCCCGGTGCGGCGCAGCATGATTACGGTATCCACCGCCGGGCACTGCTTGAGCGCCTCGTCCACATTGGCCTTCAGCGGAACCTTCTTGCCACCGCGCAGGCCTTCGTCCGATGTCAGCACGATGCGGCTGTCGCAATCGGTGATGCGGCCTGCCAGCGCATCGGGGCTGAAGCCTGCGAAGACGATGGAATGGATCGCGCCGATGCGCGCGCAGGCCAGCATTGCCACGGCGGCTTCGGGCACCATCGGCAGATAGATCGTCACCCGCTCGCCCCGCTTCACGCCCTTGGCTTTCAGCAGATTGGCAAAGCGGCAGACCTGTTCGTGCAACTGGCGATAGGTGATTTCGCGGTGTGCCTCGCCCACACCGTCCGGCTCCCACAGGATCGCCACGGTATCGCCACGCTCCGCCAGATGGCGGTCAAGGCAGTTGGCCGAAAGGTTCAGCGTGCCGTCCTCGAACCAGCGGATGCCGAAATCGGCTTCGTTGAAAGAGGTGTTCTTGACCCTGGTATAGGGCGTGATCCAGTCGAGCCGTTTGCCATGCTCGCCCCAGAAGCCTTCTGGGTCTTCCACCGATTGGCGATACATCTCGAAGTAGCGCGCCTCGTCCACCAATG
Source organism: Novosphingobium sp. (assembly GCF_049240505.1). Lineage (GTDB taxonomy): Bacteria > Pseudomonadota > Alphaproteobacteria > Sphingomonadales > Sphingomonadaceae > Novosphingobium. The sequence goes on from NZ_JBMLSM010000118.1 coordinate 1,794, forward strand.
CGTTTTGCGCCCACTGCGCGGGGACGGGATAGACGGCTTCGGCCATGTCAGGCTCTCCTCTGATGTCTGGCAATCGATTCCTTGCCCTTTGGCCAAGCCATACCGTCAGAAGCAAGGCCGGGCTTTTGGACATTAGTCTGAGATGAAAGACCACCAGGCCGCCGCGTGCAACCGCAAAGCGCCCGGCGTTTCCGCATGATGTTCCGAAATCCGGGTAAGGGCGGTGTCGCGAATCCCGCACATTCTGCATTCAGGCAATGTTTTGTTGCAAACGCGCCTGCCCCGCGCAAAAACTGCGGCGCAGCTAGGGCACATCGCTTCGGGGGAGCGTGTTTCATCGGGGGCAGGGGCTGGCGGCGAATGGCAAGTCGGCCGGTCCCCGGCGATGATGCGGGCCTCCGGCTGTTGAACCTTGGCACCACGTCTGGCGCTGCTATCGTGCGGATGTGCTGCTGCAAATGCGCCGGGAACCTATGCAACCTGCTTCGATAGTTCTGGTAGAAGACGATGGCCCGCTGCGGACACTTACCGCGCGCGCCCTTCGTGAAAATGGCTACAACGTGCGCACCGCCGCCACCGGCGCGGAAATGTGGGTGGCGCTGGAAAGCGAACCGGCAGACCTTGTGGTGCTGGATATCATGCTGCCCGGCACCAGCGGCATCGAACTGTTTCGCCGCTTGCGCAAGCAAAGCGATGTGCCGATCATCTTCGTTTCCGCGCGCGGCAGCGAAGAAGACCGCGTGCTCGGCCTTGAACTGGGGGCGGACGATTACCTCGCCAAACCGTTCAGCACGCGCGAACTGGTCGCCCGCATCGGCGCGGTCCTGCGTCGCGGCGGCACCACCGGCACCGATACCGCAGGCGAAACCGGATCGCGCAGCGGCGAAATCCGCTTCGATGGCTGGACCGTATCGATGGCCCGGCGCGAACTCCATTCGCCCAGCGGCGCGATGGTCGATCTGACCGGCGCAGAGTTCGATCTGCTCACCACCTTTATCGGCCAGCCGCAGCGCGTGCTGGGTCGCGAACGCCTGATCGAACTTTCGCGCACGCGGCTGGGTGACAGTTCGGACCGCAGCGTCGATGTGCTGGTCAGCCGCCTTCGCCGCAAGCTGGCGGGCGCGGGCGGCAGTGCCCCGATCGTAACGGTGCGCGGCGTGGGCTATATGTTCAAGGCGGAAGTCCAGCGCCCCTGATGCTGCGAAAGTTCGGCCTGCCAGAGCGGTTGCTCGCAATCCTGCTGCTGGTGGCGGGCGTGGATTTCGCCGCAAACACCCTGTTGTTCGAACGCGCCAGCCAGTTCGCCGTGCGCGAGGATGACGCCGCGCGCGTGGCCGAACATCTCGCCATCGCCAGCCGCGCGATGGAACGCGCAACGCCCGCCGAACGGCCCGGCACCGCGCAATCGCTCAGCACGAAGCACTTCGTCGTTATCTGGCGCGAAAACGGCGCGCGCCGCGTCGGCACGGTGCCGCTGGGCACGATGCGCCAGCAGGTGCTTGATCTGACCGACGGCCTCGGCCAGTCCGACCTACAGATATATCTCAAACCGATGGGCGGCGCTGATGCGATCTACGGATCGATGCTGCTGTCCGATCGCAGCGTCCTGTTCTTCCGCACCCGCAGCAGCGATGCCTGGACGCTCAATGCCGGGCGCATCCTTACGCTGATGCTGCCCACGCTGGTGCTGGTGGCGCTGGCCTGGGTGCTGTTCCGCGCAACGCTGGCCCCCTTGCGCACGCTGGTCCGCGCCAGCCGCAAGGTAGGGTCTGGGCCGCCCGAACTGCTTGAAGAGCATGGCACCAGCGAAGTGCGCGAACTGATCCACGCCTTCAACGAAATGCAGCAACGCATTCACGAATCGATGACCAATCGCACCCAGTCGATGCTGGCGATCGGCCACGATCTTCGCACCCCGCTTTCGCGTATGCAGCTTCGGCTGGACGATGCGCGGATCGATGAGGAAACGCGCGCCGACATGGCGCAGGATCTGGGCGAGATGCGCCACATGCTGGAGTCGCTTCAGGCCTTCGTGGACAGCGGCGGCACCCGCATTCCCGCCGAACGCATCGATCTGGCGGTCATGACGCAGACCCTCGTCGATACTGCGGCCGATGATGGTTGCGATGCAACATTCCACGGGCTGGAAAGCATCGAAATCATGGCGCGGCCCGTCTCGGTGCGCCGGGCATTGGCCAATCTGATCGAGAACGCGATCCATTATGCAGGGTCGGTCAACGTCACCGTCCGGCGCGATGGTGACCATGCCGAAGTGCTGATCGAGGATGAAGGTCCCGGAATCCCTGAAGATCGTATGGACGAAGTGATGCAGCCGTTCGTCCGGCTCGATACCGCGCGCTCGCGCGATACGCCGGGCATGGGGCTGGGCCTCGCCATCGTCCGCAGCGCTGTAAAGCTGGACAACGGCGTGCTGCAATTGCGAAACAAACCGGAGGGGGGCTTGGTCATAACCATGCGATTCCCGGTCGCAAGCGCTCCTGCGCGCTGAAACAATTCGTTACAGTCGCGTTCGCAAAGGGAAAGACGAGGCACATACTTTGACAAGCGACCCGATGACCGATTCCGGCTGTCGGCTGCTGACAAAGGTATGGAACAGTGAACGAACTCATCGGCCGCGTCTTCAGCTTTGAAAAGACCGTATTCCCCGACAGTCGCGAACTGTTCGGCAAGCTCGTGAGCGAAGGGCAGTCGCCCAAGGCGCTGATGATCTCCTGCGCCGATTCGCGCATCGTGCCCGAACAGATCATGCAGGCGCAGCCGGGCGAACTCTTCGTCTGCCGCAACGCAGGCAACATGGTCCCCCCCTTCGCCACGATGAACGGCGGCGTCACCTCCACGGTCGAATACGCCGTCCTTGCTCTTGGCGTGCGCGATATCATCGTTTGCGGCCATTCCGATTGCGGCGCGATGAAGGCGCTTTCTGCTCCCACCCTGCCCGAAGGTATGCCCAACGTGGTCGCATGGCTGCGCCACGGTGCAGCAGCGGAAAGCGTCGTGTCGAGCTGCTCGCCCGAACTCGGCACGGATGATCGCGTTCGCGCGGTCAGCCTGCAGAACGTGATCGTCCAGATCGATCACCTGCGCACGCATCCTTCTGTCGCCACCGCCATCGCGCGCGGCGAAATGGCGCTCCACGGCTGGTTCGTGGATATCAGCGCCGGCATGGTGCTGGGCCTTGATGGCGAAACCGGCGAATTCGTGCCCCTGCGCGAAGACAAGCCGCTGCCCGTAGCCGTGCCTGCACGCAAGCGCGCCGTTATCGACGCCTGGACTGCCGAGGCCGCAGAATGACATCCACCACTGCTGAAGCCGAAGGCAGCGGGCTGTCCCGCTACTTCGTGCGGGATTTCACCGCGTCGATCGTGGTGTTTCTCGTCGCCATGCCGTTGTGCATGGGCATTGCCATCGCATCCGGCGTGCCGCCCGAAAAAGGTCTGGTAACCGGAATCATCGGCGGCATCGTCGTTGGCCTGCTCGCAGGTTCGCCGCTGCAGGTCAGTGGTCCTGCCGCCGGTCTTGCGGTGATCGTGTTCGAATTCGTGCGCGACAATGGCCTGTCCGCTCTCGGCCCCGTGCTGGTGCTGGCGGGCGCGCTGCAGTTCGTCGCGGGCGTGGCCAGGCTGGGCGGCGTGTTCCGCGCCATTTCTCCTGCCGTGGTCCACGGGATGCTTGCCGGTATCGGCGCGCTGATCGTGATCGGCCAGTTTCACATCCTGTTCGATGCCAAGCCCATGTCGAACGGTATCGACAATCTGGCAATGATGCCCGCGCGTATGCTGGGGCTGACCCCGTTTGACATCGGCAAGACCGAACTGGCGCTGATGCTGGGCCTGCTCACCATCGGCACGATGATGCTGTGGGAAAAGAAGAAGCCCGCCAGCCTCGGTCTGCTGCCCGGCGCTTTGCTGGGCGTGCTTGCGGCTACTGGTGTGGCATGGGGCTTCGGGCTTGATGTCGCCCGTATCACCGTGCCGGATTCGATCGCTGCGGCCTTCGCCCTGCCCGAAGCAGGCGTGTTCTCCACGCTTACCCAAGGCTCGATGATTGTCTCGGCCATCGCCATCGCTTTCATTGCCAGCGCAGAAACGCTGCTTTCGGCAGCGGCGGTTGACCGGATGCACGATGGCGTGCGCACCGATTACAACAAGGAACTGCGCGCGCAGGGCGTGGGCAACCTGCTCTGCGGTGTGTTCAACGCCCTGCCGATGACCGGCGTGATCGTGCGCAGCTCTGCCAACGTGCAGGCGGGTGCTATGACGCGCATGTCTGCGGTTCTGCATGGCGTGTGGATTCTGGGCTTTGTGGCGTTGCTGCCGTTCATCCTGCGTGAAGTGCCGATGGCGGCGCTCGGCGGCGTGCTGGTGGTCACCGGGTGGAAGCTCGTCAGCCTCAAGCATGTGCAGCACCTGTTCAAGGTGCATGGCTACATGCCCGCGCTGATCTGGACGGCCACGTTCGTTCTCGTGGTGACGACCGACCTCCTGACCGGCGTTCTGGTGGGTCTTGCGCTCTCAGCGCTGGAACTGCTGCCCTATGCCCGGAACCTCAAGTTCCGCGTGGGTGAAAAGTCGGTGGGCGAAGCGGTGCATCTCGAACTTGAAGGTGCTGCCACGTTCCTCGGCCTGACGAAGCTGACCAACGTTCTGGAACAGGTTCCGCACAGCAAGCCGGTTCACGTGATCCTCGATCGCGTTCACGCGATTGACCACACCACCGCCGAAATGCTCACCGAATGGCTTTCGCGCCGTCGCCTGCGCGGCACCGACGTGAAGGTGAGCGGACCTGCCCCGATTCTCAAATCCCTAGCCCACGCAGCCTGATCCCGGCGAAGTGGGCATCCCCCCTGACGGCCGGAAGCACCCCCTTCCGGCCGTCAACTTTTTGTAAGGCGCAAGGCGGCTGGAAACTGAGGTTTCCGGCCGTTTTTGCAGGATCTGCCTTGTGGCAACTGTTGCCATTTGGTCGCAGCATCTTCTGTCGGGACAGGGGGCGCAAAATTTATCTTGCAGTGCAGCAAATCGCGATGATAGGTATTGGCCTCTGCTCCGACGGACGCCCCAATGAGAGGTGATCGCGCGGCAGACGCAGGTGGAACGTGATAATCCTATTCAGGGAGCGTTCCGTATGAAGATCCGTCTGGCCGCAGCCGTGGCACCTGTCGCCCTCGCTATGTTTGCGACTCCGGCTTTCGCGCAGGAAGAAGAATCCAGCCCCATCACCGTTTCGGGCAGCGCTGCTCTCGTCTCCGACTACCGTTTCCGCGGCGTCTCGATGACCGACAAGGAAATGGCCGTGCAGGCTGGCGTCACCGTGGCGCATGAAAGCGGCTTCTATGTCGGCACCTGGGGTTCGAACCTGGCCGGCTGGGGCACCTTCGCTGGTTCCAACATGGAACTCGATATCATCGGCGGCTACAAGACCGAAGTCGGCGGCGTCGGCATCGACGTGGGCCTGACCTGGTACATGTATCCGGGCGGTCTCGACAACACCGACTTCGCAGAACCCTATGTGAAGATTTCGGGCGCTGCCGGTCCTGCCAACCTCCTCGTCGGCGTCGCCTACGCGCCCAAGCAGGAAGCGCTCGGCAAGTGGTACAACAACGGCACCTCGGCAGGCACCGGCGTGTATGACAACCCCGGCGCCAAGGCTGACAACGTGTACATCTGGGCCGATGCTTCGACCTCGATCCCTGACACCGGCCTGACGCTGAAAGGCCACCTCGGCTACACCAAGGGCGGCAACGATGGCCTTGGTCCTCAGGGAACCTCGGTTTCGCCCACCGGCGAATACGTCGATTGGCTGGTCGGCGCTGACTATGCGCTGGGCAACGTCACCCTCGGCGTCGCCTATGTCGATACCGACCTCAGCCCTGCTGACTACAACTACCTGACGCCGAACTTCTCCTCCACCAAGGACGGTTCGAACATCGCAGGTTCGCGCGTGGTCGTCTCGGCAACCGTAGCGTTCTGATAAGGCTGCCGGGCAACCGGTAACTTCCAGACAAAAGCCCCCGTTCCGAAAGGAGCGGGGGCTTTTTGCATCCTGACATCCGCACCCCAATCCCCCAAAAAAACCGAACCCCGCGCCCCCGCGCAGGCGGGGGCCTCAGTCGTTTTACGAAACGCCAGCAGGCAGAAGAGATATCTCACGCAAAGCCGCAAAGACGCGAAGATGTTGCGCAGCGCCGCAGGCCTTG
>NZ_JBMLSM010000119.1:0-17748 GCF_049240505.1 Novosphingobium sp.
CGCTGCCGGTCTGCGCGCCTTCGGCCACGGCATAGAGCGCGGCTTCGGCCTTTTCGACCTGTTCGAGCGGGGCGACCGAATCGCTGGTATCGAGCGCGCCTTCGACGAGGTTGCGGCCCACCGAGATCAGTTCGCGCAGGAGGGCGAGGTCATAGACCTGTTCGGCCAGTTCGCGCGGGTTGAGCAAGCCCTGCCCGTCTGACGTGAGGCGCGCGAGATAGGCGACGCCGCCCAGTTCCTTCAGTCCATCATCGCTTTCGAAATAGGGCTTCAGGGTGACCGGGGTGACCACCGCCTTGCGATCGATCAGCGCCTGGATGCGTTCGAAAACGCGCCCGTGGACGGCCGCGAAGAAATGTTCGGGCTTGAGCGGGGTCTGCAGTTCTTCAAGGATGCGGTTGTCGATCAGGACCGCGCCGAGAAAGGCGGCTTCGGCTTCCACGTTGGAGGGGAGCGCACGAATCTCGGACGGTTCGCGGGTGAGGATGGCTTCGCTGGCGGACATGGGCGCATTGTGCCCCACCCTGCCCCGCGCGGCAACGGCAGCGGGGTGTGGATAGCGGGGATTGGATACAGGTTCAGCCCGTCTATCCCGCCAGCATGATGCGGTTGCGGCCTTCTTCCTTGGCCCGATAGAGCGCTTCGTCCGCCGCTTTCAGCGCATCGCGCGGGTTGGCATAGGCGAAAACATCGGCAATCCCGCCGGAAAACGTGATCTGGCCAATGGGCTCTTCGGTCGAGCGGTTGACGAAATTGCGGCTGCCGAAATTTTCGCGCACGGCATCGAGCTTGTCCCACGCTTCCTGCGGAGTCTTGCCGCGAAACAGCATGACGAATTCTTCCCCGCCCTGCCGCGCGACATGGCAATTGTCGTTGGTAATGCGGGCCAGCGTTTCGGCAATCGCACGAATCACGCGGTCACCGGTATCGTGGCCGTGGGTATCGTTGACGCGCTTGAAATGATCGATATCGCAGAACGCAACGCAGAGGTTTTCGGCTTCCTGCCGCGCTTCGCGGAAATGCCGGTCGAGCAAGCCTTCGAAGGCACGGCGGTTGGGCAGGCCGGTGAGATGATCGACATCGGCATCGTGACGGGCCTTTTCCAGTTCCTTGCGCAAGCTTTCCGTTTCGGCTTCGCTACGTTGCATTTCGGCGGCAAATTCATTGCCGCGCGCAATCATTTCCTGCGCGATCCCTTCCAGCGCAGCGACCATCGCGGCGGGATCTCCTGCGTCTGGCACCGAAGAAACATGGTTCGCTATCTGCAAATTGTAGCTTTCGGCGGCGGCGTGCGCCGAGCGCGTGGTCTGGCTGAAGGCTTCGAGCGAGGTTTCGAGCGCGCCGACGATCTTCTTGACGCTTTCCTGCAAACCGTCTGCCGTGCGGTTCTGGTCAAGCCATTCCTGCGTTATCGGCAGGCCTGCGCTGCGGCGATCGAGCAGTTTGCGGGCAAGCAGGGAATCCTCGCCGGAAAAAGCGGCATGGGCGGCCAGCAGGTTGTTGGCCGTTACGACCAGATCATTGCCGAGCAGGAAATCCGATATATCCTGCATGAGAATGGCGTGCGCAGCATTGGCCGACGCAGCGGCGGGCACGGCTGTCGGTGCAACATCGCGCCCGGCGTCCGTATCCTTGCCACTGCCGAAAAGGCGGAAGAAACGCGATCCGCCCTCAAACTCGATTCCCACCACGAATCTCCCCTGTTGTCTGTTCCACGGCATTTACCGGTGGGAGGCTGCGACGGTCTGGAAAGCGGGATAGGTAGATTCACCAGATTCGCCGGGAGATTGGCCCGATCCGGGCCGAATACCGCCCTCTTGTGTGATCCGCGCCGCTCTGCAACACAGGACGTCTGATGGCTGACACGCGCATCTCTCACATCGAACTGGACGACGCGACGATCATCTGGCGCAACGCCGATATCGAGCAGGAGCGGCGCATCGCGATCTTCGATCTGATCGAGGAAAACACCTTCAAGCCGTTGCGCGCCTTCGAGGCAGGACACGAAGGCCCCTATCGTTTGCGGCTGTCCGTGGACGATGGGCGCCTGATTCTGGCGGTTTCCGGGGAAGATGACAGCCCTCTGGAAACGGTGATCCTGGGGCTGGGCCGGTTTCGCAGGCCGATCCGCGAATACTTCGCAATCTGTGACAGCTATTATCAGGCCATCCGCAAAGCGACCGCGATGGAGATCGAAACGATCGATATGGCGCGGCGCGGGATTCACAACGACGCTGCCGATACGCTGCTGGAAAGGCTGGACGGCAAGATCGAAACCGATTTCGCCACGGCCCGGCGGCTCTTTACCCTGATCTGCGTGCTGCATATCAGGGGCTGAACGAAAAACCGGGACGCGATTCTTCCAACATGGCCAAGCATTCGAACAGGGGCCGCCCAGCCGGTGCGCGTGCAACAGGCGGACGCGCCCAGAGCGGTCGGAAAAGCAGCCTGAAACGGCGCTTGCTGGCCGTTGTGCTGCTGGTCGCACTGATCGCAGGCGGATTCGGCTGGTGGAAGGCCCGCACATGGCTGCCCGATCGCAAGGATTATCCCGTTCAGGGCGTGTGGTTGAGCGACGACAACGGGCCGGTGGACTGGCGGTTGTTGCGCGCAGCGGGTGCTGACTTTGCCTATCTGACCGCCAGCGAAGGCACTAACACGCGCGACATGGCCTTTGCCGAAGGCGTGGCCGCAGCACGAGCACGCGGGATGCAGGCGGGCGCGGTCCATGTTTATGACCTGTGCGCCCCGGCAGATGCGCAGGCAGCGAATTTCGTGACGCTGGTGCCGCGTGATCAGGACATGCTGCCGCCAGCCATCCGCATCGACATATCATCGCGCACCTGCCCCGATGTGCCGGGTGAAGCGCAGATGCAGAGCGAACTGACCACGTTCCTCAACCAGGTGGAAAAGCACGCCGAGAAGCCGGTGATCCTGATGGTATCCCGATCTATCGAAAAGGAATTTCACCTTGCGGCGCGGATCGACCGCAATATCTGGGTGGAGCAGGATTTCTTCGAGCCCGCCTATGCCGGGCGGCCCTGGGTGATGTGGACCGCCAGCAGCCGGTTGCGGCTGAATGCGGCATCCACGCCCCTGAACTGGGTGGTGGTACAGCCATGAGCGATGCCTTGATTGCCGAAAAGCGCGAAGACATGATCGCGGCGGCGCGCGCGGCGATGGACACAGCCTATGCGCCCTATTCCGGCTTTCATGTGGGCGCGGCGCTGCTGTTCGATGACGGCGCAATCGTGACGGGCGCGAATTTCGAGAATGCCAGCTATGGCCTTTCGCTGTGTGCCGAGACGGTGGCCTGTGCCAGCGCATCGCACAGCGGACGACGCACCGGATTGCTGGCGGTGGCAGTGCTGGGTGGCATGGGTGGCGCGGTGGAAGCCGCGATCAGCCCGTGCGGGCGGTGCCGGCAAGTGGTGAACGAACTGGCTGCGCTGGGCGGGACCGATCCGCTGGTGCTATGTGTGGGGGCGGACGAAATCGTGGAAATGCGGCTGTCGGTCCTCTTGCCCAATGCGTTCGGGCCGAAAGACCTTTCGTCGTTGCGTCCGAATGTCTAGGATGGAAACATCACACGGAAGGCGACTTGGAACGTGACCAAGACTGAAGAAATGATTGAACGCGCCAAGAATGTGGCGACCACAGCCGAAGAGCGGGAACGGCAGCGCCGTAGCTTTGCCTATGGCAATGCCAAGACCGAAAACGATCTGGTGACATGGGAAATGATCGAACAGGCGGCGTTGAAGCACAAAAAGGCGTGATGTGACCGAGCGTCATACTATCTCCAGTGATGCAACTGTGGTTGCAGACAGTTTGGCTCGGGCTGCACTTGAAGCAGAAAATACGCTTCTGCAGTTTGACCAAGTGCTTGACTGCATTGATGAGACAGTTCGCGATGGCCGCCCGTTCCGTCTGCGCCCTTCCCTTATCCTGACCTTGCATCGCACGGCGATGAACCGGGTTCATCCGCAAGCTGGCACATATCGCAATGCAGGCGTGCAAATCGGTGGAAGTCGTCATGCGCCGCCGCACGAGAGTCTTGTCCCGGCTAAAGTGGAAGACCTCTGCGACTGGGTGAACAAGAACTGGCCGATCAAGTCCGCGCTGGAATTGTGTGCCTACGTGATGTGGCGGCTCAATTGGATTCATCCCTTTGCTGACGGCAATGGCCGAACGACGCGGGCGGTGGCCTATCTTGTGCTGTGCATCCGGGCAGGTGCACGGTTGCCCGGATGGCCAACCATTCCTGAACAGATCGCGGCAGACAAAACGCCCTATTACAATGCACTTGAAGCTGCTGATCTTGCAGCAAACGATGAGGATACGGATTTGTCCGAAATGACAATTTTGCTGGAGGGCTATCTGCAAAAGCAGCTTGCTGCGGTTCTGGAGGCTGCAACCAGCACCGAAGCATCTGAAACTCAGCGTAAGTTTCACTGATGGCCATTCTTTCCGATAAGTGGATCCGCGACAAGGCGCTGAACGAAGGCATGATCGAGCCTTTCGTGGAGAACCAGCGGCGTGATGGCTGCATCAGTTATGGGTTGTCGTCCTATGGCTATGACGCGCGGGTGGCGCGCGAGTTCAAGATTTTCACCAATGTCGATTCCGCCGTGGTCGATCCGAAGAACTTCGACGGGGCCAGTCTGGTGGATCGCGAAACCGACGTTTGCGTGATTCCGCCCAATTCGTTCGCGTTGGCGCGCACCGTGGAATATTTCCGCGTGCCGCGCGATGTGCTGGTGATCTGCCTGGGCAAGAGCACCTATGCACGCTGCGGCATCATCGTGAACGTGACGCCGCTGGAACCGGGTTGGGAAGGCCATGTGACGCTGGAGTTTTCCAACACCACGCCGCTGCCTGCCAAGATCTATGCCAACGAAGGCGCGTGCCAGTTCCTGTTCCTGCAGGGCAACGAGCCGTGCGAGGTGAGCTATGCCGACCGTGCGGGCAAATACATGGGCCAGCGCGGGGTGACGCTGCCCAAGTTGTGAAGGCCGAAATCATGAGAAAGGCCCGCCTTCCTTGGGGAGGGCGGGCCTTTTGTTATGGGACGCGCGGTGTGCCGGATCAGCCGGTGTAGACGCGCTTTTCCTTTACGCGCTTGTCCGGCACGATCTTCGTGCGTTTATGGATCACGCGGCGGCGAGCCGGAACGTCGACCCACTTTTCGGTCACCACCGTGGTTTCGACACAGGGCTTTTGCGGGCCACTGACGACCGGAACCCACATGTAGCCATATGGTGCAGGCGGGTAGCCGGGGTAAGCGCCCGGATAGGCACCGGGCGCAGCGCCCTGTGGTGGCAGCGAGGCGAAGTAATCGTCGCATTCGCGGCGCAGGGCCTTGTCCTCACCCTTGTCGATCATGTTCCCGGCGATGGCACCGACCGCAGCGCCAGCAACAGTGCCGAGCACGCGGTTGCCCTTTCCGGCCACGCGATTGCCCACGACACCCCCGACAACGCCGCCGAGCGCGGTGCCGCCAACGTGGCGATCGCCATAGACCCTGGCGCACCGGTCGTTCATTTCGGCCCAGCGCGGATCGGGCGCGGGATAGCCTTGCTGCGCAACGGGCGGATAGGCCTGCCAGTTCTGCGGATAGGCCTGCTGGACCGGCGCGTTCATCGGCTGTGTCATGACCACAGTGGGGTAGGGTGGGCCTGCCATCGGCGGATAATAGACCGGGCCGCCAACGGGGCCATGTCCGTAGGAGACGCCAGCAGGCGCGCGATGGTCACCGGCGAGGGCGGGCGATGCAGTGACGCCGAGAAGCAGCGCGGCGATGGAAAGACGGGCAAACATGCGGATTCCCCCTGTTGGGAATGGTCGTTAACCGCAAACTTACCATCATGACCGGCATGAAACCAAGGTTTCTGCCGGGGAAGAGTCCCACCTGTCCCGAAACGGACCAGTTCCTTTTCAGATATGAGGCGCGATAGCCGCCGCAAGCGCTTCGATCCCACGCGCGTCCTGGGCGTCGAAGCGGGCAGGGGAGGGGCTGTCGAGATCGATTACCGCGATCACCACGCCATCGCGAAGCACTGGCACGACCAGTTCCGACCGGCTTGCAGCATCGCAGGCGATGTGGCCGGGGAAGGCGTGGACATCGGGCACGAGCTGCGTCTCTGCGGTGGAGGCCGCGGTGCCGCAGACGCCTTTGCCCAGCGCAATGCGGATGCAGGCAGGCTTGCCGATGAAGGGGCCGAGCACAAGTTCGCCGTCCACCATGCGATAGAACCCGGCCCAGTTCAGATCGGGCATGAATTGCCAGATCAGCGCGGCAAGATTGGCCATGTTGGCGACGGCATCGGGTTCGCCTTCGGTCAGCGCGCGCGCAGATGACAGGAGGTCTGCGTGGAGATCGGCTTTTGATTGCCCTTCGGTGGGTGCGAACGTGAACATCGGCAAGGCATTAGCGCAGCCTGCCATCATTGTCGCGATACTCTTCGGGCCATTGCCCTGACGCCACAGCAGGCCTAGATTTGCGGCCATGAACATCATCAAGAAGATCCTGATCACGATCATCGTGATCATCGCCATTGTGGGAGCTTGGGTTGCCTGGTCGATCCGGGGGCCTGCCGCCGAATTTTCGACCAACGATACCACCGGGCCGAAGCCCAAGCTGGCCGAACCCAACGAGCAGACCATCCCCACGATCAAGACCGCCGATCCGGTGGGCTGGAAGGACGGCGAGGCTCCGGTCGCGGCGCAGGGCCTTGCGGTGATGCGCTTTGCCGACAAGCTGGACCATCCGCGCACGATCTACACTATGCCCAATGGCGATGTGCTTGTGGCCGAGACGAACTCGCCACCGCGCGAATCAAGCGGGATCACCGGTGCGGTGATGGGCTATCTCTTCAGGAAAGTGGGCGCAGGCGGGCCTTCGCCCAACAAGATCGTGTTGCTGCGCGATGCGGACGGCAACGGCACGGCGGAACAGCGCTTTGTGATGGAGAATTCGGCGCTCGCCTCTCCGGCAGGCATGGCCTTCCGGGAGGGGCGCCTGCTGGTGGCCAATCACAACGCCGTGCTGTCCTTTCCCTATGAGCCGGGGCAGACCGCGCTGACGGGCACGCCGGAAAAGCTGATGGACCTGCCGGGCGGCGGCAACCATTGGGTGCGCAATCTGCTGCTCTCGCCCGACGGGGCGAAGCTCTATGTCACGGTGGGTTCGGCATCGAACATTGCCGAAGGCGGGATCGAAGCCGAAGCGGGCCGCGCGTCGATCCACGAATATGACTTCGCCAAGAAGAAGTCGGTCGAATATGCTGGCGGTCTGCGCAATCCGAACGGCCTGGACTTCAACCCGCACAGCGAGGAACTGTGGACCACGGTGAACGAGCGCGACATGCTCGGCCCCGATCTGGTGCCCGATTATCTGGCGAGCGTTCCGTTCGGTTCGAACTTCGGTTGGCCGTGGGTCTACTGGAAGAAGAACATCGACTGGCGCGTGAAAGCGCCGATGCCGGAATACATGATGGATTACGTGCGCAAGCCAGACTACGCGCTGGGTTCGCACGTTGCGCCACTCGGTCTGACCTTTGCCAAGGGCGGAAATCTGATGGGTGCGGCCTTCCAGAACGGGGCGTTCGTGGCGCGGCATGGTTCGTGGAATCGCCGCCCGCTGGCGGGCTATGACGTGGTGTTCGTGAAGTTCGACGAACGCGGCAACGTGCTGGCGCAGCCGCCGGTGCCAGTGCTGACCGGGTTCCTCAACGCTGAAGATGCCGCACGCGGTCGCCCGACTTGGGTGGCTTTTGCCAAGGATGGCGCGCTGCTGGTGAGCGACGATACCGGTGGCGTAATCTGGCGCGTGGTTGCGCCGGGTGCCGCACCTGCAGCAGCGATTGCGCCTTTGCCCAAGCGCGTGGCGCCGCCGCAGGGCAAGGGCACCGGCAAGTTTATCATGAAACCGAATGCCGATTCAGATTTGGTGAAGCCGGAGCGCTGAACCACTACGTCGTCATTCCCGCGCAGGCGGGAATCCAGTTCCACCGGTTGTGCGCTGGATTCCCGCCTGCGCGGGAATGACGAAGATTTTCCTAGATTGCTCGCCCGGCCCGGCCTGCCAGTTCGTTGACGTATTGCCACGCGACGCGGCCTGAGCGGCCACCCCGGCGCTTTGACCATTCCAGCGCATCAGCTTCGTCATAGGTCAGGCCGAAGTGGGCGGCGTAGCCTGCAATGATCGCAAGGTAATCGTCCTGCGTGCAGTTGTGGAAGCCGAGGCTGAGGCCGAAACGGTCGGCCAGGGCGAGGCGATCGTCCACCACGTCGCGCGGGTTGATCGGATCATCCTGTTCGGACAGGTGCCGTTCCACGATGGCGCGGCGGTTTGAGGTTACCGCGAGACGCACGTTGGCCGGGCGGGCTTCGACGCCGCCTTCAAGCCACGAACGCAGCTTGCGCGCGCCATCTGAATCAGCGGCATCGAATCCGAGATCGTCGAGGAACACGAGGAAGCGGCGGTCGATCTGGCGCAGGGTGGCGAAAAGATCGGCAAGGCCCGCGTCGGGGCTGGCCTGCACCAGCGCGATGGAACCGGGACGGGCCTGCTGTGCCGCCAGCGTGGCGGCGCGGAGCAGGGCGGACTTGCCCATGCCGCGCGCGCCCCACAGCAGCATATCGTGCGCTGCTGCCCCGCGCGAAAGGCGCGCGACGTTTTCGACGACGGCGGCCTTCTGCTTGCTGATCCCCTGCATGAGGTTCAGGGCAGGCGCTTCGAGCGGATCGATGCCGCGCGCGGCCTTGCCGTCCCAGACATAGGCCGGGAAGGCGTGCCAATCGGCGCTGTGGGCCTGCGGTGGAGCAAGGCGTTCAAGCGCCTCGGCAATACGGGAGAGCAGGGCCTCGCTCATCCGATCAGCGCCTCGGTATCGAGATCATAGAGCAGCGCGGCACCGGCCATTGCGGAAGAGCCAAGGCCGCGCGCCTCGGGCACGATCACGCGGTTGAAGAACTTGGTCACCGCGATCTTGGCGTGGAGATCGGAAGCGCGCGATTGGCGGGCAAGTTGCCAACCGGCGACGGCCACCGCGCACATCGTGGTGAAGGGGACGGACCCTGCCAGCTTGTCATCGAGCGAGGCCGTGCTGCTCATCCACTGGCCGATGGCGGCGGCGTCCTTCGCCAGAGCGGCGACTTCGGGCACGTCTTCCATCTCGGATGCGATTTCAGCCATCAGCGCCTGCAACACGCCGCCGTTATCGTACCCCAGCTTGCGGGTGACGAGATCGGCGGCCTGAATGCCGTTGGTGCCTTCATAGATCGGGGCAATGCGGGCATCGCGCAGATGCTGGGCAGCGCCGGTCTCCTCGATGAAGCCCATGCCGCCGTGGACCTGCACGCCAAGGCTGGCGACTTCGCAGCCGATGTCGGTGCCCCAGGCCTTGAGCATCGGCACGAGCAGTTCGGCACGCTTCTGCGCTGCTTCGTTGCCCAATGCGCCGCGATCAACCTGCCCGGCGGTGTAATAGAGCAGAGCGCGGCTGCCTTCGGTCAGCGCACGCATCCGCATCAACATGCGGCGTACATCGGGGTGTTCGATGATCGCGACGGGTGTCTTGTCGGGCGATCCCGCGCGGGCGGACTGCACGCGATCGCGCGCATAACCGACGGCCTGTTGCAGCGCGCGTTCGGCGATCTGCACGCCCTGGCTGCCGACATTGATGCGCGCGGAGTTCATCATCGTGAACATGGCGCGTAGGCCCCCGTTTTCGTGGCCGACCATCTCTCCGATGCATTCGCCATTATCGCCATAAGACATGACGCAGGTAGGGGAGGCGTGGATGCCGAGTTTGTGTTCGATCGAAACGCAGCGCACGTCGTTGCGCGCACCGAGCGATCCGTCCTGTTCCACGTGGAACTTCGGCACGATGAACAGCGAGATACCGCGCGAGCCTTCTGGCGCGCCGGGAGTCCGGGCGAGGACGAGGTGGATGATATTTTCCGCCGCGTCATGTTCGCCGAAGGTGATGAATATCTTGGTCCCGTTGATCCGGTACTTGCCTGCGTGCGGACCGTCAGTGATCGGCAATGCGGTGGTGCGCAGAGCGCCGACGTCAGACCCGGCCTGCGGTTCTGTCAGGTTCATCGTGCCCGACCATTCGCCGGAAATCAGCTTGGGCAGGTAGAGCGCCTTTTGCGCATCGCTGCCGTGGTGTTCGAGTGCCTCGATAGCGCCAACGGTGAGCATCGGTAGGAGCGTGAAGCCCATATTGGCCGCGCCCAGTGTTTCGAGCGCGACAGTGGCAAGCGTGAAAGGCAGACCCTGTCCGCCAAAATCGGGCGAACCGGCAATGGAGTTCCAGCCCTGTTCGACGAAAGCCCGGTAGGCTTCCACATAGCCCGGCGGGAGAGTGACCGCGCCGTCGCTGCACTTTGCCCCGATCTGGTCCCCCGCACGGTGGAGCGGTGCCCATTCCCCGGCGGCAAATGCGCCAGCACCTTCGACGATAGCCTCAACCAGATCGGGCGTGGCCGCGGCGAACCGTTCGTCCTGCGCGATTTCATCGATTCCGGCGCTGACCTTGATCGCAAGGATCTGGTCGGCGGTGGGCGGGGTGAAGCTCATCGGTCCTCTCCTGTCTCGTCCGGCGCTTGGCGCGGGCACGCGCGCTCCCTATAGCGAAACCTTATGGACCCGACAAAGCCTTCCAAAGTGCAAATGCCCGACAGTCAGGGACTTTGTGATGCCGCACAGGTCATCACGCAGGGCGGCACCGTGGCCGTGCCGACCGAGACCGTTTATGGTCTGGCCGCGCGGGCTGATGACGATGCGGCTGTGGGGGGCATCTATCGTGCCAAGGGCAGGCCCGATTTCAACCCGCTGATCGTGCATGTGCCCGACGTTACGGCAGCGGAACGTTTCGCGCGGTTCGATGACCGGGCAAAGGCATTGGCGCAGGCGTTCTGGCCTGGGGCGCTGACGATGGTTCTCCCCCGCCGCGACGATGCAGGGCTGGCCGCAGCGGTGAGCGCGGGACTGCCCACTGTGGCGCTGCGCTGCCCGGCGCATCCGGTGATGCAGGCTCTGTTGAAAACCTGTGGATTGCCACTGGCGGCACCATCGGCAAATCGCAGTGGCGGGGTGAGTCCCACGAGTGCGGACCATGTTGCCGCATCGCTGGGCGAGCGGGTGGACCTGATTCTCGACGGTGGGGAAACCGAGCGCGGAATCGAATCGACCATTATCGGTCTGCGCGATGATGGCACGTGGGCCATGCTGCGGCCTGGCCCGATTACCGAAGCCGAAATTGCTGCCGTGCTGGGCAAGAGGGGCACGGCGGTATCATCGACGCGGATCGAAGCGCCGGGGCAATTGGCGAGCCACTATGCGCCCGGCAAGCCGGTGCGGCTGAATGCCGAGAGTGCGCGCGACGGGGAGTTCATGATCGGGTTCGGCGCGGTTGACGGAGACGTTTCGCTTTCAAAAACGGGCGACCTGGCCGAGGCGGCAGCGCGGCTTTATGCATGCCTGCACCTGGGAGCCGAGGCACCGGAGAAGCTCATCGCGATTGCTCCGGTGCCGGATGACGGCATTGGGGTTGCGATCAACGACCGGTTGCGGCGGGCGGCGGCTTAGATTGCCCCTCCACCACCCGCTGCGCGGGCGGTCCCCCTCCCCGCCTGTGCTTCGCAAAGGCAGGGAGGATTTGCGTTATCACTCCGGTTCGTAAGGCACGGATGCACGGAGCAGGTCCATTTCGCGGTAGAGACGCCGGGCATCGTCGCACGCGTCATCATCGCCTTCGCGGCAATCGGCGCGGGCACGGTCATAGTCGCGGGAGAGCCGGCCGTAGCGTTCTTCGCGCTGGCGAATCTGGCGACCGCGCTTTTCATCGCGTTCCGACTGGCTGACGGTGACGCGATCATAGGCATCGGCGGTGGTGTTGACCGCCCTCGCACCGGCCCGGACAGGCATGGTGGCCAGATCGAAAGCGGATTTGGCCACGCAGCCTGACAGCATCAGGCCCGATAACATCAGGGTTGCAAAAGGCAGGGGCTTTTCCATGAAGGGGAAAATCCCATTGTCCGAGAGGCTTGGCAAGAACGAGTTGCGCCGGTTCGGGGGAGACGTGCGTTGCGCAACATGCCCTCCCCCAGCCCCTCCCGCCTGCGGGAGTGGCGTTAGTTTGCAGCTTCGCTTTCGTTGCTGTCTGGCGTCACGCCATTCGCGCAGACCAGCTTGCCGGAACCCATCGCGCTGACCTTGCAGGTGGCGCGGCCAAAGACACGGACTTCGCCCGATCCCATGATGTTGGCATCGACGGTGCCGTTCGACGCGAAACGCGCGTTGCCCGAACCCGCCACATCGACCTTTACCGTATCGGCATTGAGGCCATCCATCTCGGCATCGCCGCTGCCGGCTACCGTCATTTTCAGCTCTTTGGTCTTGCCAGCAGCGCGCAGCTTGCCCGAACCGACAACATCAACGCCAAGTTTGTCCGTGTCGATCGCGCGTGCTTCAACCGCGCCGGACCCTGCAATGACGATCTTGGCTTTTTCGCCGCCCATCTGGTCTGCCGTGAGATTGCCAGACCCTGCGAGCACCACTTCGCTGAGCAGAGGCAGGGTGACGTTTACCGTAGCGGCCCCGGCAGATTGGCCAACCTTCCAGCCTTCGCGCGCGATGCCAAGCTGGCCTTCGGACAGGGCGAAGCGGAGTTTGTCCGAATCGGCACCTTCGACCGTGATCGCCAGCTTGTCGCCACGGGTGACGCGCACATTGTCAGGCCCGAGCAGGGTGATCGCGGTGGGGGCAGGGCCGGTAAGGTCCAGATCCGCGAGCGGAACGCCTTCCTTGCCGTTGAACGAGACGTTTCCGGCATCGCACCCGGCAAGCGCGGTGGCGATTCCGAACATGGCAACGCCTGCAATGGCACGGACGAAATTGTTCAGCATGGCACGATCTCTCCTGACTGTATTGCCGATATAACACGGTGATGCGGTCAGGGCCAAGTCGTTCATGGATTTGGGAAAGGTGTTGGTCGGGTTGGACTGCGGTCAACGAAACGGGCAGCGCGTTGTTTCGAACACTACCTCGTCATTGCGAGCGCAGCGAAGCAATCCAGAGCGGTTCTGCGCCGACTCTGGATTGCTTCGCTGCGCTCGCAATGACGAAAAATTGGGGGGCGTGTTCGCAAGCGACGTGATCACCAATGAAAAAGGCCCCCGGTTTCCCGGAGGCCCTTTTCAAACGCCGGTATGGCGAAACGGGTCAGGCCGTTTCGTAATACTTGGGCGCGTGTTCGTTAAGGATCGCGAGGATCTTCTTGAGCGCTGCCGGTTCGTCGGTCTTTTCCATCGCGGCGAGTTCACGCGCGAGGCGCGACGAGGCGGCTTCGAAGATCTGGCGTTCGGAATAGGACTGTTCGGGCTGATCATCAGCGCGGAACAGGTCGCGCGTGACTTCGGCGATGGATACCAGATCGCCCGAGTTGATCTTTGCTTCGTATTCCTGGGCGCGGCGCGACCACATGGTGCGCTTTACCTTGGGCTTGCCCTTGAGCGTATCGAGCGCTTCGCGCAGCGTCTTGTCAGACGACAGCTTGCGCATACCGATCGCTTCAACCTTGTTGACGGGAACGCGCAGCGTCATGCGTTCCTTTTCGAAGCGCAGCACATAGAGCTGCAGCTTCATGCCAGCAATTTCTTCGTCCTGAAGTTCGACCACCCGGCCGACACCGTGCTTCGGATAAACTACATAGTCCCCAACATCGAAGGCGAGAGCCTTGGCTGCCATTGGTAATCCTTTCGACGCGGGCAGGGCGGGCGAAAGGGAAGCAAGCGTAACCTTTTGGGGAAAAGGTATGTGGCCGCCACTCGGACGGTCATGCAGGGCTTGCGATCCGATTGCCTGTATTGTCCTGCCGTTTTCGTGGTGCAAAGACGCCGGACAGGCGAAAGCCCACCGGCGCTTGACACACCATATAGCAGTTCAGCAACAAAATTACCACCCCTGAACGTGTGGCGGTGCAGCAGAAATCGTTTGCTGCCTCCGATACGGTGGCAACAGGGCTTTCAGCCTGAGGTTCGCCACAAACCGCGCGCACCAAAATGCGCGCGGTAAACGACTGAAATCAGTCGCCTTCGCCGGGTTCGGGCGAGAAGTACTTGTCGAACTTGCCCTCTTCGCCCTTGTGCTCATCAGCGTCAGCCGGAGCATCCTTCTTGGCAGTGAGGTTCGGCCATTCCGCCGAATACTTGGCGTTGAGTTCAAGCCACTGTTCAAGACCGGATTCGGTATCGGGCAGGATCGCTTCTGCCGGGCATTCGGGTTCGCAAACGCCGCAGTCGATGCATTCGCTGGGATTGATCACCAGCATGTTCTCGCCCTCGTAAAAACAGTCCACGGGGCAGACCTCGACGCAATCCATGAATTTGCAGCGGATGCAGGCGTCGGTGACGACATAGGTCATGGCGATTAGATCCCTCAGGTATTCGTTTGAGGCCGTGCTAGAGGCGTTTCCCCCGGTGCGTCAAGCGCATCGTCGCGACTTGCATCAAGCAGGCGATAGCAGGCCTGCGCTTCGGGTGCCGGGCCGCGCCGGGCGGGAAGCCCAAGAACCTCGATCACCGTGACCCGGCTGCGCATCGGCAGGACCAGCACATCGCCCGTTTTGACGTTGGCGCTGCACCGTTCGATGCGGCGGCCATTGAGGCGGATGTGGCCGGCGACCACCCAATCCTGTGCAAGATTGCGACTGCCGGCAAAGCGGGTGAACCAGAGGAACTTGTCTATGCGCAAGCGCGGCCTCTCCTTTCGTTATCTGGCTTCGCTATCTGGCAACCAGTTCGGCCAGCGCAGCAAAAGCGCCAGTCGCAGGTCTTTGCGGGACGATATCAGGGGCGGGCGGGCTGCGCGAGGGCCGCCAGTCCCATAGCGGCGGCTGCGGCGGGCCATAGGCCCTTTCAGGCAAGGGGCGGCCCATGTGGACGCGAAACCCACCGGCGCGCAGCAGGGCTGCATAAGCGGCGGTCGAAAGGTTCATCGAACGCGCCACGGCAGGATCGAGGAAAACGCGACGCGCTTTCGTGCCCATGCGGGTTCTGTGTGCGGCGTGGAGCAGCTTTTCGGCAAGATCGACGCGCAAGGATTCACTGCCGAGGCGGCGATATCCGGCAGGTGCGATTTTGGTGTGAACCACCGGTTGCATCGATTCCGGGGGAAGCGGTGCGGGACGCGCGCAGAGTCGGGCGAGCCGATGCCAGCCTTCGATAGCGGCCGGGCGCAGCGCTGCGGGGAGGAAGAGATCGAGCGAGCCGATGCGGACGCCGAGCGCTTTCAACTGCTTGCGCTGGACGGCATCGAGCCGATCAATCCCCGAATCCTCGCGCGGGAGCACGCCGCCGGATTCCACCAGATGGAGCAGCAAGGCACGAAGTTCGGGACCGGAAGCAGGATCGCGACTGGCCTGATCAAGCGCCAGAAGCGGGGTGAGAATGCGGGCGTGGTGCGCGGCAAGCCATGCTTCAAGCGCGGCATGGACGCGGGCTTTGTCGGGCGCGGAAAGACGATCGAGCGCAGGGTCTGGGCGCAGACGCGGTTCGAGCAGGCGGCGCCCCCGTTCGAACCGCGCAACGACAGTGCCCTCCCAGACCAGCGCGGTGTCTTCGAACGTCAGGCCTTGGGGCTGAGCGGCGGCCTTCACTAGCGCTTGCGCGCGGGTGGCGAGCAGGCCGGGCAGGTGGCGTTCGGCAGCAGCAAGCAAGAGCTTGCGATCTTCGGCACGGGCGAGCGGATCGACGACGAAGCGGAAGCCTTCGATGTGGCCGATGGGTTCATCATCCACCAGCAGCGCGCCTTCTTCGGACAGACGCACCGGGAGCAGACCGGCGTCCGCGCCTGCCTTGCGCATCAGCACGGCGGTGCGACGATTGACGAAGCGTTCGGTCAGGCGGGCGTGGAGCGCATCGGAAAGGCGTGCCTCTACCGCGCGGGCGCGAGCGGACATCTCGTCCTTCGCCAGCACCCAATCGGGACGCTGGGCGATATAGGACCACGATCGGATCGCGGCGATACGGGCCTGCAACGTATCGATATCGCCGGCTGGATTATCAAGCTGGGCGATGGATTGCGCAACGTAATCAGCCCCCAGATAACCGTGGCGCAGATCCTGCCACAGGCGGCTGACGAAGCGGCTGTGGGTTTCGGCGCCCTGCGCGCGGAAATCGGGGAGGCGGCAGACATCCCAGAACCGCTGGACGGAGCGCATACCGCGCACGCTGGCGGCGAGGTCTGGCTCATCGGCAAGATGCTTGAGCACGGCGAGGTCTATCGCCTGCGGCGGCGTGGCCAGTTGCGGAAGCGGGGGCAGGCTTTCAAGGTCTTCGATCAGCGTGGACAAGCTGTCGAAACGGGGTTCCGCTTCACGCCAGAACAGGCGGGTGAGGGGTGCGAAGCGGTGTTCCTCGATCGCGTAAATCTCTTCGGGGGTAAATTCGGGGTCATGTCCGCCCGTGCCTGCGAGCGTGCCAAACGTGCCGTCGCGCTGATGACGACCGGCGCGGCCAGCGATCTGCGCCATTTCGGCGGTGGTCAGGCGGCGCTGGCGGTGACCATCGAATTTGGACAGCCCGGCGAAGGCGACGTGGTGGACATCAAGGTTGAGGCCCATGCCGACGGCATCGGTGGCGACGAGGTAATCGACCTCACCTGCCTGATACATCGCGACCTGGGCGTTGCGCGTCTGGGGTGAGAGCGCGCCCATGACCACTGCAGCACCGCCGCGGAAACGCCGCAGCATTTCGGCCATGACATAGACTTGTTCGGCACTGAATGCGACGATCGCGCTGCGCGGGGGAATGCGGGAAAGCTTCTTGGCGCCGACGTGAGTCAGCGTGGAAAAGCGCGGGCGGGTGACCACTTCCGCTTCGGGCACAAGCGCCTTGACCATCGGTTCGAGCGTGGAGGAGCCGAGCAGCATCGTCTCTTCACGCCCGCGCGTGTGCAACAGGCGGTCGGTGAAGACGTGGCCGCGTTCGGGATCGGCGGAGAGTTGCGCTTCGTCCAGCGCAACGAAAGCAAGGTCGGGGCGTGAGGGCATCGCCTCGACCGTGCAGAGGTGCCAGCGCGCGCCTTTGGGTTCGATCCGTTCCTCACCGGTGATCAGCGCAACGTTTTCAGCACCCTTGATCGCACAGACGCGATCATAGACTTCGCGGGCTAGCAGCCGGAGCGGGAAGCCGATGGCACCAGAGGAATGCGCGCAGAGGCGTTCGATGGCGAGGTGCGTCTTGCCGGTGTTGGTTGGGCCAAGAACTGCCTTGACCACGCCGGTACTGGCGGGCTTGCGAGGCGAAGCGGGTGTGCGCGGGGCCATATCTGGGAATGTGGCGGCCATGATGGGATGAAACAAGCGACGGGGGGATTTTTATCCCCTGCCTGTTTGGCCAGCTCGGGAATAGGCCAGCAACATGCCGTCTCCCGGCCCCTCCCACAGGCGCGAGGGGGGATTATGGAAAAGGCCCGGATTGCTCCGGGCCTTGCGCTTTACTGGTTCATTGTGGCGAAGAAGTCTTCGTTCGTCTTGGAATCCTTCATCTTGTCGAGCAGGAATTCCATCGCGTCGATCGTGCCCATCTGCATCAGGATGCGGCGCAGCACCCACATCTTGGTGAGCTGATCCTTCGGCACGAGCAATTCTTCCTTGCGGGTGCCGCTCTTGCCCACGTCCAGCGCGGGGAAGATGCGCTTGTCGGCAACCTTGCGGTCCAGCACGATTTCCGAGT
>NZ_JBMLSM010000120.1:0-7090 GCF_049240505.1 Novosphingobium sp.
TCGGGCAGATCAGGAACTTCGAAAGATCGGGCGGGATCTTTTCGATCATGTGCTTTGTCAGATGCGCCATGTGCGCTGGCAGAACCTGCACATTGTGAATGGCCCCGCGCGTGGTCAGCTTGAAGCCCGCGCGCGTGGTTTCAACCTTCACCGACAGCGGCTTGTCATCCACTTCGCAATGGACCATCCGGTCGCCCGGCGTGTATTCCAGCGCGATGTCGATGGTCTTGCCATCAACACTGATCTCATCCTCGGTCAGTTCCACGCTGAAGCTGTCGCCGCCGATGGTAACCGCCCATTCCGACGGCGGATCAAGCTCGTAGCCAAGCTGCCCGTCCACCTGCCGCGCACGGTCTGCGCGAGCCGTGGCAAGGAACCCGGCCAGCGCGGCAAGGCTCTGCTTCAATTCGCCCGACGTTGCCGCGCCGGTAAAGCCTTCGGGATATTCCTCGGCAATAAAGCCCGTAGTCAGTTCGCCCGAACGGAAGCGCGGGTGCTGCATGATCGCGGACACGAAATCGATGTTGTGGCCCAGCCCTTCGATCTCGAACGCATCCAGCGCCTCGATCTGCTTGTCTGCCGCCTCGTCGCGCGTCTTGCCCCAAGTGATCAGCTTGGCGATCATCGGGTCATAGAACATCGACACTTCGCCGCCTTCATAGACGCCATCGTCCACGCGCACGCCATCCACACCACGGCGGCCATTTTCCGAACCATCGTCCGTCCAGCCATCAACCGGCGGGTTATAGCGGATCAGGCGGCCCGTCGAAGGCAGGAACCCGCGATAGGGATCTTCGGCATAGACGCGGTTTTCAATCGCCCAGCCGTCAATCTTCACATCATCCTGCGTCAGGCTCAGCTTTTCACCAGCGGCCACGCGGATCATCTGTTCGACCAGATCGACGCCGGTGATGCATTCCGTCACCGGATGCTCCACCTGCAAGCGGGTGTTCATTTCAAGGAAGTAGAAGCTCTCGCCGCTAGGGTCCGCGCCCGACACGATCAGTTCCACCGTGCCCGCGCTGTAATACCCCACCGCGCGCGACAGGGCCACGCACTGTTCACCCATCGCCTTGCGCATCGCAGGCGTGACGAACGGCGAAGGCGCTTCTTCCACCACCTTCTGGTGGCGGCGCTGGATCGAGCATTCGCGCTCGTTCAGGTACAGAATGTTGCCGTGCTTATCGCCCAGAATCTGGATTTCGATATGGCGGGGGTTGAGGATGAACTTCTCGATGAACACGCGGTCATCGCCGAACGAATTCAGCCCCTCGCGCTTCACCGCCTCAAAGCCTTCGCGCACGTCCTTTTCGTTGTAGGCAAGGCGCATCCCCTTGCCGCCACCGCCAGCCGAAGCCTTCATCATCACCGGATAGCCGATCTCGTCCGAGATGCGCACGGCGTGCTCGGTATCCTCGATCTCGCCCACGAAACCGGGAACGACATTGACGCCCGCGGCCTTGGCCAGCTTCTTGGATTCGATCTTGTCGCCCATCGCGGCAATCGCGCCGACAGGTGGCCCGATGAACTCGATGCCCTCTGCAGCCAGCGCCTCGGCAAACGACGTGCGCTCCGACAGGAAGCCATAGCCCGGATGCACCGCTTCGGCCCCGGTCTGCTTGCAAGCCGCAATGATCTTGTCCGCAATCAGGTACGACTGCGCGGCAGGCGCAGGCCCTATATGCACCGCTTCATCGGCCATCTGCACAAACGGCGCACGCGCATCGGCATCCGAATAAACGGCCACCGTCTGAATACCCATGCGGCGCGCAGTCTTGATAACGCGGCAGGCAATTTCGCCACGGTTGGCGATGAGGATTTTCTTGAACATGTCAGTCCTTTGATCTGGACATCCACCGCGCCGTCAAGGCCGCGATGAGTATTGAAAGTATCGGGATTCCGGGGAAAATGAGTGTACGCTTCAATTCAAAGTTCGCACACTGCGGCAATTCAGGCCAACAGTCTGCCGCAGCGCCAGCCAGCATCAGCGCAAATAAGTTTGCAGCCACAAGAACCAAAGCAACCGCACTACAGCCGACCATTTTGCCTAAGCTTCTAGAGCTGTCATCATCAGAGTAACTCATGCCTGCGTCACTCTGCGCCCGGTGCAGGGGCACCTCGCAGCAAGCCTTCGGTACTCAAGTCCTCATCGATCTCAGGCCAGTGAATGCCAAAACCTGCCCCGGCCAGTTCCCACTTCACCCTCTGTTCGGCGGTGGCGTGAAGCAGGCGCGGATACCACGCCAGCGGCACAGAAATGGTCCGGCCATCCATCAGATCGACGATCAGGCTGTGTTCGTCGCAGCGAACGTCCAGCACGCGCTCATCGGCAATTTTAGCCAAAATACCCATGCCAAGCCTCCACAAACTCGTCGCGATGCGCTTCAACCATTGCCACAATGCCACCTATTTCGTGGGCACGAAAGCCACGGCTGCTGGCCACTTCCAGACTGCCGAGCCACACCTTGATCGTTGCCGCCCCGCGATCCACGTGGACGTGCGGCGGCTCGTTCGGTTCATGACTGTAAAAGTAGAACCGGAAGGCACCGATCCGCAGCAGCGTCGGCATGGATCAAGCATCCACCGGCGGCATGTTATGCCCCAGCAGCCGCAGCATATCCGCCGCGCATTCCACCACGTTGCTGCCCGGACCGTAGATGCCCTGCACACCTGCTTCGCGCAGGAAATCATAATCCTGCGGTGGGATTACGCCGCCTGCGACAACCTTGATGTCCGAACGCCCAGCCGCGCGCAGGTGGCCGATCAGTTCGGGGATCAGCGTCTTGTGCCCGGCGGCGAGCGACGATGCGCCAACCGCGTCCACATCCTGCGAAAGCGCCAGTGCGGCGGCTTCTTCCGGTGTCTGGAACAGCGGGCCGCTGGTCACGTCAAAGCCCATGTCGCTGAACGCGCTGGCAATCACGTTCGCGCCGCGATCATGGCCATCCTGCCCCATCTTGGCCACCAGCATACGCGGAGTGCGGCCAAGGCGGCGCGTCACGGCCTCAACGCCATCGACAACCTGCTGGTAACGCGAGTCCCCGGCATAGGCCGAACCATAGACGCCCTTCACCGGGGTCGGGAACGTGCCGTGGCGACCGAACACCACTTCCATCGCGTCCGAAATCTCGCCCAGCGTGGCGCGGTGGCGAGCGGCTTCAACCGCCAGTTCCAGCAGATTGCCGCCGGTCTTCGCCCCTTCGGTCAGTGCGTTCAGCGCGGCGCGGCACTTGGTTTCGTCACGGTTTTCGCGCACCCATTTCAGCCGCGCGATCTGGCCCTGACGGACCTTGTCGTTGTCCACTTCCAGCGTTTCGAGCAGGTCTTCGTTGGCAAGGCGATACTTGTTGACGCCGACGATCACGTCATCGCCCTTGTCGACGCGCGCCTGCCGTCCGGCCGCAGCTTCCTCGATCATCGCCTTCGGCCAGCCAGCGGCCACGGCCTTGGCCATGCCGCCTTCGCTTTCAACGCGCTCGATAATCTCCCACGCCTTGTCGACCAGTTCCTGCGTCAGGCTTTCGATGTAGTACGACCCGCCGAGCGGATCGACCACGTTGCACATGCCCGTCTCTTCCTGAATCACGATCTGCGTGTTGCGCGCGATGCGTGCGGAAAAGTCGGTCGGCAGCGCGATGGCTTCGTCCAGCGCGTTGGTGTGCAGCGATTGCGTGCCGCCCAGCATCGCGGCCATCGCTTCAATCGTGGTGCGGATGACGTTGTTGTAGGGGTCTTGCTCTTGCAACGACACACCCGACGTCTGGCAGTGGGTGCGCAGCATCTTGCTGCGTTCGTCCTGCGCGCCCAGCTTGGTCATAACCCGGTGCCACAGCACACGCGCCGCGCGCAGCTTGGCCACTTCCATGAAGAAGTTCATGCCGATGGCGAAAAAGAACGACAGGCGGCCCGCAAACTTGTCGATATCAAGGCCCGAAGCCACGCCGTACTTCACATATTCCATGCCGTCGGCAATGGTGAACGCGAGTTCCTGAACCTGCGTCGCGCCCGCTTCCTGCATGTGATAGCCGGAAATCGAGATCGAGTTGAACTTCGGCATTTCGCGGCTGGTATAACCGAAAATGTCCGAGATGATCCGCATCGAAGGTTCGGGCGGGTAGATATAGGTGTTGCGGACCATGAACTCCTTCAGAATGTCATTCTGAATGGTCCCGTCGAGCAATTTGCGCTCAACGCCCTGCTCTTCACCGGCAACGATGAAGAACGCGAGGATCGGAATGACCGCGCCGTTCATGGTCATCGACACCGACATCTGGTCGAGCGGGATGCCGTCGAACAGGATCTTCATGTCCTCGACCGAATCGATGGCCACGCCAGCTTTGCCCACATCGCCCGTCACGCGCGGATGGTCGGAGTCATAGCCACGGTGCGTAGCAAGGTCGAAGGCGACCGAAAGGCCCTTTTGCCCGGCGGCAAGGTTGCGGCGATAGAAAGCGTTCGATTCCTCGGCAGTAGAAAAGCCCGCATACTGGCGGATTGTCCACGGACGGCCAGCATACATCGATGCGCGAACGCCGCGCGTGAAGGGCGCGAAACCGGGCAGGCCGGGGTCCACGGACACGTCCTCGGCGGTGTAGAGCGGCTTGACGGCAATACCTTCCGGCGTAGCCCAGGTCAGGTCTTTGCCTTTGACTTCCTCGGCGGCAGCGGCCTGCCAATCTGCCAGTGTCTTGTCCGTCATCGTTCGTCCCTTTTCCTCCCCCTTGATGGGGGAGGGATGCGAAGACTTGGCAGCTTGCTGCCTAGTCGTAGCTGGGTGGGGGTGTGCGCCCGATGCGCCCTGCCCCTCACCCCCATCCAACTCCGCCTAGCCCCCTGCGGGAGCAAGGCTACGTATCCTTCCCCCATCAAGGGGGAAGAGGATCAGTGCGCCTCCTTCGGCGTCTCCATGATTTCGGTAAGTTGTCCGCCCATGTCCTTGGGGTGGACGAAGAAAATCAGCGTCCCATGCGCGCCGATGCGGGGTTCACCCAGCACGCGCTTGCCTTGGGCTTCAAACCACGCCTTGGCCACATGAATGTCCGGCACTTCGTAGCAAAGGTGGTGCTGCCCGCCCAAAGGATTGGCCGCCAGCCATTTGCCCACCGCGCTGTCCTGGCTGGTTGGCTGGATCAGTTCGATCTGCGTTCCAGCCGTGCCATTTTCGCCCGGTGTGCTGACAAAACACACTCGCACCTGCTGGCTGTCCAGCACGAACGGTTCGGTAATGTCCGAAGCGCCCATCACATCGCGGTAGAACGCAATGGAGGCATCGATATCCGGCGTTGCAACGCCAACGTGGTTCAAACGGCCCAGCTTCATGTCAGACCCTTTCGATGACCATAGCGATGCCCTGACCGCCGCCGATGCACATGGTAATCAGGCCATACTTGCCGCCAGTGCGGTGCAGTTCGTACATCGCCTTGATCGTCAGGATCGCGCCGGTTGCGCCGATGGGGTGGCCCAGCGAAATGCCCGAACCGTTGGGGTTGGTCTTGGCCGGATCAAAGCCCAGTTCCTTGGCAACGCCACAGGCCTGTGCGGCAAATGCTTCGTTGGCTTCGATCACGTCAATCTGATCCAGCGTCAGCCCTGCGCGCTGCAGCGCCACTGGCACCGCCTTGACCGGGCCAAGGCCCATCACGCGCGGTTCAACACCCGCATGGCCCCAGCCGATGATCTTCGCCATCGGCTTCAGCCCATGTTCTTCCACGGCCTTGCCGCTGGCCAGAACCACCGCCGCCGCGCCATCGTTGATCCCGCTGGCGTTGCCTGCGGTCACCGTGCCGTCCTTCTTGAACACCGGCTTCAGCGTGGCCATCGCCTCGACGCTGGCGTCAGCGCGGAAATGTTCGTCGGTGTCGAACACGGTCACGCCCTTGCGCGTCTTGATCTCTACCGGAACGATCTGTTCCTTGAAGTATCCCGCCGCCACAGCCGCCGCCGCGCGCTTGTGGCTTTCTACCGCAGCAGCATCCTGTTCTTCACGGCTGATGCCGCACTGTTCGGCCACGTTTTCCGCCGTGACGCCCATGTGGAAGTTCTCGAACGGATCATGCAGCGCGCCCAGCATGGCGTCCAGCAGTACCTGATCGCCCATCTTCTGACCATTGCGAGCCGTCAGGATCATGTGCGGCGCATTCGACATGCTTTCCGCACCACCGCCAATGGCAATGTCCTGTTCGCCCAGCGCAATGCCCTGCGCCGCCGAGACAATCGCCTGAAGGCCCGAACCACACAGGCGGTTGACGTTCATCGCGGGCGCTTCAATCGGCACGCCCGCGTTCACCGCCGCCACGCGGCTGACATAGGCGTCCTTGGGCTGGGTCGGCACCACCGTCCCGATCACCACGTTCTGCACCTTGTCCGCGCTGATCCCTGCGCGGGCAATCGCTTCCTTGATGACAATCGCGCCGGTTTCGGCCGGACGCAGCGAAGCAAGGCTGCCGCCAAACGAACCGATGGCCGTGCGCGCGCCCGAAACGATGTAGATGTCGGTCATTTCAATCTTTCCCAAACTTTCGCCCAAAGCGCATCACAGCGGAATATTGTCGTGCTTCTTCCAGGGGTTTTCCAGGCTCTTGTTCTTGAGCTTGCGCAGGCCCAGCGCCACGCGGCGGCGGGTGGAGTGCGGGTGGATCACCTCGTCGACAAAGCCCTTGCTTGCCGCCACGAAGGGGTTGGCAAAGCGGTCTTCGTATTCCTTGGTCTTCACCGCCTGCTCTTCAGCCGAAAGGCCACGGAAGATGATCTCCACCGCACCCTTGGCCCCCATCACCGCGATTTCAGCGGTCGGCCAGGCATAGTTCAGGTCGCCGCGCAGGTGCTTGGACGCCATCACGTCATAGGCCCCGCCATAGGCCTTGCGGGTGATGACGGTGATCTTGGGCACGGTCGCTTCGGCATAGGCGAAAAGCAGCTTCGCGCCGTGCTTGATGATGCCGTTGTGTTCCTGCGCAGTGCCCGGCAGGAAGCCCGGCACATCGACAAACGTCAGAATCGGAATGTTGAACGCATCGCAGAAGCGCACGAAGCGCGCCGCCTTCTTCGATGAATTGATGTCCAGAACGCCTGCCAGCACCATCGGCTGGTT
>NZ_JBMLSM010000121.1:0-5624 GCF_049240505.1 Novosphingobium sp.
CGACAACCAGAAACTGCGCGAACTGGACCGCATGTTCGCCGAACAGGGAAGGACCGTAAAGTGAGCAGCCCACGCACCCGCTTTTACCGCGACAAGGTCAATGGCAAGTTCATGGGCGTCTGTGCAGGGATTGCCGACTATACCGGCGTCGATGCCCTGTGGATCCGCCTCGGCTTCCTGATCCTTGCCTTCTCGATGGGCTGGCCCTTCTTCCTCTATTTCGCGCTGGGTATCCTTGCTTCCAAGAAGCCCGGCTATCTCTACAGCGACCGTGAAGAGCAGAAGTTTTGGCAGGGCGTCCGCCAGTCGCCTGCCCGCACGGCCCGCGAAGTGCGCGCCAGCTTCCGTGATATCGATCGCCGTCTGGCCGATGTGGAAAGCTTCTACGTCAACTCGAACCCGCGCCTTTCGGCCGAAATCGAGAAGCTGCGCTGAACTGCACCTAACTGCACCTAGACGCACCTAACCCGTCCTGAGGGGGACTGAACATCATGGGACCCGACATCATTGGGCCGCTGATCCCGATCATCGCGCTGTGCATTCCGATTGTCGCAATCTGGACCAAGCACCGCCAGAAGATCGCCGAGATGCAGATCGCTGCCACCGCCGAACTGAGCGCCGAAAAAGCCGCCCAATACGCCCAGCACACCCGCGAACTCGAAGAGCGCGTCCGCGTCCTTGAACGGATCGTGACCGACAAGGGTTTCGATACTGCCGCGCAGATCGAAGCGCTTCGCCGTGATAGCGCCAGCCTTGAAGACCGGAGGGTGTGATGGCTATTGAAAACCTTGCACAAATCACAAACCTCGCGCCGCTGATCGCAACGGTTACCGTGGCTGGCGTGGCCGGATGGGTCATCACCACGTGGATGCGCATCCGTCATGGATACCCGCTGGACGGGGCGTGGGGGCAGGCGGTTTACCCGAAGACCTCCAGCGCTGAACTTGAGCGGATCAAGCTGCTCAGCCAGGAAAACGCCCAGCTCCGCGCCGAACTCGGCTCGGTCAAGGATCGCCTCGCCAATGTCGAGCGCATTGTCACCGACAGCGGTTTCGGCCTGACCCAGCAGATCGAGGCGCTTCGTCTTGAAGGTGGCGACAGGAGGCCGCAGTGAACTGGGGCGGGCCGGAATTCGTCCTTGCCATCATCGCGATATCGACCGGTGGCTGGGTGATCAACAACTGGATCCGCGCACGGCATGGCTATGCGCTGGAAGACGAATGGGGCGGCAAGACCGACCGGGCTGACGATCAGGCGATGGCCAAGCTGCGCGATGAAAATGCCCTTCTTCGCCAACAGCTTGATGCAACGCACCAGCGGCTTGCCAATGTCGAAGCCATCGTGACCGACCGTGGCTTTGACGTGGCCAGCCAGATCGAGGCGCTGCGCCACCAGGATGACAGGAGAGCGCAATGAGCGAAGACCTGATCTATGGCCTTGCCTTCATGCTGGTGGTTGTGCCGGTTGTGATGGGCGTGCTGGGCGATGCCTACAAGCGCCGTCTGGCGTTCCGCGAACGCGAACTCGAACTGCTTTCCAAACAGACCGCTGAAAAGGCCGCGCAATACGCCGCGCAGGCTGAGCGGCTGGAGCAGCGGGTGCGCGTTCTGGAACGTATCGCTACCGAAAACGACGCTGACCTTGCGCTGCGCATCGAAAACCTGCGCGATGCCAAGGTGAATTGAGGAACAATCACGATGTCCTTCTGGAGTGCGATGGTTGCCATCGCCGCGATCATCGCTTTCGCCAATATCCGCATGAACCGCGATCGCAATCGGGGGAGTGGTGGATACGAGCGCGCCGATGCGGATGCTGCCTATACCGCCAGCCTCGAACGTGAAGTCACAGACTTGCGCAAACGGCTCGAAGTGCTGGAACGCATCGCCACCGACGAAGGCGAAACCCGCCGCCTCTCGCGCGAGATTGAATCGCTGCGCGACAAGTAATTCAACCGCAAAAGCCTTATCCCACTGGGAGTTGCCGATATGACTTCCGATTTCGTGCTAGCTTTCTCCGGCCTCACCGGTCTTGCCATGATCGCCTTTGCGGCCCTGCGCGGCTGGGATGGCTGGCTGTCCCTGAAGCGCCTTGAACTCGAACGTTCGGATACGGGTGACGCGGCGAGCCTGATCGACCTTGCCGACATGCGCGAACGCCTGCGCAAGCTGGAAGCCATCGCCGCCGGGGTGGACCTGTGAGCGGCGGGCGGGGCGAGGGTGCTGCCAAGGCGGGCATCGGGCTTGGCTCGGCGATTGCCATCGCGATTTCGTGGAGCCTGCACAAGTCCATCGTTTGGGCGCTCGTTCACGGTGTGCTGTCGTGGCTCTACGTCCTTTATTATGCGTTGACGCGGCCGGGTGGGATATCGGGTTAGAGAAGTGCAAACATCCTGAGCCTGTCGAAGGATGCTGATCGCACCACCGCCCAGTGGACGCCACCCTAACCACCCGCTAGATGCGAATCATGCGCAAACTCGATGACATTCTGGAAGAGTACGAATTTCTCGATGGCGATGAACGCTATCGCCTGCTGATCGAGCTGGGGCGCGAACTGGAGCCTATGCCCGATGCGCTGAAGACAGACGCCACGCTGGTGCGCGGGTGTTCGGCCAGCGTCTGGGTCTATCCCACGCAAGGCGAGGGCGGAAGCTTGCACTTTCTGGCCGACAGCAACGCCGCAATCACCAAGGGCATCGTTGCGCTGGTGCTGGCCGCCGTGCAGGATCGCCCGGCGCGCGATGTAGCCGGAACTGACATTGCCGAGGCATTGGCCCCGTTCGATCTCAAGAAGCAGCTTTCATCCAACCGCACCCAGGGCGTGCCGAACATGATCGCGCTGGTGCGCGAACATGCTGCGCGCCTTGCCGCTACGGCCTGAGCCGGGATTTGCGTCGCCACCTCTATCTGGCAGGCGGCATAGCAAGTGTTGCGCTGGGCACGATCGGCGCGTTTCTGCCTCTGCTGCCCACAGTGCCGTTCCTTTTGCTGGCGGCGTTCTGCTTTGCCCGGTCAAACCCGGCGTGGGAGCAGCGCCTGCTCGATCATCCACGCTATGGCCCACCGTTGCGGCAATGGCGCGAACGGCGGGCGATTTCGCGCAAGGGCAAAGTGGCGGCGCTGAGTGCGATGGCTTTTGGCGTGGTGCTGACGGCAGTGACTGCAGGCTGGCCCTGGGTGCTGATTCCGGCAGGCGTGCTGGGCATTACCGGCACGTGGATATGGACCCGCGCTGAATAGCGGTGACTGAACGATCCTCCCCCGCTGGGGGAGGTGGCAGGCCCGCAAGGGACTGACGGAGGGGGCATTTGCGCCCATCCCCCTCCGACCTCCGCTGCGCTACGGCCACCTCCCCCAGCGGGGGAGGATCTTTGCGGGGCCTGTGATAAGTAATGTTCCTTATTTGTTCTGTTTCAGTTAGAGTCCCTGCAAGGACTCGAACAGAACGGATTTGCCCCATGATTTCGCTGAACATTGGCCCTGCCGCGGACTGGTTTTCGTGGACGCTTGGGCTGGTCGGCGCACTGGCTTGGCCGCTGGCAGCGCTGGTGATCGCACTGGTGTTCCGCCGCCCTCTGCTGGCGCTTCTGGCCCGGCTGGATGAACTGAACTGGGGTGACAAGTCTGCGCGTTTCGCAAGGCGGCTGGACCGGCTGGAATCCGAAGCGCCACCTGCGATTGCAGAGCCGGACGGCCCGGGGATTGCCCTTACCGGCGATCATGGCCGCTTTATCAAGCTGCTCGACCTTTCGCCAAACGCTGCCGTGCTCGATTCATGGTCACGTGTGGAAGAGGCGCTGCAGGGTCTTGCCCTGTCGCACGCCGTTGCCAGCACCGACGCAGCAAGGGCCAGCCGCGCTCTTGAACAACGCGGCGTGCTGCCTTCGCACACGGTGGGCATGATCAGCGAAATGCGCGCGCTTCGGAACGGCGCTGCACACAATCAGGACATCTCGGTGTCGGACGCACTGCGCTTCCGCAATCTGGCGAAGGGGGTGCTGAACGAGATCCGGTTGGCATGAGCGTGCGACTATTGACGAGAATCGCAATTCCAATTTATAATCTTGTTGTCCGCTTTTTGGCGGACACAGCCTGGTGACCGGCAATGCCGGTCTGGGATGGCGCATTGCGCCAGCTGCAGGCCTCACAACATGTCGCGGGGCAAGAACGTGCTTTGGTCCCGCATGTGAGTGCGGGCGTGCAGCATTGATCGATCGACTGTGCACGCTCCACCGGTTTGGAGAAGTGCGATGTCTGATTTCGTTCGAAACGCATGGTATATGGCGGCATGGGCAGCGGAAGTGCCCATCAATGGTTTTCTTAGCCGTGTCCTGCTGGATCAACCGTGGCTGGTACTGCGCAAGAGCGATGGCGATTGGGCGATGATGGCGGATCGCTGTCCGCACCGCTTTGTGCCACTCAGCCGGGGCAAGCGCGTGGGCGATGCCATTGCCTGCGGATACCACGGGCTGACGTTTGGCACCGATGGCGCTTGCGTGTTCAATCCCTTTGGCCGGGAATTGCCGCCCGAAGCGAAAGTGGCCACGTTGCCGCTGGTTGAACGACACGGCGCGCTGTGGTTCTGGCCCGGAGACGCAGCGCTGGCCAATCCCGATGGGATCCCGGACTTCGCCTTTATCGCTCAGACGGGAGATGCCACCGATCATCTCGTTATGGACGTGAACTACGAACTGATCGCGGACAATCTGCTCGACCTCAGCCACGCCGAGTTTCTGCACAGTGAATCCTTTGGCGTGAACGGCGCGCTGTTTGAATTCGGCAAGCAAAGCGTCGAGACGGATGAGTCAGGCGGCCTGTGGAACAAGTGGGATATGGACGGCTCGCGCCCGCCGGAATGGGCAGCGTCGATGGTTGCTGCCGGGGAAGCGGTCGACCAATGGCTGCACATGCGCTGGCACGCCCCGGCGTCATTGGCGCTGTTCATCGGCCTTGCGCGTGCCGGGTCGGCCCAAACGGATTTCATCGTTCCGCCATTGGCCAATGCGCATATCCTCACCCCGAAAAATGCGACGGAGACGCACTATTTCTTCACCCGTGGGCAGGGTGAGGAAGCAGCGGTAATGGCGCGAAAGGTCTTTCTGGAAGAAGACGAACCGATGATCCGCGCCCAGCAGCAGGCGATGCAGGGCCGAGATTTCTGGGCCATGCACCCGGTGATCCTGCCATCCGACGCTGCCGCGATTCGGGCACGGCGAAGGCTGATGCAGATGCGCCGCGAAGAGCGCGGGGCAGGTGAAGGCTGACCGCACGGTAGATAGTCGGCGAAGGGATGGCGCGCATCTCCCCCCGCCAACATAAGGTCGCTCGACTGGCCACAATTGTCGGAGAAGTAGCCGTGACGTTCCCCCATCAAGGCTATGCCGGCCGTATCCGCTATCTCAACAGCGATGGGCATGAATGGGGGCGGGAGGCATTTTCCGCAACGGTGCACGACAATGGCCGCACGTTGCGCGCGCTGTGTGAAATGGATGAGGCGCAGCTTCACCGCGAAGTCACCTGGTCGGTAGACCGCGACTGGATGCCGCGCGACGGGTTTGTGCGCCTTTTGCGCAACGGTGTTGAAGGACAGTTCACAGGAGCCGTAAGGCGACATCTACCTTTACGATT
>NZ_JBMLSM010000122.1:0-23933 GCF_049240505.1 Novosphingobium sp.
CTATGGGCCGAACGATGGCATGCTGCTCGTCGTGTTGCTGGCCATGTGGCGTGCCAACGGCAAGTGGATTCCGGTCAATACCCGCAACGCCATCGACGCCAACGCTGCCTACATCAACTACGTGCGCCTCAAGTGGCTGGTCTATCACTCGTCCAAGGCTGACGAGGTGCAGCAGCTCAAGGACCTGTGCCCCACGCTCCAGCACTTCGTCTGCCTCGACAAGCGCATGGGCGATGACCCGAGCCTTGATGAGTTCATTGCGGGCGTGAGCGAGGCCGATTTCGTCGAGCCCGAGATCGACGCGTTCGGCAACCTGATGGACATGGTCGGCATCTTCCCGACCGGTGGCACAACTGGTCCCTCGAAGGGCGCGAACGTCACCAACCTCGGCTGGGGCACCATGATCGAGACCGCCGCCGACGGCATGGGCGGGCGCACCGATTCTCCCGTGGCGCTGGTCTCTGCGCCGATTACCCACGCTGCGGGGCCGATTGCGCTTTCGACATTGAGCCTTGGTGCCACGCAGGTGATCCTGCCCGGCTTCGATGCCGAGCGCGTGCTGCGCACCATCGCGGAGTACAAGGTCACGCACATGTATCTGCCGCCGACCGCGCTCTATCAGTTGCTTGCATCGCCGGAACTCGGCGATCATGACTATTCCAGCTTGCGCATCTTCATCCTCGTCGGCTCGCCCTGCAGCCCCGAAAAGCTGCGCCAGGCCGTCGAAGTGTTCGGCCCGGCGATGTGTCAGTCCTATGGCCAGGTCGAATGCCCGATGATCGTGGCATGGTTCCCGCCGGAAGACGTCGCCAAGTTCGCGATGGAAGCACCCGAAAAGCTGGCGGCTTGCGGCAAGCCTTCGCGTTCGATCAAGGTTGCGCTGCTGGACGATGATGGCAACGAAGTGCCGCTGGGCGAGGCGGGCGAAATCTGCGTGCGTGGCGCGCTGGTAACGCATTCCTACTTCGAAAAGCCTGAAGAAACCGCTGAAATCCGCAAGTTCGGATGGCACCACACGGGTGACGTCGGCAAGTTCGACAAGGACGGCTACCTCTATATCGTGGACCGCAAGAAGGACATGGTCGTGTCGGGCGGGTTCAACGTCTTCACCGCCGAGGTCGAGGCTGCGGTGACCGAGATCGCTGCCGTGCGCGAGGCTTGCGTGTTCGGCATTCCGCATGAAAAGTGGGGCGAGCAGGTTCACGCCGTGGTGGTTGCAGACGGGATCACCGAGGCAGACATCATCGCCTATACCAAGGAAAAGCTGGGCGGGGTCAAAGCGCCTAAATCTGTCAAGTTTGTGGACTCGATTCCGCGCACCGCAGCGGGCAAGATGGACAAGAAGGCGCTGCGCGCTCCGTACTGGGGCAACAGCGACCGCATGGTGAATTGATCCGGCGATAACCGGACTGGGTGAGAGGGTTTAAGATGCGTTTGAACCGCAAGTTGCAATTCGTGCTCGCAGGAACACTGGCGCTGGCATTGCCGCTGGCCGCGTGCACGATGGCTGCCAATGCCGATGCCGGCGTCAATGCACAGCAGATCATCGCGGGCGATGGGGCGAACTGGCTGTCCTATGGCCGCACGTATGACGAGCAGCGTTTCAGCCCGCTCACCCAGATCACGGCAGAAAACGTCGGTCAGTTGGGTCTGGCGTGGTCCGCCGATATGGACACCGCGCGTGGGCAGGAAGCCACGCCGCTGGTGATTGATGGCAAGATCTACATCACCACCGCGTGGTCCAAGGCCAAGGCCTATGACGCGGTATCGGGCAAACTGCTGTGGGAGTTCGATCCCAAGGTGCCGGGCGAAACCGCGGTCAAGGCCTGCTGCGACGTGGTGAACCGCGGCATGGCCGCATGGGGCGACAAGCTCTATTTCGGCACGCTGGACGGGCGGCTTATCGCGCTGGATCGCAACACCGGCAAACAGGTGTGGTCCACCGTCACGGTCGATCAGTCCAAACCCTATACCATCACCGGGGCGCCGCGCGCGATTGGCGGGCTGATCGTCATCGGCAATGGCGGCGCTGAAATGGGCGTGCGTGGCTACGTTACGGCCTATGACGCGCAAACCGGCAAGCAGGTCTGGCGGTTCTACACCGTCCCCGACATGCCGGGAAAGAACGATGAAGAGTATCTCAAGAAGGCCGAAGCCACCTGGAAGGGTGAATGGTGGAAGCTGGGCGGTGGCGGCACCGTGTGGGATGCAATGGCCTACGACCCTGAGCTTGATCTGCTTTACATCGGCGTCGGCAACGGCAGCCCGTGGAATCAGGCGTATCGTTCGCCCGGCGGCGGCGACAACCTTTATCTGTCGTCCATCGTGGCGATCAAGGCCAAGACCGGCGAGTATGCCTGGCACTTTCAGGAAACGCCGGGCGAGACCTGGGATTTCACCGCCACGCAGCACATCATTCTGGCAGACCTCGAAATTGACGGGAAGCCGCGCAAGGTGCTGATGCAGGCACCCAAGAACGGCTTCTTCTATGTGCTGGACCGCACCAACGGAAAGTTCATTTCGGGCAACGCCTATGCCCCGGTGAACTGGGCCAAGGGGCTGGATGCCAATGGTCGTCCGATCGAGAATCCCGAAGCGCGCTATGACCAGACGGGCAAGCCGTTCATCAGCACGCCCGGCGCGGCAGGCGCCCATTCTTGGCACCCGATGGCCTTCGATCCGAACAATCGTCTGGTCTACATCCCGGCGCAGTTCGCAGCCTATCCCTATTTCCCTGAAAAGGACTGGAAGCCGCAGGCCGTTGGCTTCAACGTCGGGCTGGACAGTTCTGCCGGTGCGATGCCAGCGATCAAGGAAGCGCGCGAAGCGGCAAGGGCCGCCACGACGGGCGCTGTGGTCGCGTGGGATCCGGTAGAGAAGAAGGAGCGCTGGCGCATTCCGTTTGCGGGACCGTGGAACGGCGGATTGCTGGCAACGGCCGGCGGCCTGCTGTTCCAGGGCAACGCCAAAGGCACGTTTGTGGCCTATTCCGCCAAGGACGGCAAGGAACTGTGGTCATTCCCGGCACAGACCGGCGTCGTGGCCGCGCCCGTTACCTTCAAGGCTGGCAACGATCAGTACGTCGCAGTGCTCGCAGGCTGGGGCGGCGTATGGCCGCTGGCAACCGGCGTGCTGGCTGACAAGTCCGGCCCTGTCCGCAACATCAGCCGCCTTCTGGTGTTCAAGCTGGGTGGCAAGGGCAAGCTGCCCGATGCGCCGCCGTTCGAAGAACGCCCGCTCGATCCGCCCGCGCCCGTTGGCACCCCTGCCACGATTGCGCAGGGCAGCTATCTTTACGGCAAGTATTGCACCGTTTGCCACGGCGATGCAGCAATCGGCGGTCTGCTACCCGATCTGCGCCACAGCGGCGTCAATGCCGATGCCGGTGCGTGGCAAACCGTCGTGCATGATGGTGCGCTGGTCGACAACGGCATGATCGGTTGGGGCAAATATATGACCAAGGAGCAGATCGAATCGATCCGCCATTACGTGATTAAACGTGCCAACGAGGACAAGGCACTGGAAGGGCGCTAACAAGATTGCTATGACTCATAGCAACTATAACCCTTGGAGAGAATCATGACGCAGCTTTATCCCAATCTGATCAATGGTGAACTTGTCACCACCGCCACGTCGCTTGATGTCGTCAACCCGGCGAACGAACAGGTTATCGGCAGTGTTCCTGCCTGTGGCGCTGCCGAACTGGACCGTGCCGTTGCAGCTGCGCGGGCCGCGTTCAAAACCTGGTCGAAGACGCCGGTGGATGATCGCCGCGCCGTCATCCGCAACATGGCAGCCGCCGTCGAAGCCAACTTCGACGAACTCTACCGCCTGCTGACCAGCGAACAGGGCAAGCCGCACCATCAGGCCCAGCATGAAATCGGCGCCAGCGCTGCGATCATGAGCGCGCAGTCCACCCTGACCCTCGAAGAGACGATCAACGAGGACAGCGACACGCGCCTCAGCCGCACACGCCGCGTGCCAGTGGGCGTGGTGGCCGGGATCGTGCCGTGGAACTTCCCCGTGCTGATGGCCGTGCAGAAGATTGCGCCTGCCATCCTGTCGGGCTGCACCATCGTGCTCAAGCCTTCGCCCTTCACGCCGCTGACCACGCTGAAGTTTGCCGAACTGATCAAGGACATCGTGCCTGCAGGCGTCGTCAACATCATCACCGGCGAAGATTCGCTTGGGCCGTTGATGACCTCGCACCCCGATATCGACAAGATCACCTTCACCGGCTCCACCGCCACCGGCAAGCGCATCATGGAAGGCGCTTCAAAGGATCTCAAGCGCATCACGCTTGAACTTGGCGGCAACGATGCCTCAATCGTTCTGCCCGATGCCGATGTGGCAAAGGTTGCCGAACAGCTGTTCTGGTCCAGCTTCACCAATGCGGGTCAGATCTGCGTCGCGGCCAAGCGCGTCTATATCCACGAAGATATCTATGACGAGATGAGCGCCGCGATTGCCGAATATGCCAAGGGCGTGACGGTCGGTGACGGCGCCAACCAGGGCACTGGCGTTGGTCCGATCCAGAACAAGAAGCAGTTCGAGCGCGTGTGCGAACTGATCCAGGACGCCAAGGACAATGGCTACAAGTTCCTTGTGGGCGGCGATGTCGATCCTTCGGGCTCGGGCTATTACGTGCCGATCACCATCCTCGACAACCCGCCCGAAGACGCGCGCATCGTGGCTGAGGAACAGTTCGGCCCGGTCATGCCGCTGATGAAGTTCTCGACCGAAGAGGAAGTCATCCAGCGCGCTAACAACTCCGACTACGGCCTTGCTGGCGCAGTGTGGACCAAGGACGCGGAACGTGGCGTGAAGATCGCCGAACAGCTTGAAACCGGCACGGTGTGGATCAACGAGTTCCTCCACCTTTCGCCCTTCGCGCCCTTCGGCGGTCACAAGCAGTCGGGCTTCGGCGCTGAATACGGCATCGAAGGCCTGAAGGAGTTCACCTACACGCAGGTCATCACCGTCAAGAAAGACGCGCTGGTCTGATGTCACATAGCCCTCTCCCCTTCAGGGGAGAGGGTTGGGAGAGGGGGCAGTGCGCAACTCCCCTCTCAACTTCGGCTAGCCAGACAAGCTGGCTAGCCTTCGTATCTCTCCCCCGAAGGGGAGAGAGCAAAGAGGAACATCACTGTGCCCATCGACCTTTCGAAGATCAAGGCGATCGACGTCCACGTCCATGCCGAGATTTCGTGCCACGATCCCGAAGATCCGGTGATGGGTCAGTTCTTCGACGCGGCCAGCACCTATTTCAAGGCCCCGCGTGAGCGTCCCAAGATGCCCGAGATCGTCGAAATCTACCGCGAACAGCAGATCGCCTTCTGTATGTTCACGGTCGATGCCGAATGCGGCATGGGGGCCAAGCGTGTATCGAACTACGAAGTCGCCGAAATGGCGCTCAAGAACGATGATATCTGCATCGCCTTCGCCTCGATCGATCCGCACAAGGGCAAATTCGGCGCGCGCGAGGCGCGTGATCTGATCGAAAACTATGGGGTCAAAGGCTTCAAGTTCCACGGCATCGCCCAGAACTGCCACCCGGCAGATCGCGTCGGCTATCCCATTTATGAAGTGATTGCAGAATACGGCCTGCCCGCCATTTTCCACACCGGCCATTCCGGCATGGGCACCGGTATGCCCGGCGGCGGCGGGATGCGTCTGAAGTATGGCCAGCCCATGCTGGTTGATGACGTTGCGGTCGATTTCCCCGACATGAAGATCATCCTTGCCCACCCGTCATGGCCGTGGGTGGATGAAAGCCTGTCGATGGCGTTGCACAAGAACAACGTGTTCATCGATCTGTCGGGCTGGTCACCCAAATACTTTGCGCCGCAGATCATCCAATATGCCAACACCCAGCTTCGCAAGAAGATGCTGTTCGGATCGGACTTCCCGCTGATCCACCCGCAAAAGTGGATCGATGCCGCGCTCAAGGTCGGCTTCAAGGAAGAGGTCATGCCCGGCATCATGAAGGACAACGCCGCGCGCCTGCTTGGGTTGGCCTGAACAGGAACGCCATCGTGGCCGATCCGACAGACATTCGGGCGTGGCAAAGGCTGGACGCCGAAACCACCACGTCCGGCCGGATCGAGGAAAAGGACGTGGCGCGCCTCGCTGATCTGGGCGTGCGTCACGTCATCAACCTCGCGCTCGAAACCCACCCCGAAGCGCTGGCGGGTGAGGGGGATAAGCTGGCCGCGCACGACATCGCCTACACTCACATCCCGGTTCCCTTCGATGCGCCGGGCGAGGATCATTTCGCCGCGTTCCTT
Organism: Novosphingobium sp.; assembly: GCF_049240505.1. Classification (GTDB taxonomy): domain Bacteria; phylum Pseudomonadota; class Alphaproteobacteria; order Sphingomonadales; family Sphingomonadaceae; genus Novosphingobium. Next base: position 6,288 of record NZ_JBMLSM010000122.1, read on the forward strand.
GATGCACTGAACCACGGGCCGAAGCCCCTTCACGTCCATTGCATCATGAACTGGCGCGTTTCCGCCTTCTTCTACCGCCTCAACCGCGATCATCGCGCGATGCCCGAACCCGAAGCCCGCGCCTTGATGGAACGCCAGTGGTCGCCCGAAGGGCATGATAGCAACGAGGCGCGGGTATGGGCCGCCTTCATCGCACGGAGCGATACGTGACCGATCTTACCGGCAAGCACATCGTCATCACCGGAGCTTCAACCGGCATAGGCCGCGCCACGGCAACCCGTTGTGTTGCAGCGGGCGCGAAGGTTACGCTTATCGCCCGCCGCGCCGATCTGCTGGAACAGGCCGCTCGCGATCTGGGCGGCAACACCGCTTTCGCCGCCGCCGATGTGGCCGACAAGGCCGCTCTCAAGGCTGCGCTCGACCATGCGGCCACCGCGAACGGCCCGATTGACGGCCTATTCCTCAACGCCGGGATCGGCGGGATGTTTGCGCCCGTCGAGGACTATACCGACGAAGCCTTCGATGCGGTCATGGCGGTGAACCTCAAGGGCGTGTTCTGGGCGATCCAGCACGTTCTCCCCGCGATGAAGCGGCGCGGCACTGGCTCGATCCTCGTCACCGGCAGCCTTGCCAGTGAGCGGGGCCTGCCGATGAACGCGGGCTACGTCGCCAGCAAGCACGCGGTGCTCGGCCTGTCTCGCGCGGTGGCGAACGAGGTGGCGGAGTTCGGCGTGCGCTGCAATTGCATCGTTCCCGGCCTGATCGAAACGCCGATGCTTGATGGCCTGCCGCCTGAAGCCGCGCAGCAGATGGCCAAGGCCGTTCCGCAGGGCCGCACCGGGCAGCCTGAAGAACTGGCGCAAGTCGCCGCCTTCCTCCTTTCCGATGCCGCCAGCCACGTCACAGCGCAAAGCTGGGCCGTCGATGGCGGTATGCTCGGCACCATGAGGGTCTGAACCGATGAACCTGAAATACTATCACGCCGAACCGCTGGCCAATTCGCTCAAGTCGATGATCCCCCTGAAGGAAAAGGGGCTGGCTTACGAAAGCATCTATATCGATCTGCACAAGTTCGAACAGCACCAGCCCTGGTTCACCGCGATCAATCCCGAAGGTCAGGTGCCGGTTCTCGATCATGATGGCGCGATCATCACGCACACCACGGTCATCAACGAATATCTCGAAGACGCTTTCCCCGATGCCCAGCCGGCTGACGCCCCCTTGCGCCCGCGCGATCCGGTTGGCGCGGCGCGGATGCGCTATTGGAACAAGTTCGTTGACGAGCACGTGATGAACTTCGTGTCGATGCACGGGTGGCATCGCATGGTCGGCGTGATTGCGCGCAATATCGAAAGCGGCGATTTCGAGAAGCTGCTCGAAAGCATTCCGCTGCCCGATCAGCGCAAGAAATGGGCGACAGCGCGTTCGGGCTTTTCCGAAGCCGATCTCGCCAACGCGACGGCCAAGATCGAATACGCGCTCGACAAGGTGGAGAAGCAGCTCACGCAAACCGCATGGCTGGCAGGCGATACCTACACTCTGGCCGACATCAATTTCTATTCGCACTGTGGCATCATGGTCGAACGCATGTTCCCGGAAATGGAAGTCGCCAAGCGCGCACCGCGCCTGTGCGAATGGCGCGACCGGATGACCGCGCGCCCGGCCATTGCCGAGGCGCTGAAAGGTGAAGACCGTACTGCACCGGGCCTGCGGGTCTGGTCGGGGGAAGTTCGCTGATGGCTGGTTTCGTTTTAATCCACGGCTCATGGCATGGCGGTTGGTGCTTCGATCTGGTTGCGGATATTCTGCGCGCGCGGGGCCACACGGTCGTCGCGCCCACTCTGCCGGGCATGGGTGGCACGGCAGAGGAAATGGCGGCGGTCACATTGGATAGCTGGGGCGAATTTGCTGCGCAGCATTGCCGCGATCTGAAAGCACAAGGCGCAGGGCCGGTGGTACTGGCAGGGCACTCGCGCGGTGGCCTTGTGGTGTCGACAGCAGCCGAACGCGATCCGACGGCGGTGGACGCGCTGGTCTATATCTGCGCGATGATGCTGCCCGATGGCATGAGCCGCGCCGAGTTCAAGCAACTCGAAGGCCCCAATCCCGCGTTCGACGGGATCATCCGCAAGGTTCACGATGGTGTGGCGACAGAGATCGATGCGGCAAATGCTGCGCCGGTCTTCGCCCAGCTTTCGCCGCCTGATCTTGTCGAAGCGGCAATGGCAAGGCTGCTGGCAGAACCCCATGCCCCGCGTGCGCAGAAGGTCCATGTCACCCCGCTGCGCTGGGGCAGCCTGCCGCGCACCTATGTCGAATGCACGGAAGACCGCACGATCCCGATCGACAGCCAGCGCCGGATGCTGCACTTTTCACCCGGCGCGAATGTGGTCACGTTGCCTGCGGACCACAGCCCCTATCTGTCGTTTCCAAAAGACCTGGCCGATGCGCTGGAAGGTGCAATCCCAGGCTGACGCAAACCGCTCTGGATTGCTTCGCTATGCTCGCAATGACGAACGCTATTTGTCGTCATTGCGAGCATAGCGACGAAGCAATCCAGAGAGCAAACAACGCCAACTCAATCCCCGAAAAAGTTCAGTTCCAGCAACACGTTATTCGGATCAGCCGTAAATATCTGACGTAGGCCAATGGCCGCAACAAAGTTGGTCTGGCAATCCAGTCCCATCGATTCAATGCGCAGCAGCGCATCGTCGTAACCCGAACAATTCAGCGCAACGTGATGAATCGCCCCCGTCAGTGACCCCGGCTGCACATCGCGGTCATAGGCGCGCGGGCAGTCCACCGCGTTGATGTGAACAATGGCCTTGTCGCCAGCGTCGTACATCCACTGCGCGTTTTGCGGGGTGAGCGGTGGCGGCGCGTCACGCCGTTCAAGGCCGAGCAGCGCCTGATAGAAGTTGGCCGTCTCGTCGAGCCGGTCGGTGATGATGTTGACATGATCCAGCGCGTTGACGTGCATTGCCTCTCTCCCGCAAAAAAACGGCGGCGAAAGCAATCTGCCTCCGCCGCCGTCTGATCTCAACTGATCAAAACACTCAGCTCTTGAATACGACCGTCTTGTTGCCGTTCACCAGCGCGCGGTCCTCCAGATGGAGGCGCACCGCTTCGGCCAGAACGCGGCGTTCCACATCGCGGCCCTTGCGCACCAGATCTTCCGGGCTGTCGGCATGGGTCACCGTTTCCACGTCCTGATGGATGATCGGACCTTCATCAAGATCGGCTGTTACATAGTGACCGGTCGCGCCGATCATCTTCACCCCGCGCGCGTGGGCCTGATGATAGGGCTTGGCACCCTTGAAGCTCGGCAGGAACGAATGGTGGATGTTGATGCAGCGGCCCGAAAGGAAGGATGCCAGATCATCCGAAAGGATCTGCATATAGCGCGCCAGCACCACCAGTTCCGCGCCGGTTTCGGTAACGATGCGCTTCACTTCGGCTTCCTGTTGCGGCTTTGTGTCCTTGGTGATGGGCAGGTGGTAATACGGAATGTCGCCGATCAGCGAGATGTTCAGCGCTTCCTTTGGATGGTTGCCCAGAATCGCCACCACATCCATCGGCAGTTCACCGATGCGCGTGCGATAGAGCAGATCGCCAAGGCAGTGATCGAACTTGCTGACCATCAGCACCACCTTGCGGTTCACGGATGTGTCACGAAGGTTCCATTCCATCGCGTATTGCTGCGCAACGGGCGCAAATGCTGCACGGAACTGATCGACCGAAGCATCGCCCGGATCGAACACCACGCGCATGAAGAACTTGCCGCTCAACGGGTCATCGAACTGCTGCGCTTCCCGAATGTTGCCGCCTGCTTCGAACAGGTTGCCCGTAACGCGCGAGACGATCCCCGGCTTGTCCTCGCAAGATAGCGTCAGAATCAGCGATGCGCTCATCAAAATCTCTCCCGTGTGTGCGGCGCTCATAAGGCGCAACATTTCCCATTGCGAATCTCTGCTGAGATTGTATGTGTTGCATACAAGTTTTTCAACGTGTCTTTTTCCAACCTGCCATTTCACAGTCGGGAGAGTTTAACATGGCAAAGAACCTCGAAGAGGTAATCAACGAGAACGGCAATGTGGTCGAAATGCTGCGCAACTCGCAGCTGGGTGCCTATGTCTATCCGGTCGTCGCACCGGAATTCTCGAACTGGCGTTCGGAACAGTGGGCATGGCAGCACAGCGCCGTGCTGTTCGACCAGTCGCACCACATGGTGAACCTCTATATCCGTGGCAAGGACGCGCTGAAGCTGCTGTCCGACACCATGATCAACAGCCCCAAGGGCTGGGCCGTCAACAAGGCCAAGCAGTACGTGCCGACCACGCCTTATGGCCACGTCATCGGTGACGGCATCATCTTCTGGGAAGAAGAACAGAGCTTCACCTACGTCGGTCGCGCGCCTGCTTCCAACTGGCTGCGCTACCACGCTGCTACCGGCGGCTATGACGTCGAAATCGAACTGGACGACCGTTCGCCGATGCGCCCGATGGGCAAGCCCGTGACGCGCAAGGAATGGCGCTTCCAGATCCAGGGTCCGAACGCATGGGCCGTGATCGAAAAGCTGCACGGCGGCCCGCTCGAACAGCTCAAGTTCTTCAACATGTCCACGATGAACATCGCGGGCAAGACCGTGAAGACGCTGCGCCACGGCATGTCGGGCGCACCGGGCCTTGAAATCTGGGGTCCGTATGAAGAGCAGGAAGAAATCCGCGCCGCCATTCTGGAAGCTGGCAAGGAATTCGGCCTGATCGCTTGCGGCAGCCGCGCTTATCCGTCGAACACGCTGGAATCGGGCTGGATCCCGTCGCCGCTGCCCGCCATCTACACTGGCGAAAAGCTCAAGGGCTTCCGCGAATGGCTGGCCGCTGACAGTTACGAAGCCACCGGTTCGATCGGCGGTTCGTTCGTCTCGGAAAACATCGAAGACTACTACCTCAATCCGTGGGAACTGGGTTACGGCAACTTCGTGAAGTTCGACCACGATTTCCACGGTCGTGAAGCTCTCGAAGCCCTGAACCCTGCCGAACAGCGCAAGAAGGTGACGCTGGCATGGCATCCTGAAGACATGGCCAAGATCATGGCTTCGATGTTCAACCCGGATGGTGAAGCCTACAAGTTCTTCGACGTTCCGCTCGCGAACTATGCGTCGTCGAACTATGATCGCGTGGTCGATGCCGATGGCAAGACTGTGGGCCTCTCGATGTTCACCGGCTTCTCCTACAACGAAAAGCAGGCGCTTTCGCTGGCCACCATCGATCCTGAAATCCCGTTCGGCACCGAACTGCACGTGGTTTGGGGTGAAGAAAACGGCGGCACGAAGAAGACCACCGTTGAACCGCACAAGCAGCTGAACGTCCGCGTGATCGTATCGCCGGTGCCGTACAGCCGCGTTGCGCGTGAAAACTACGCCGAAGGCTGGCGCACGGCTCGCTAAGGCAAGCTGAAACAGGCTCCGCCCGGATCACCGCAAAGGTGGCCGGGCGGGTCGCCTTCAACACATGAGGATCCCGATCATGGCAACACCCCAAATTCATCCCAACTGGGACAAGGCGCCCGACGGGATCACCGATGGTTTCTCGCTTGAGATGACGGCGAAGGACGAAGCGTCGCTGCGCGATGCCGCCCCGCTCATCCCGGCAGAAACCCCTATCGCGGTTACCTTCCTCCCCGGTGAGGATGTGGCTGCCCGCGTTGCCGCCACGGTTGCGGTGCGCGAACTCGGCTTTGAGCCGATGCCCCATTTCTCCGCCCGCCGGATCACGTCCGAAGACGATTTCGAAGGCTACCTGCGCGCCGTGGTCGAACAGGCCGGTGTCGAGCGCTGCTTCATCGTCGCGGGCGATCCGCCCGAACCTGTCGGACCCTATTTCGATACCTCTGCGCTGATTGCTACCGGGGCTTTCGAGCGCTCCGGCATCAAGGCCATCGGCATCGGCGGGCACCCGGAAGGGCACCCGAACATGACCGAGGCCGAATGCTGGGCCGTGCTCGAAAAGAAGGTGGCCGATATCACCGCGCGCGGCATGGCCCCGCTGATCGTCACGCAGTTCGGCTTCGATCCTGACGCTTTCCTCGCCTGGCTCAAGGAGTTGCGCGCGCGCGGCATTGATGCGCCGGTTCGTATCGGCGTGCCCGGTCCTGCCGGGATCAAGCGCTTGCTTGCCTTTGCCGCACGTTGCGGCGTCGGCGCGTCCACCTCGGTGCTCAAGAAATACGGCATCTCGGTCACGAACCTGCTCGGCACCGCCGGTCCGGACAAGCTGGTCGATGCCTTTGCGCGCGGCCTTGGCGCTGAACACGGCAAGGTTCGCCTGCATTTCTATCCCTTCGGCGGCCTCACCAAGACGCTCGAATGGCTGCACGGCTACAACAAGAAGCACGGCATCAATCAATGACCGACTTCGTGCTGGTCCACGGCGCATGGGGCGGCAGCTTTGCATGGGATCGCCTGAAAGCCGATCTCACCGCTGCCGGTCACCGCGTCCTCGCCGCCGACCTGACCGGCCTCGGCCGCCGCAAGGCAGAGTTTCACCCCAGCATCACGCTGACGACGCACATCGATGACGTTTGCGCCCAGATCGCAGCCGCCGGGGTCGACCGCTTCGTGCTGGTTGGCCATTCGTGGGGCGGCATGGTGATTACCGGTGTTGCCGCGCGGCTCGGCAGCCGGATTGACGCCATCGTCTATGTCGATGCCTTCCTGCCGCAAGACGGCCAGTCGCTTTGGGATCTGACCGGAGAGTGGGAGCACGACCACTACATCGGCAGCCAGAAGTACACCCCCGGCGCAGTTGCGCCGCTGCCCGGCTTGGAAAACCCGGTGCTATCGGCGCATCCGCTGCTCACGCTGGTAGAGGCGGTGCGCTTTACGGGTGAGGAAGCGAAGATCCCGCGCCGGATTTATGTCTTTGCCAATGGGTGGCAACCGACACCATTTGCGAAGTTTGCCGATGCCGTGCAGGACGATCCCGCGTGGGAATATCACGAGGCAGAGGCGAGCCACGACGTTATGAGCGACCAGCCCGAACAGCTGTTGCAGATCGTGCTGGGTTGCGCCTGATTCAACGGCATTCGGACAGCGTTCTGAACACCTTGGCACCACCTGGGTGCGTCTAGGTGCATCTAGGTGTCGTTCAGAAAACGCCTCTCAAGCCTGCGCGGCGAGGCTTTGCATCCGCTTGAGATAGCGCGCCAGAACGTCGATCTCCAGGTTGACCTTGCGCCCCGGCGCCAAGGTTCCCAGCGTGGTCACTTCGGCGGTGTGCGGGATGATGTTCAGCGCGAAATGGCATGAACCGTCGGTCTGATCGGCAATCTCGTTCACGGTCAGCGATACGCCGTCGACCGTGATGGACCCTTTCGCCGCGATATAGGGCGCAAGTTCCTTCGGTGCGGAAATGCCGATTTTCAGTGAAGCGCCTTCCGGGCAAATGCCTACCACTTCGCCTACCGCATCGACATGGCCAGTCACGATATGCCCGCCCAATTCGTCGCCCAGCTTCAGCGCGGGTTCGAGATTGAGCGGCGCGCCTGTCTGCCATTGTTCGGGGGCCGTGCGGCTGACCGTTTCGCCCGAAACGTCCACCGCAAACCAGCCTTCACCGGCCACGCCGCCTTTATCCACCACGGTCAGGCACACGCCGGAACAGGCGATCGAGGCACCGATGGCGATCTTCGCCGGGTCCATCGCGCAGGAAATGGTGATGTGACGGTCGCCCTTGTCCTCGATCGAGAGGATATTGCCGACTTCGGTGACGATCCCGGTGAACATTCAAATCTCCTTCAGCGGACCCGCTCGTAAACGTCCAGCGCATCGCTGCCAAGCGTTCGCCTGTCGACATTCCGCCAGCGCCCGTGTGCCTCGGCCAAAGACCCCAGCCCAATGTCTGCGATGCACGGCAACCCGGTGCCGACAATGATCGGCGCACGATAGACCAGCAGCCGGTCCACCATGTCTGCCGCCAGAAAGGCTGCCGCTGCCTGCGCGCCGCCTTCAACGAAGAGATACTGCGCATCTCCGAACGCGCCGGGTGCGGCAACGTCCGCCACTGCCGTCCAGCCTGCGGGCGCTTCGCCCCGCGTCAGCACGAACCGTTGCGGGCTGCGCTGTTCAAGCCCCGGCAGGCGCACGTCCAGTCTTGGCGCATCGGCGCGGAACGTACCACCGCCGACAAGGATGGCATCGACGCGCGCCCGCTCAGCATGGCAATGCGCCCGCGCTTCCGGCCCGGTGATCCACTGGCTCGATCCGTCCGCCAGCGCGATCTTCCCATCGAGCGACATCGCCAGCTTGAGCGTGACATGCGGTCTGCCCAAGGCCGTGCGCACCAGATATCCCGCCAGCGATTCGCGCGCCGCAGGGCAGGGCACCAGTTCCGCCGCAATTCCCGCAGCCTGCATCGCCGCAATCCCGCTGCCCGCCGTGCGCGGATCGGGGTCTTCCACACCGATCACCACGCGCGCCAACCCGCTTTCCAGCACCAGCGAGGTGCACGAAGGCCCGCGTGCGCTGGCATGGGCGCAAGGTTCCAGCGTTACGTAAAGCGTTGCGCCCTGCGCTGCCGCGCCCGCCTGAGCCAGCGCTCCGGCTTCTGCATGGGGCCTTCCACCGGCCTGCGTCCAACCCCTGCCAACGACTACGCCATTGCGCACGATGACAGCGCCCACGGCCGGGTTGGGCCTGCTTAGCGGGCGTCCGCGTGCTGCCAGCGCAGCGGCGGCATTCAACCAGCGCTGATCTTCGGCGGCGGTCATTCTCCGGCGTTTTCGGACTTTTCCCTGAACTTCTTCTGTTCAGCCTCGAACACCGGGTTCTTCACCAGATTGCGGTCGAGGATTGCCTTGCGCTCTGCATCGATCTTTGCCTTGATGGCGGCACGCTCGGCATTGCCTTCGCGATAGGCCTTGTCGGCATCGACTCCGGTGGCGTTGCCCACCGCGCGGTACATCTGGCGCACCCGCTCTGCGCTGGCTTCCTCCTCGGCCTGGGCGGCGCGGGCCTTGGCACTTGCCTCACGGTTTTCGGCAAGGATTTCGGCGTCGGTGCGGCCTTCCAGGAAGCTGGGGAAATAGACGATTTCCGGTGGACGCGGCAGGCCCCGGCCCCCCTGCTGGCTCATCACGTAGAACACACCGCCAGTCACTGCCGCTGCCATCAGCAGGCCGACCACGCGGTATTCGCTGGGTGCGCCCAGCACTTCCCACAGATCGACGGCGGCGCGGCGCGGGGAGACATTGCGGAAAAAGCCCTTCATGCGCGCCTAGATAGGGCCTGAAGGGCAATTGCGCTAGTTCTCACCCGAACGGCGCATAAACTGTGCGCCCGAAGCGCTTCAGCCACCGGTTCGCGGCTTCGACCTCGCCTTCGTAGAGCGCGGCCAGATGGGCGTGGAATGCCGGGCTGTGATCGAAGTGCCGCATGTGCGCCACCTCGTGCGCGACCACCGAACGGCGCACGAAATCCGGCGCCATGATCAGCCGCCAGTTGATGCGGATCGTACCGTCCGAAGCGCAACTACCCCAGCGCCGCTGCGCGCGCGAAAGCGACAGGCGTGGCAGTGGCTCTCCAGCACGGGCGCAATAATGCGTCAGATCCTCGGCGCACTGGCGTAGCGCTTCGCTTTCCAGCCACTTCTGCAAGCGGGAAGAAAGGCCCTCTGCCGGTCCCCCCACGATCACGCGCCCCTGTTCGATCACTGGCTTGCGACGCGCAGCTTTCTGCCAGTCGATCAGCAGCGTTTCGCCGCGAAACAGCAGGCTTGCATCAGGCGCAATGGCCGTCGCTTCGGGCAGACGCTCCAGTTGCCCGGCCAGCCAGTCCGCCCGATCACGCGCAAAGGCTTCGGCATCGCCCACGCGGCCCCATGCGGGGATGGACACGCGCGCTTCGCTGCCATCCGGGGCGAGCCGCAACGTCATGCGCCGGGCATGGCCCAGTTTGCGGATCACCAGCGGCAGATCGCGTCCGCCCACCGCGATCACGCGCCGCGATACGCCCTTGGGCGCGGGCGCCTCCTTGGCGCGCGGATCGGCCTTGCGCAGCCAGTCGAGCATTCCGCGTCGCTCACGCATCGAAATGGTCCGCAGGCACGATATGCTCTTCCAGCGGTCCCGCTACGGTTTCGCTGATGGCCTTGCCCACCACCGATTGGCCCGCCCTATGCACGGCGTCCCGGTCGCCACTGATCAGGTAATGCCAATCGGGCAGGGGATCGCCATCGGCACGCAGGCGATAGGCGCAGGTATCGGGCAGCCACGGCAATTGTCGGGCCAGCTTGGGCGTCAATCGCAGGCAATCGGGCACGAAGGCGCGGCGGTGTTTGTAATCGCTGCACCGCGCGGTTTTCAGGTCCAGCAGTTTGCACGCGACATTGGTGTGATAGACATCGCCGGTCGCATCGTCTTCCAGCTTGTGCAGGCAGCACTTGCCGCAACCGTCGCACAGCGCTTCCCACTGTTCGCGGCTCAGGGCCTCTACCGGCCTTTCCCAGAAGCGGTCGGCGCTCAATGCACCCACTTTGCAAGGTCGGCGGCCACGGCCTTGCCGTTCTGCTCGGCGGGCAGCAGCGCAATCGGTTCGCCCTTCGGCCCCATCAGGAACGCAGCGCGGCTGTGATCCATCAGATAGGCATCCGGGGTTCCGCCTTCGCGCCGCGAATGGAACACGGCCCACTTCTTTGCGACCGCATCGATCTGCGCCTGCGTGCCGGTCAGGCCGACCACGTTTGGCCCGAAGTTCGCGGCATAGGCACCCATGATCTGCGGCGTATCGCGCTGGGGATCGATGGTGATGAACACCGGCACGATCTTTGCGGCAAGCTCTGCGTTTTCCCGCGCAAAGAGCTTCACCCCTTGTGCGATATTCTGCAGGTCAACCGGGCACACATCGGGACAGAAGGTGTAACCGAAGTAGACGATGCGGTATTTGCCGTCGAAATCGCTCCACTTTACCGGCTTGCCGTCCTTGCCGGTCAGCGTGAAATCGCCGCCGATGGCAGCGCCTTCCAGCGGCGGGCTTTCGCTCACGCCTCCGCCGCAGGCGGAAAGCGCGAAAGTGCAGGTTGCCGCAAGGGCGACGGCTAACGATTTGAAGGTGCTGGTCATGGCGCGGCGGTTCATGCTCTGCTAACCGTGACCTTGCAAGAGGCGAGTCCGCTAGGCCGGCAAGGCCAGTGGGGCACGCAACAGGAGGAACTGATGTTTTCGATTATCCGCAGCAGGCCTTTCGCCGCCGTGGCGATCCTGCTGGCCGCTGCCACCGCTATCCCTGCGCAGGCCCAGTTCTCCGACAGCTACAAGTTCCTCGAAGCTGTCCGCAAGAAAGAGGGCGACAAGGTGACCGAGGCTTTGAACGAGCCGGGCACACAGATCGTCAACACCAAGGATTACACCACCGGGCAGACCGGATTGCACATTGTCACCGCGCGCCGGGATCTTACCTGGGTGCAGTTCCTGATCGCCAAGGGCGCGAACGTGAACGCGCGCGACAATCGCGGTGTTACCCCGCTGGTGCTGGCCTGTGAAATGGGCTTCATCGAAGGCGTGGACGAACTGATAAAGTCCGGCGCGCGCATCGATGAAGCGAACAACACCGGCGAAACGCCGCTGATCAGCGCCGTCCACCGTAAGGATCTGGCGCTGGTGCGGATGCTGATCAAGGCCGGGGCCAATCCCGACCGCCCGGACAATTCGGGCCGTTCCGCGCGCGATTATGCCATGCTGGACAAGGGCAGCGCCGTGCTGGGCGAGATCGAAAGGTCGGCCAAGGAAGCCGGTGGCGCCGCGCCCAAGAAAACCTATGGTCCTTCGTTCTGAGGATGAAGGCATGACCGACGATACCTCGCTCCACGCCCTGCGCCTCCGCCTCGCTCCGGCCATTGCCGAAGGTGCGGCTTTCGATGGCTGGAAGCCTGCGGCAGTTGCTGCTGCGGCGGAAATCGAAGGCGTGGATCCGGCGCTGGCCGCTTTCGCCTTCGATGGCGGTGCGATGCAGATGATCACGGCGTGGATCGCGCGGATCGATGCCGATATGGCCGAAGCGCTGCCCGCCAGCCAGCTTGGCAACCTGCCGATCCGCGAGCGTATCCGTCGTCTCGTGCAGTTCCGGCTCGACGCATTGGTGGGCAAGGAAGAGGCGCTGCGCCGTGCGCTGGCGATCATGGCCATGCCGCAGAACGTGCCCGCCGCCACGCGCCTTGGCTGGTCCAGCGCAGACGCGATGTGGCGGCTCGCCGGTGATACGGCCACCGATTACAACCATTACACCAAGCGCATGACGCTCGGTTCGATCTATGCGGCGACGCTTGCCTACTTTGCGCAGGACAGCAGCGAAGGGCACGCCGATACCCGGACGTTCCTTGATCGCCGTATCGAAAACGTGATGCAGTTCGAAAAGGCGAAGGCCAAGTTGCTTAAGCCCCGTGACGAAAACTTTTCGCTGATGCGCCTGCTGGGAAGGCTGCGCTACCCGGCGGCGTGAGGCATTTTCTGCCGTTTTCTTGATCTAGAGCAATTCTATTGCGAATGACTTGCAATCACCCCCGCGCTATGGCAGCGGGAACCTGTGACGCTCGATCAACTCCCCCTGAACACGCCCGCGCGAATCGCATCCGTCGATTGGTCCGCGCTCGTTGCGGAAGAGGCGCAGCGCCTGCGCGCGCTCGGTCTGGATGAGGGCGCGCGCGTCAGCCTTGCCTATCGCGGCGTTTTCATGGGGCGCGATCCGCTGGCCGTGGAGATCGGCCGCATGACCGTGGCCCTGCGCCGCGTCCATGCCCGCGCGATGACGGTTGAGGCCCTTTCCGAAAAGGGTGCGGCATGAGCAAGATGCCCGCCGTTGCCGCTCTTGTGGGCAACCCGAATGCAGGCAAGAGCGCGCTGTTCAACGCGCTGACCGGCGCGCGACAGAAGATCGCCAACTATCCCGGCGTCACGGTGGAGCGCAAGGCGGGCCGCCTGCTGCTCGCTTCGGGTGAGCCGGTAGAACTGGTCGATCTGCCCGGCTCCTATGGCCTCGATGCCACCAGCCCTGACGAGGAAGTGACCCGCAAGGTCATCATGGGCGAGCAGGAAGGGCAGACCAAGCCCGACGTGATCGTGCTGGTGCTCGACAGTTCCAACCTCGAACAGCACCTTGTTTTTGCGCAGGAAGTGATCGAACTGGGCCGACCCACGGTGGTCGCGCTCAACATGGTCGATCTGGCCGAACGCGATGGCCTGACGCTCGATCCTGCGGCGCTGCAAACCGCGCTGGGCGTGCCGGTGATCCCCACCGTCGCCGTGCGCCGCCGGGGCCTTGCCGAGCTTGCCGCCGCCATCGGCGAAGCGCGCGAACGGCCAGAGGCCGAGCATCCTGCCCCGCGCCCGCATGTGACGCTGCCCGAACGGCGGATGCTGGCGCACCAGATCGCGCAAGGCGCGATCCTTTCGGAAACCGCGAAACATCGCATCCATGCGCGCATGGACAAGCTGCTCCTTCACCCCTGGGCGGGGCCACCGATCCTGTTTGCGCTGCTTTTCGTGGTGTTCCAGGCGGTGTTCAGCTGGGCCACGCCCTTTGCCGACGGGATCGAAGCGATCGTCGGCGCGCTGGGCGATTTTGCCAAGGCCACGCTGCCCGAAAGTCTGCTGCGCGATCTGCTGACCGAAGGCGTGATTGCGGGCGTCGGCTCGGTGGTGGTGTTCCTGCCGCAGATCGTGATCCTGTTCTTCTTCATTCTGGTGATGGAGGCGACCGGCTATATGGCGCGCGCGGCCTTCCTGATGGACCGGATGATGGCGGGCGTCGGCCTTTCGGGCCGCAGCTTCATTCCGCTGCTGTCCAGCTTCGCCTGCGCGATCCCCGGCATCATGGCCACGCGCAGCATCACCGATCCCAAGGACCGGCTGACCACCATCCTGATTGCCCCGATGATGACCTGTTCGGCGCGTCTGCCGGTCTATGCCGTGATCATCGCCGCGTTCATTCCGAACCGCGCGGTGGGACCGGGCGTGGGCCTTCAGGGCTTGGTGCTGTTCTGCCTTTATGTTGCAGGCATTCTTGGCGCGATGCTGGTGGCACTGGTGCTGCGCCGCTCGGTAACGAAGGGCGCAGCTTCGGGCTTCATCATGGAATTGCCCAAGTATCAGTTGCCCACGGTGAAGGATCTGGCGCTGGGCCTGTGGCAGCGTGCGTGGATATTCCTGCGCCGCGCAGGCACGATGATCTTCACCGTCACCATCGCGCTGTGGATCCTGCTCAACTTCCCCCGCGCCGAACCGGGGCAGGACCAGATCAACGCATCGGTTGCAGGCACGCTGGCCAATGGCCTGTCGGTCGTGCTCGAACCCATCGGCTTCAACCGGGACATGAGCCTTGCGATCATTCCCGCGATGGCTGCGCGCGAAGTGGCCGTCAGCTCGCTCGCCACGACCTATGCTGTCGGGGCCGAGGATGAGGAGCAGGCTGCGCTCGATCTGGGCGAACAGCTCAAGTCGCGCTGGACCCTGCCGATGGCGCTGGCGTTCCTCGCGTGGTTCGTGTTCGCGCCGCAGTGCCTTTCCACCATCGCGGTTGCCCGGCGTGAGACGAATGGCTGGAAATGGCCGGCCTTCATGCTCGCCTACCTGTTTGCGCGGGCCTATGCGGCGGCGGGCATCACGTTCTGGACGGCAACTGCCGCCGGATTGGGCTGAACCGAAGCCTTCGCCTGTGGAAACGCCGCTTCGGTGACTCGCCGCAGCGCGTCCCCATGCGCTAGGCAATCCGCCAGATCAAAAGGGACACGATTCGATGGCAGGCAGCGTCAACAAGGTCATCCTCGTCGGCAACTTGGGTGCCGACCCGGAAGTGAAGAGCTTCCAGAACGGCGGCCGCATCGCCAACCTGCGCATCGCCACGTCTGAAAGCTGGAAGGACCGCGCCACCGGCGAAAAGAAGGAGCGCACCGAGTGGCACTCCGTGGTGATCAATTCCGACGGCCTCGTCGGCGTGGTCGAACGCTTCCTGCGCAAGGGATCAAAGGTCTATATCGAAGGCCAGCTGCGCACCCGCAAGTGGCAGGACCAGTCGGGCAATGATCGCTACACCACCGAAATCTCGGTCGGCGGCATGGGTGGCGTGCTGACCATGCTCGATGGTGCGGGTGGCGGTTCTGGTGGTGGCGGCATGGGCGGCGGCGGTGGCCGCTCGTCCGGCGGTGGCTGGAACGAAGGCGGTTCTTCAGGCGGGGGTTCGCGCGGCGGCTACGGCGGCGGTTCGTCCAGCGGCGGCGGCTCGTCCGGTGGCGGTGGTTCGTCGGGCGGCTGGAATCAGGGCGGCGGCTTCGGCGACGACTTGGACGACGATATCCCGTTCTGATCGCTCGACAACCCCTGCGCCCCCGCGAAGGCGGGGGCCTCAGCCGGTTTACGCAAGCGTTCCGTAATAACACCGAGGCCCCCGCCTTCGCGGGGGCGCTTTCGTTTTCAGCAGTGGTTTTGGAACCTGAGCGTTCAAGTCCCCCGCGTATCCCCATAAAGGTGGATATGCAGTCGGTCGGTAAAGCGCCAACCGCGCTCCAGTGCTTCCTCTGCCAGCCAGCGTGACCGTTCGCGCAGGATCGAACTCGCCGTGCCTTCGGGCATCACGAACAGATGATCGCTGGCAATGCCGAAGCGGTCCTGCAGGCCTGAAATCTCGGCAAGGTCGGCGGGCGATGCCACCACGAACTTGAACCATGCGCGCGCGTCCAGCGCCCATTCGGCCAATCGCTCCGGCACCAGCGCCAGCGCGGCATCGTTGCCCGAATGCGCAAGTTTAGGGCTGACGTTGAACTGATCGACCAGCGGATCGAGCGCGGGATGCACCGCCACGGTCCCGTTCGTCTCGATCTCCACATGCAGGGCAGGGCGCGCCGCTTTCAACAGAGCGACCACCCGCGCCAGCGCCGCGCCTTGCAGCAAAGGCTCGCCCCCGGTGATGACCAACCGGTCTTCCGGGTGGGCAAGGATCAGCGCGGCGGCATCTTCCTCGCTCATCGCGATCTGGTTTTCCGCCCGTTCGAACGCCACCTCGTCACGGTGCGGGCGATTGTCGCCTGAAAACCGCCAGGTGTAGGCCGTATCGCACCAGCGGCAGGCCAGATTGCAGCGGCTCAGGCGCACAAACACCGAAGGCCGCCCCAGCCCAAGGCCTTCACCCTGCAACGAGGAAAAAACCTCCGCCTCGCCGGGGTTCACGGTTGCCAATACGATAGACATTGCCGCCCCTTACTCCTTCCCCCTTGATGGGGGAAGGATGCGAAGGCTTGGCGACTTGTCGCCTAGCCGCAGCTGGATAGGGGTGTCTTGACGCAGCGCCGGGCACCCCCACCCAACTTCGACTAGGCAGCAAGCTGCCAAGTCTGCGTAACCCTCCCCCATCAAGGGGGAGGGGAGTTACCCCAACCGCGCCAGCGCCGCTGCCAGACGTTCGGCCTCAGCCGCGTGCATGGCATGATCGGCGCGGGCCTTTTCAACTGCTTCGGGCTTGGCCTTTTCCACGAAAGAGGGATTGCCCAGCCGCCCTTCGAGCGATTTGGCTTCCTTCTGCGCGGTGGCCAGCGCCTTTTCCAGACGAGCCTTCTCGGCAGCAATGTCGATCACGCCTTCCAACGGCACCACGATGTTGGCGTCGCCTGCGCCCACCTGCATCGCTGCCCCTGCCGGTGCCGCTTCAAAGCGAATGCCGTTGAGGCGGGCCAGACGTTCGACGGCTGCAGGATTGGCTTCGATGATGCCGCGCGTCTGTGCCGAAGGTTCGGGCAGATAGGCATCCAGCTTCGCCCCCGGCGCGATGCCCAGTTCGTTCTTGGCGGTGCGCAGGTTCGAAACCAGCGTAATCAGCCATTCGACTTCACGCTTTGCCGCCGAATCTACCGAGGCTTGCGGATCGGGCCAAGCGGCTACGATCAGTTCACCATCCCGATCCCCAAGCGCGTGCCACAGTTCTTCGGTCACGAACGGCATGAACGGGTGCAGCATCACCAGAATCTGGTCGAGCACCCAGCCTGCCACGGCGCGGGTTTCGGCGTCGAAGTTGCCCTTTACCAGTTCGATGTACCAATCGCAGAACTGGTCCCACACGAAGTGATAGACGGTGTTCGCCGCCGCATCGAAGCGCAGGTCGGCCATCGCCTGATCAAGCGCGGCGACCGTTTCCACCACCTCGCCGATGATCCACTTGTTGACCGCAGAGGTGGCGGCAGGCGCGGCAACCGATGTGCTGCCGGTGATCCCGTTGCTCTGGCAGAAGCGCGCGGCGTTCCACAGCTTCGTGGCGAAGTTGCGATACCCTTCGACGCGACGTTCATCCATCTTCACGTCGCGGCCCTGGCTCTCCATCGCGCACATGAAGAAGCGCAGCGCATCGGCCCCGTACTTGTCGATCAGGCCCAGCGGATCGACGACGTTGCCCTTGGACTTGCTCATCTTCGCGCCATCGGCAGCGCGGACGAGGCCGTGAAGGTAGAGCTTCTTCCACGGCACTTCCTTCATGAAGTGCAACCCCTGCATCGCCATGCGCGCATCCCAGAAGAACAGGATGTCGAAGCCGGAAACGAGCAGGTCGTTGGGATAGTGTTTGGCGAGGAGCGAACGATGCACCCGATCCTCCCCCTCTGGGGGAGGGGGACC
>NZ_JBMLSM010000123.1:0-21707 GCF_049240505.1 Novosphingobium sp.
GATAGAGCAACGGTTTCCTAAACCGTAGGTCAGGGGTTCGAATCCCTTCCGGGACACCACTTTTTGCTTCGCAGTCGTCCGAGATTGTCCGTAAGCGTCTGAAAAAAACGAATATTCAGAAGACGGTTGTCCGAGTTTGTTCGCCTGCGGGTATCGGCGTGCGTTTGGAGCCAGCGAAAATGCGGGTATTATTGCGGGTATTCGGTCGATACCCGCAAAGGCGTTACCCGCAATGCCACTTACAGACACACAGATTCGCAATGCCAAGCCGACCGAAAGGCAGTTCAAGCTGTCCGATGGCGGCTGGCTGTTCCTTGTCGTCATGCCATCTGGTTCGAAGCTCTGGCGCATGGCTTATCGGTTCCATGGGATCGAGAAGACCTTGTCCTTTGGTGGGTATCCAGAAGTCTCGCTGAAAGATGCACGCACTCGCCGGGATGAAGCCAAAGCGCTCGTGACGCAGGGGATAGACCCAAGCCAGAAGCGCAAGCTCGACAAGCTCAGTCACGCCGCCAGCATGGCCACCACGTTTGGAGGCATCGCCGAGGAGTATCTCGAAAAGCAGCGACGCGACGGGCGCTCGGAACGGACCCTTGAGAAGGGCCGCTGGCTTCTGGCACTGGCCCGCCCCGCGCTTTGGGACCGCCCCATCGCCGAGATCCGCGCGCCGGAGATCCTTGCCGTTCTGAAGAAGCTGGAGGCCAAAGGGCATCTGGAGAGCGCCAAGCGCGTTCGCGGCATCTGTGGCAGTGTCATCCGTTGCGCCATCGTCACAGCGCGGGCCGAGAACGATCCGACCCAGGGGCTTCGTGGCGCGATCAGCATGCCTAAGCCGGAGCATCGCGCTGCCATCCTCGATCCGGTGGCTCTTGGCGGCTTTCTGCGCGCGCTGGATGGCTTTGAAGGCCAGCCAGTGACACGAGCGGCGCTGCAGCTCTTGCCGCTCGTCTTTACGCGCCCCGGCGAACTGCGCTTGGCCGAATGGCAGGAGTTTGATCTGAAGGCTGCGATCTGGACCATTCCAGCGTCGCGAACCAAGATGAGGCGCGAGCATAGAGTGCCACTTGCGCCTCAGGCGATGCTCATTCTGCGCGATCTTCACGCCCTGACAGGTGGAGGCCGGCTGGTCTTTCCATCATTGCGCTCGCCGCAGAGACCCTTGTCCGAAAACACGCTCAACGCCTGCTACCGACGGCTCGGCTATGGAAAGGACGAAGTGACCGCGCACGGGTTTCGCGCGACAGCCTCGACGCTGCTGAATGAGAGCGGACGCTTCTCAGCCGACGCCATCGAACGGGCGCTGGCGCATCAGGATCCAGACGCCGTGCGACGCGCCTACCATCGCGGCGCATACTGGACCGAGCGCGTCGAAATGGCGGTTTGGTGGGCGGACTTCCTCGATAAGCTGAAGATTGGCGGAGATGTGGTCCCGCTTCGCGCTGCAGACCGACTCGCTGCCGAGCCATAATCGCCAAGGCAATCGACGAGGTGCGGCCGACGCTTATCGTGAGCATGGTCACGAATGGTCCAAAAGCGGAAATCCAGATGCACAAGCCGGAGGTCCGCTTTGCTCTCAATAACGGACCTCGTCAGCCGCACCTCTTAGGTCCGAAAAGTGCTGCCAAAAGCAGACATTCCAAGTATGACTGACGGGATACTTAGTCTTACCATAAGGGGGCATACAATGGATGAGCTGAACGTCATCATTTCGGGAGGTTTTTCGCTCGCGTATCACAATGTCCTGCCCGATTTTGAGCGAGCGACGGGCATTGATGTGACCACGCTGTCCGGTGCATCTCAAGGAATAGGTCCGAAAACCATAAAATACCAGCTTGAACATAGGACGGACATTGATGTCGTGATCCTCTCTAAGGAGGGACTGGAAGAATTAGCCGCAAAGGGCATTATCGTAGATGGATCGGAGGCCGGGCTGGCAACGACTCCTTTAGGCGCTGCCGTGCGTCTGGGAAGCCTCAAGCCTGATATAAGCGATATAGATGCACTGAAACAAACTCTGCTCGCTGCTCGTTTGGTAGTCATGCCCGGAAGTACCAGCGGTCTGTTTGTAAAAGATGAATTGTTTCCCAAACTCGCGATTGCCGACAAAGTGTCATTCAAGGTGGTACCACGGGGTACGGACTCCACAGCTATGCTGGCGGGCGGCGAAGCAGATCTAGCAATCGGTCCTATGAGCGAACTTGTTTATCAGCCGGGTGTTGATGTCTTAGGCCCGCTTCCTGAAAGTGTTCAGCTCGTTCAAGTTTTCACAGCGGCGATTGTCAACACTTCGCGGCACATGGACCAAGCCAGGCAGCTTATCGCGTTTCTAACATCAGATTTGGCCGAGGCAGCGATCAAAAAGTCTGGGATGGAATCCGTAAAGCATCACCGCTGATATTCGCCAAGTCAGCTTCGGGTCAAAACGGAAGTCGCCCCCTTGCGGCGGGAGGTCTGCTTTGATGCCCACATGAGCGGACATTTGGTCACGATTCGCCCGGCGTCATGGCGGGCAGCAAGGCCATCGTCGGCAAAACACAATCCACAAAGGCACTCGAAATTCCAACGCCGTTGCTGTGCAGCGCGTTGGCCACGGTCGCGCAATCCGCCGTCATGCGCGCGCGACAAGGGTTTCTCGCAGCGGCAAACACTACGATGTTTTGCCTGTGCTGCCGCGCTTGAGCCTGCCCACGGCATTCACCCGAATTCACCTCCGCTCGTACGCCCGGCGCGAGTAGTTTCGAGCGTCGGAGGGTAGGCAGGATGCAGAGGAAGCAATGTAAGCGCGGCGACTTCCTCTATCGGCAGTGGCCGGCCCGCCGTTAGGCTGCGCGGGATCTCACGCTCTACATCCTGTTCTTCTTTCTCGGCATCATTGACCAAGGGCAAAAGCGCGCTCGCAGTCTGGCGCTTTGCGCTTACGAATTCCCGCAAGGCACTGGAGCTCGCCCGCGACGGACTGGCCGATGCGGTCGCCTTCACGCCCTTCAACAAGCATGCGATGCGGCTCTTCGAGCCGAGCTGTGTCGACGAGATCGAGATCATCGGAGCGGAGCTGGGCGGCGGGCCGGGGCGCGAGTTCAACGTACTCGATCATCTGTCGAACGCCCGCATCACCTCGCATGTCCCGCTGTCGAAGGTCGCGAGCCTCATCACCCGGCAATCGGTTCTGAACGGACTGATCCTGACGGATCGCTGCATGCGCGAAGTGGGTTTCCCGCAGCCCCACATCGCCGTGGCCGCGCTCAATCCCCATGCGGGCGACGGCGGCATTTCGGTCATGAGGACGATGCCGAGATCGTGCCCGCGGTCGCCGGCGCCAAGGCGCGCGGCATTCTCTGCGAAGGGCCGTTCCCGTCCGACACCGTGTTCCTGCCCGCAAAGCGCGGCGATTTCGACGTAATCCAGACAATGTATCACGATCAAGTGCAGATCGCGATCAAGCTCATGGACTTCGAGAAGGGCGTCACGCTGATCGGCGGCTACAAGGTTCGGGTCCGCACGCCGGCCCACGGCACCGCCTACGACATCGCCGGGAAAGGCGCCGCAGGAGCGACACCAGGAGCCCAACTAGTCCGGCAGCTCGATCTCGACGAGCGGCGCGTGCTGCTGACCACCGTAGGAATCGCCATCCTCGCGGCTGCCTTGAGGATACGGGCGTGGGATGGAAATCTTGATCGCGAGCGCATCTGTGCACTCGAAGAACTGCACGTCCTTGACGTCGACGCCATAGAGCTGCGCGAAAACGGCTTTTGTCAGAACGCGTGAAGCAAGCACCCGGCGATAGGACTCGGGCGAGTCGAACATAACGTCGAAAGTTAGACTGAACGGCCCGGCGTTCTTCGAGCGGACTAGGCGTGCGATATCGCCAATGACGGTCAAATCAAACCTCCACCATCTCGGTGCGGAACATCTCGTACGGATCGTCGGGTATGACGACGTGGTTCAGGTTGAAGCGATAGACTGGGCCGCGGTTGACATGTGCGGGCGCCATCGGGAAGGCGAGCCCGCTGATGAGGCCGCGCCATTCGGGAATCGGGTAGTGCAGCGCAAAGTGCGAGAATGTTTTGGCGATTGAGTCTGTCGATGCTTCGTCCGCCGTCGTGATCGTGAAGAGTAGGCAAACCTCGTGGCTGGGCTTCTGGGCGAGTGGCTCAAGCTTGCCCATGACGCCGTCGCGACCATAGACGCGGACATGGATGTCGTACGCCTCCTTCTTAAGGCCGTTGGGAAAGAGTTCCTGCACACGTTCGTGAAATTTCGCTAGCATAGCCTCTAACCAACTATCGAGTTGCCGGATAATAAAGGGTTCGCGGACGCCACCGATGATAAGGGCCTGGTAGCCGTCCAACCGCGCCCCTTCGAGCTTGATGGTCGTCCGGTCGGAGGGCCTGAAGACGGATCCTCGCACTCTGACGGTGCGGTCATCCAGCGCCTCGTAGGTCGCTCCGTTCGAGTCGATCGTTCCTGACGGCTCGGTGATCAGAAACGGATCGGCATTCTCGTAGAGCGAGTGTGACGCGACGCTCTGCGGGGAGCAGCGCGCTTCCGGATCCATCGGCTCGATGTCGAAGTGATCGTCCCTTATCCATGCCATGATGCAGTCGGGTCGCTTTCGCTGCACGACTGAAGCAGTACCACACTCGATGATCTTTGCGGCATGCCACGCGGGGCCGGCGCCCGCGCCTTGCATGAGCGGCACTGTCGCGAACAACGATGTATCCGATGCGCGACCGGCGAGCACCACCTGGGCTCCTTGCTCGATTGCGCGAGCCAGTGGCTCATGACCCATCATGCCGACGATATGTTCGCTGGCGTCGATGATTTCCTCGTCTAAGTACGGCGCCGAGCTGAGTGGAACGATCCGACCTTCACGGAAGCGCCGCTTGATGTACGCCTTTTCCTGCTCGCTTCGGACGAGCGCCATCCGGAACCTCAACCCCTCCTCGCGCGCAATCTCCTCTACAATGCCGCTCATCCATTCGACACCGGCATCGCCGCCGCCGAAGCCGCACGAGCCAACGATCATAGGCACGTTCAGACGATCGCGGCCTCGTAGCATAAGGCGCAGATCGCGCTTGGTGCCCTCTCGCGAGAAATGCGGCTTTCCGCTGCCGAGATAGGCTGGGCCTCCATCGGTCGAGCCGGCGTCGCATGCGATGACATGAGGAGATAGGGAAACGCCGCGATCGAACGACGATTCGAGGAAACCCGAACCGAGCTGCCCCGACGCGGACAGCACTCGCACCTCTGTCATTTACTTCCTCCTGGGCGCCGCGCTACGTACTGTTAGCGGCGAGATTTATCCTGTATATTTCGATTATTCGAAATGCATATACAGGTCGCTCTTTGTCAAGGTGCCAATCGAAAAATGTCAAATCGTGACAGAGCTCCAAAGGACGTCGGTGGCTTGCCGCTGTATGTCCGCATCCAGGACAAAATACGTGCGGCGATCAAAAGCGGCTCGCTGATTGCCGGCGATCGCCTCTGGTCCGAGGCCGAGCTCGCGAAGGAGTTTGCGACGACGCGCGCGACGGTGCGGCAGGCGACTGACAGGCTTGAATTCGAAGGCCTGATCGTCCGCGAGCCTGGTCGAGGCAGTTTCGTTTCCGAAACGGCAAGGCTGCATGTGCCAATAGGGCAGTGGAGCTGCCTAACTTTCGAGGAGCAGGTCAAGCTAACAGGTCGGAGCGTGAGCTACAGTTCCCCCAGCCTGACGCTCGTCGATTCGCCAACGGGCGTGTCCCAGACACTCGACGTCGATCTCGATGCCAAGGTCTTTTGCATGGAGCGCTTGCGAGTCGTGGACGGACGCGCGATCTGCCTAGAGATTAGATATTTACCGCACTGGCTAGGATCGCACGTTACCGGCGCGATGCTGGAAAGCCGATCGACGCACGACTTTGTGGCGGAGATAATCGGCGAAACTCCGCCGACGATCGTCGTCTCGATTACCGCCGAGCTTGCAACGGAGCATGTCGCCGAGCGCTTAAAAATTCCCGAGAAGTCGGCCGTCAGCGTCCGTCGCAATACGATGCACCGTGCCAATGGTGACGTCCTTCTTTGTGGACGCTCGATCTACGTCGGAGACGTCAGTACAGATTATGTGCTGGGAAGCGAGCTGCCAAACCGCAACCAAAGCGCCGACGCCGGTCCCGCTGCCGCCGGCAGAAATCGAGGGAAGCTGCCCCGCGGGCGGCGAGCTTGACACCAATTGTATATGCCAATATTGAAATGAGTAGTCAAAAGACGTTAGCAGCTCCATGGCAGCAGGAGAGTTGCGCAGCACGGATAGGCGACGGTACACGATGCATCCATATTCTCGTTTTCTTGAAGGCAGGACGGCGATCGTCACGGGTTCGGGCAGAAATATAGGCAGAGCGATCGCGCTCGCCTTCGCCAGTTGCGGGGCGAACGTCGTCATTAACGGCCATCGAGATCGAGCCGCCGTCGATGCTGTCGTCAAGGAGGCTGAGGCGCTGGGGGTGAGCGCGATGGCGGCCATTGCGGATGTCGGCGACGCCGAAGCGGTGGCGCATATGGTGGAAGCGGCGCGCGACCGCTTCGGAGCGATTGACATCGCGGTGTCGAACGTCTCCCGTCGAAATCGGCAGGCGTTCGAAGATATCAGCCTCGACGACTGGCGCAGTACACTCAATATCAACCTTAATTCGGTCTTCTACCTTAATCGAGCGGTGTTGCCGCAGATGAAGCAGCGTGGGTGGGGCCGGCTGATCAACATTTCAGGGCACGACGGTTGGAATGGCGCCAAGAACCGCGCTCACAACGTCACCTGTAAGGCGGCCATGCACGCCCTCGCCAAGGCCATCGCACTAGAGTACGGCCCGTACGGAATCACGGCGAATACGATCGCGCCGGGCACGATGGATACGATCCGGGACGAGAAGAACTATCCGAACTACGTCGAGGAGTTCGAGAAGCGTCGGATGACCAAGATCGCCGTGCGACGTCTTGGCCGCTCGGAGGACGTCGCAGAGGCGGCATTGTTCCTGTGCACCGAGGGTGGCGGATTTGTCACTGGCGATGTGATTCACAGTAACGGCGGCGAGTACATGTTCTGATGCTGACCCGAGCAGAGGAACTCTTCAAAGCTCTCTGGGCGCTCGGCGATCTGCCCGAAGATCTGCTGCCAGCGGTCTCGCTGACGGGCAATGACCTAGTCATGCCGTCATCCTTTGCAGTGGCGGCCGTGGCAAAGGCGAGCCTTGCCGCCTCTGCCGCTGCCGCTGCCGCGATCCTAAGGCAGCGCGGCGGCCCGACGCAAGAGATTGGTGTCGATGCGTTGCACGCCCTCGTTGAGTTCCGGAGCGAACGCTATCTCCTACTCGACGGACAGCGGCTGCCGGAATATTGGGAGCCGATCTCCGGTCGTTATCTCTGCCGCGACGGACGCTGGATCCTCGTCCATGCAAACCTGCCCCAGCACAGGGAACCTTTCCTATCTCTGCTCGGGTGCGACGAGGACCGCTCGCAGACGGAAAAATTGCTCGCCGAGGGGTGGACCAGTGTTGAGTTCGAAGAAGCTGCGGGCCGCAAGGGTGCGGTCGTCGCAGCTATCCGCACTCTCGAGGAATGGGACGCGCATCCACAATCGAAGGCCGTCCTCGACCAGCCGCTGATCTCGATCGAACGTATCGGCGACGCACCACGCCTCGACTTGTCAAAGTCACAGCGGCCGCTCGAAGGGCTGCGCGTCCTTGAGCTCACCAAGATGATCGCCGGACCGACGTGCGGGCGAATTCTGGCTGGCCACGGTGCCGAGGTGCTGCTTCTCACAAGGCCGGGTGCGCCAACGATCCTACCGCTGTTTGCGACGACCGGGCTCGGGAAGCGTGCCGCGGAACTCGACATTAAGTCTGTCGCAGGCATCGCCAAGGTCAAGTCGCTTCTGCAGGATGCTGACGTGTTTATCCACAGCGTGCGGCCAGGGTCGCTGGAGCGGCTCGCGCTCAGTGCGGAAGAAGTCGCTAAAGAGGGGCGCGGAAAGGTCGTCGCCAGCGTCTCCGCCTACGGCACGGTGGGGCCGTGGGGAGGCCGGCGCGGCTTCGACTCCATCGTTCAAGCCGCGGTTGGCTTCAATCACTCGGAAGGCGAGGCGAACGGGACGGGGCAGCCGACCTCTCTGCCTGTGCAGGCGCTCGACTACGCCACGGGTAACCTGTTGGCGTTCGGCATCCTCGTCGGGCTGCACCGCAGGATGACGGTTGGGGGAAGCTGGTCGGTCAAGGTTGCGCTAGCACGTACTGCAGCATGGCTTCGTGAGGCGGGTCGCGTCGACAGCTTTTCCGGCACGGTTCCGCCGCTCGAGGACGTGATGCCGTTCATGACCGAGGTGGAATCAGGCTTCGGGACGCTGACGTTGGTGCGCCCCTCCGCCATTCTTTCGGAAACGCCGATGCGCTGGGCGTTGCCCTCAGTTCCGCCGGGCACACATCCGGCCCTCTGGGGTTACTAAAACGCACATAACGCCGCGCGATCGCAGACTCATCGAGACCAACAATCGGAGGAAGGAAACCCCAATGAAGAAAATCGCATCGTCACTGCTCGCCGCCGCGTTCGCCTTGGCCCTGCCCTTGGCCGGTCCTGCGCTCGGTCAGGAGGAGTTTCGCATCATGGCTCCGGCAGGCCCGGGCGGCGGCTACGACCAGACCGCACGCTCGATGCAGCAGGTCCTGATGGAACTTGGGCTCGCGAAGGACGTGCAGGTCTACAACGTGCCCGGCGCCGGTGGCACGATTGGCCTCACCCAGTTCGTCCGCCAAAACAAGGGCAATCCAGGCGCCATGATGATGTCTGCCGACACGATGATCGGTGCCACAATCACCAACAAATCGCCGGTCGGCATCGACGCCGTGACGCCGCTCGCGCGGCTTACCAGCGACTACCATATCATCGTCGTACCGACATCTTCCGGCCTTAAGACCATGGGAGATCTCGTCGCCATGCTGAAGAACGATCCTGGCAAAGTCTCTTGGGCAGGCGGATCGGCCGGCGGTTCCGACCATGTCGCCGCGGCCTTGATCGCCCGGGCGGTCGGCGTCGAACCCGGCAAGCTCAACTACGTCGCTTTCTCGGGCGGCGGCGAGAGCCTGGCCGCAGTGCTCAGCGGTGCCTACACGGTCGGCATCAACACGTACAGCGAGCTTTCCGGTCAGGTCCAGACCGGCCGCCTCCGCGCCTTGGCGATTGCGTCGCCGGCACCCGTTCCAGGCTTTAATGCCCCTACCCTGAAGCAGTCCGGTATTGATCTTATTACCCGCACCTGGCGCTTCGTCGCCGGCGCTCCAGAGTTGACGGCCGCGCAGCGCACTGCCGTCACTGAAAAGCTGACGAATATGGCGCGCTCGGCGCAGTGGGCCAAGATCAGTGAGAGCAAGGGCTGGCAGGGGGACTTCCTAACCGGCGCGCAGCTCGATGCATTCGTCGCCGACGAGAAGAAGAACATCACTGCTGTGCTGGTCGAGCTCGGCCTCGCAAAGTGAGCCCTCGCAAAGTGAGCCAAAAGCCCGCCGGGGGAACTGACAGGACTGGCGTCGTCGTCGGCGCCGGCCTTCTCTGCCTCTCGGCGCTGATCGTTAGCCAGACCCTCTACGCGACTTACTCCCCGGGCTACGAGAGGGTCGGTCCGAAGGCTTTCCCGTTCGGGATAGCTCTCGGGCTTGGCCTACTTGGCCTTGTCGCGGTCGGAAGGGCGCTGTCCGGTCGGGACAAGCATGCCGAACACGAATGGCTGCACTTCGCACCCGCGCTCTGGGTCATCGGCGGACTACTCCTGCAGATCGGACTTCTAGCGTCGGGCGCCGGATTCATCCTCTCGACAGCCGTTTTGTTCGGCCTAGTGGCCCGCGGCTTCGGCCGAAGACCGCTTGCATTGACGCTATTGGTCGGCGTGGCCGTCTGCCTTTTCCTTTATGTCGCCTTCCATTTCGGGCTAAAGCTCAGTTTGCCGAAAGGCCCCGTCGAGCGCTTGATTTCGTAGGGTCATATGGAAACGCTGAGCTATCTTCTCACCGGACTCGGCAGCGCCTTACAGCCGAGCAGCCTCGTCTACGCCCTTCTCGGCACCCTACTCGGGACAGCCGTCGGCGTCCTTCCAGGTATCTCTCCCTCGCTCACCGTCGCGCTTCTGCTGCCCGTCACGTTTAAGCTCGATCCGGGTGGATCGCTGATCATGTTCGCCGGCGTCTACTATGGCAGCATGTACGGAGGATCGACCTCGTCGATCCTTCTCAACACTCCAGGCGAGAGTACCTCGATCGTGACCGCCATCGAAGGGAACAAGATGGCTCGAGCCGGGCGCGGTGGCCCAGCTCTCGCAACCGCAGCCATTGGGTCTTTCGTCGCAGGATCGATCGCAACGCTCGCGCTTGCCTTCTTCGCACCTTATGTCGTCGAGATTGCCATCGGTTTCCAGCCATCCGACTATTTTGCGCTGATGGTTCTAGCCTTCACCACCGTCTCGGCTGCGTTTGGCAGTTCGGCCACACGGGGCCTTACGAGTCTCTTCATCGGACTCGCGCTTGGTGTCGTTGGCATCGACCAGCAGACGGGCCAGCAACGGCTCGCCTTCGGCATCCCCGACCTCTATGACGGCATAGGTGTCACGACGGTCGCCGTCGGCATGTTCGCGATTGGTGAGGCGCTCTACGTCGCGAGCCAGAGCGGGTTTGCCAAAGAGCAGGTTCAAGCGGTACGCGGGTCCATCTGGATGACTGCGAGCGACTGGCGCCGCTCGGTCATGCCCTGGCTACGGGGCACCGCGATCGGCTTCCCAATTGGGGCCCTGCCGGCGGGTGGCGCCGAGATTCCAACGTTCCTCTCCTACTCGCTCGAAAAAAAGCTGTCGCGACATCCCGAGGAGTTCGGCCACGGTGCGATAGAGGGGGTTGCTGGGCCGGAGGCCGCCAACAATTCCTCGGCAGCGGGAACACTCATGCCCCTCCTCACGCTCGGCCTGCCGACGTCGGCGACGGCGGCGATGATGCTCGCGGGCTTCCAGCAATACGGTCTCACACCCGGCCCGCTCTTGTTCGTCACGCGGCCGGATCTCGTATGGGCGTTGATTGCTAGCCTGTTCGTTGCGAACTTCATGCTACTGATCCTCAATCTTCCACTTATTGGCCTGTGGGTTCGCCTGCTGACCGTACCGACGCCGTGGCTCTACGCCGCAATCCTGACGTTCGCGACGCTCGGCGTGCTAGGCGTAAACCCGTCTCCAAGCGAACTCGCTGTTCTGTTCGTGCTAGGCATGCTCGGCTTCGCAATGCGGCTGTTTGACTATCCGATAGCGCCTGTCGTCGTCGGGCTTATTCTTGGACCGCTGTCGGAGCAGCAGCTCCGTCGCGCGCTCTCCGTTAGCCAGGGCGATCCCGGCATACTCGTCAGCACTCCGCTCTCGGCTGGACTGCTGATGTTCTCGGCCGCGATCCTGTTATGGCCGCTCTTCGCATACGCCTTCCGCATACGCGGCCCCGTTATCTCAAAGGGTGATTAACCGGGATTGAGGTCGCAGCATCGCCACCGGGGCGAGCGTCACGTCACTTCCAAGACCAGAGTGCCTGGTTAAGGCAGCCGGAGTAACTGCGAGACTGGGTCGCTGAGGCATTGCCAAGTTGTTGAGAGCTGCTTTCAGTGGTGCAGTTGTGGCGATTTCAGGCGACCATTTCGCCACAATAGTCGTTCCACAAACCGAAGGCGTCTGCTCGTGCGTGGTGGTATGAGCTGGCGGAGAGGTGATAGCGGCGGGGTCGGAAGATCGTGTTGATCTGATCATGGGCGGACAGAAATCGTTACACCTGCCGAAGGGATTTGGAGTGGCCCATGATCTTCTCCCGTTTTCGGGTCGGCCTGTGGCTGCCCTCGATCCTGGTGTTCAAGCCCTTGTGCGCCCATTGATCGGCCTGTGATCGGCCTGTTGAGCAAGGTTCCGGATTGGCTTGGTGTAGCTGCCGAGCTTGTCGGTGACCACAACACTTGGCTTGCCATAGCGCGATCAGCTTCTTGAAGAAGCGCCTGGCTGCTTTTGTATTGCGCCGCCGCTGCACGAGAATATCCAGCACGTCACCATTGGCGTCGACCGCTCTCGACGGCCAATGGTTGACGCCGTTGATCACGATGACGACCTCGTCCAGATGCCACTTGTCATTCGGCTTTGGTCGACCGCGGGCATAGGCGGCTTGGGACATGCAACCCGAACCGGTTGACCCAGAGCCGCACCGATTCACGGCTCACCGCAGCGCCGCGCTGGCCACAAGGTCCTCGATATCCGCTGTGCTCTGCGCGAACCGATGATCAGTCCAGACCGCATAGGCAATGATCTCACGAGGATAGCGAAAGCCCTTCAGGCGTGGAAATAATGATGGTCGCTTCATCCAAAGCCCATACCCCGCTCAGCCGAACCAAACAACTTGGCAATGTTGCCCAGCCACTCCGATCACTTACAACACTTTGATTCTTATATTATAATATTCCATCTTCGTCACGAATTGCTGAGGCTATCTGGGAAATGCGGACTAATTCAACTTGGCTCAAACGCCGAATGCGCGACCGTAAGGCCACTCACGCTGTGACGAGCAATCAAGTCGGCGACACGGCCGGACAAAATCTCGGCCGCAACGAAGCGGGTCATCTCCTGCAAGGCGGCCTCATTTCGCCGCGGCGTGCCCATTGCCTGCTGTACCGCCATATAGCGGCCCGGCAACATGCGTGATCCGGGGATTGCCGCGGCGTCGTCGAACAGCCGTGGTCGCAGGCCCGCCAAGGCATCGAGCTTCTGCTCCAGGAAGACGGATACCGCTTCCTCGAAGGTCTTCGCCCTCACCAGCTCTGCGTGCTTGATGTTCCGGTCCAGCCAGAGGCCATAGGCGGTGCGGTCGGTGACAGCGATGCGCCGGCCGGGTTGGTCGACCTCGGCGATTGCCTCGAGTGCCGAGCCCGGAGGAACAAGATAAGTAGCCTCGATCTCGGCATAGGCCGGCGTGAAGGCAATCACCTCGGCGCGCTGTGGCTCCGCACCGATAAGGGCAATGTCCCATTCGTCTCGCGCCGCGGCATCGGCCAATAGCCCTGGCGACGCATAGCTGACGTAGCGCAATGCGACGCCCAGTTTCTCTGCAAAGGCCCGCGCCATGTCGGGCGAGACTCCGGCCGGTTCGCCATTCTGCGTACGGCTCGACACCAGCAGGAAGTTAGACAGGTTGATGCCGGCACGTAGCACGCCCGAGGGGGCGAGCAGCTGCACGATCTCGGGGGATGCTGTTTCCGTGTTCACCATCGATGTCATAGCTTGTCTCCTTGGAGGGGTAACTGGGGCAGATTCTGTGGCGGTCAGGCTGTGGCGTTCTGCCGGACGAGAACGGCGAGTTCGGGTACCACGCCTACGCGGGTGAGGCGATCACCGAGGTATGCGTAGAACGAGACGCCGAGCTTGCTGCAGGTTTTCAGCAGCCCGAGCAGGATGTCGCGGGCCTTGCGCCCGGCGTCGCTGATGGTTCCGCTATCACGCCAACGCCATTTCAGCCGTCGAGATGATCAATGAGCTCATCGCGTTGGCGAAGGATCTGCAGGAAGCCCGACGCCGTGGCGAGGAACAAGGGTTGTCACAAGGGGAAGTCGCGTTCTACGACGCGCTCGCTCAGAATGAGAGCGCCATACAAGCGCTTGGCAACGATACCTTGCGTTTGATTGCCCACGAACTGCTTGACCAGCTCAAAGCAAACGCGACGGTCGATCGGCACAAGCGCGAGAGCGCCAGGGCCCGGATGCGCGTGCTCGTGAAACGCATTCTCAAAAAGTATGGGTATCCGCCTGATTTGGCGGATGATGCAGTCAAGACCGTTCTGGAGCAGGCTGAGGTGCTGTTGCGGCAGCTGGTATGACGATGGAGCTGTGAACCAGGACGCCATTTGACCCCCAATCGGCTCCAAAATACGCTCCAGCGGAATTTAAAGCGGGTAACATTGCGGGTATCTCAATATCGCATTTTATTTTCTTTAAGTATTATCAATAATTTAGTATCGCAGTACGGCTCCCTTTCGGCGCCACTTTTTGCTTCTCAGTCGTCCAAGATTGTCCGAGGTTGTTCGCCTCCGGGTATCGGCGTGCGTTTGGAGCCAGCGAAATTGCGGGCATTCTTGCGGGTATCTGGCCGGTACCCGCAATGCCACACACTGACACGCACATCCGCAGTGCCAAGCCGGCCGAAAGGCTAACAAGCTCTCCGATAGCGGCTGGCTATTCCTTGTCGTCATGCCATCCGGCTCGAAGCTCTGGTGCATGGCTTACCGGTTCAATGGGATCGAGAAGACGTTGTCCTTTTGGCGGGCGCACGTCAGGCGACTTGCAGGCGCACACTCGCACTCAAGGTCGCAATAACTCTCGTAGGAAGCCAGTTCGAGCGCATGCGGGCTTGAAGCGGCCGTGATACTCTGAGTATAAATCGAACTAAGCCGGGAGCCATGTGAGACTCCCCGGCAAAAGGGAGACGCGACCCATGAATATGACCCGCCGAACGGGCCTTAAGGTCTTGGCGTTCAGCGCCACACTGGCGCTAAGCGCCGCCCCGGCCCTGGCCCAGACCCAGGTTACCTTCCAGCATCCGATCGGGATCAACAGCCATTACGGTGCCGGTACGACCGCCTTCAAGGAAACTTTCGAGCGGCTGACCAACAACCGGTTCCGTGTGATCTATCAGCGCAACGACAATGAGCGCGAGACGATCGAAGCTGTGCAGATCGGCACCATCGAGTGCACCATCACCTCGACTGGCCCGGTCGGCAATTTCGTGGCAGAGACCCGCAATCTCGACGTGCCCTTTCTGTTCCGTGACACCGCCCATGCCCGCGGCGTGCTGGACAGCACCATCGGTCAGGAACTGCTGCAGCGCTTCCCTGCGCGCGGCATCGTTGCGGTGGCCTGGCTCGAGAATGGCTTCCGCCACATGACGAACAGCCGGCGCGAGGTGAACACTCCCGCCGATGTACGTGGCCTGAAGGTGCGAACCATGGAAAACCCGGTGCACATGCGTGCCTTCCAGACACTCGGCGCGCTGCCGACCCCGATGGCGTTCAGCGAACTGGTGCCGGCGCTGCAGCAGGGTACGGTGGACGGGCAGGAAAACCCGATCCCGGTCATCCTGAACAACAACCTGAACCAGGTGCAACGCCACCTGACGCTGACCGGCCACGTCTATTCGCCGGCCATGCTGCTCTGCAGCCCGGCTTTCGTGAACCAGCTGAACGCGCAGGATCGCGCGGCGCTCGTGCAGGCCGGGCGCGATGCGGCAGTGGCAAACCGCGCACGCGTCACCTCCGACGAGCAGACCGGCGTCGACGAACTGCGCCGCCGTGGCATGACCGTGGTGACGCAGGTGGACAGCGCCGCTTTCCAGGCCGCGCTTGCCTCTGGTTCCGCACAGATCGAGCAGGGTCTCGACAGCGCTCTGCTCAGCCGCATCCGGGCTTGGCGCCCCGGTTCGTGAGCCTGGCTGAATTGGCCTGACCAGGGGCGCAGGGCTCAAAACCCTGCGCCCCTTTCTTTGCCGTGCTGGAGAACCGATGAACGCGATCAACGTCATGCCCCTGCAGGTGACCGCCGTCGCGACGGTCGCTGCCGTGGGCTTCGCTTTGTGGGCGGGCCACCAGGGCGGCCAGCCCAGTGGCGCGCGCGCCGTGGCGCGCCGCGCCGTTCTGACCCTCGATCGCTTCACGACCGAGATCGCGGCGATGATCGCCTGCCTTGCGCTGACCATCGCCGTGGCTGCTGGGGCCTGGCAGGTGGTCGCCCGCTTCGCGACCGAGACACCCTCCGCCTGGTCGGAAGCCCTGGTTCGCGTCGCTCTGATCTGGATGGCTTATCTTGGCGTGGCGGTCGCACTGCGTGCCGGAGCGCTGGTCTCGATCGATGTCACGCATCGTTTGACGAGCGGCACCTTGCAGCGGACGATCGAAGCGATGGGTCTGGCCTGCGTGCTCTCCTTGCTGGGCGTGATGTTCTGGTTCGGCTGGGCCATGGTCGAACGCGTACAGTTCCAAACCATCGCCGGTCTCGAGTTCTCGATGGCCTATGCCTATGCCGCAATCCCGCTGGGTGCGCTGCTGGCCATGGTGGGGGCGATGGCGCATTTCCTCGACCGCCGGTCGGAAGAACTGGAGAACGCGCAATGAGCGGCATGATGCTCACCGTGATGCTCGTGCTGTTTGCAGTCAGCGTCCCGGTTGCGGTGGCGATTGGCCTGGCCGCCGTGGTCGGGCTCGCGGGCTTCACCAATTTCCCGCTGGTTGTCGCGGCGCAGCAGCTTTTCATCGGGCTCGACCGCTTTCCCCTGGCGGCGATCCCTTTCTTCATCCTGGCCGGCAACCTGATGGATGTCGGCGGCATCTCCCGCCGGCTGGTGGATTTCGCGAAGTCTATCGTGGGCGGCATCCAGGGGGGACTGCCCGCGACCTGCGTGCTGACCTGCATGATTTTTGCCGCGATCAGCGGTTCTTCCGTCGCGACCACCTTCGCAGTCGGCGCGGTCATGATCCCGGCGCTGGTACGCGCGGGGTATCCCGTGGCCTTCGCCGCAGCCCTGCAGGCGACCGCCGCCGAACTCGGCGTGATCATCCCGCCTTCCATCCCGATGATCCTCTACGGTGTCAGCACGCAGACGAGCATCCCGGAGCTGTTCATCGCAGGCTTCGGGCCGGGCATCCTCATCTCCGGTTCACTGGTCGCGACGGTGCTGATCTGGTGCCGCATCAAGGGCTGGGGCAAGAACGATGGCGAAGGCCGCCTGCCCTTCCTGGTGGCATTGAAGCAGGCCGGCTGGGCGCTGTTGATGCCGGTGGTGGTGTTGGGCGGCATTTATGGCGGGATCACCACACCGACCGAAGCCTCGGTGGTCGCGGTGGTCTATGCGATCATCGTTGGCATGTTCATTCACCGTGAGATCCGGCTGCCCAACCTCTACCCGATCTTCAAAAAGTCGGTGATCAGTTCCGCGGTGATCATGTTCATCATCGCCGCCGCGACGCTGTTCTCCTGGCTGCTTAACCGCCAGGGCGTGCCGGACATGGCAGCCGAATGGCTGGTGAAGACCTTCGACAATTCGCAATCGTATCTGCTTGCCGTAAACCTGTTCCTGTTCGTGGTCGGCATGTTTGTAGAGACCTCGGCCTCCATTATCGTGCTGGCCCCGATCCTGGCGGAGGCAGCGCAGCGGCTGGGCATCGACGGCGTCCATTTCGGGACGATCATGGTGGTCAATCTGGCAATGGGGATGATCACGCCGCCCTTCGGTGTGAACCTCTTCGCTGCCGCGCAGGTGGCGGGCACCAGCATCGACAAGATGATGCGGTACCTGCCCATCTTTATCGGCGTGATCTTTGCCTGCCTGATGGTGTTGTCCTATGTGCCTTGGATCACGCTGGCGCTGCCGACGCTGGTCTTCCGGTGACAGGTTAGATCACGTGACGGGGTGTCGTAGGCAGATAATCTGAGACAGTTCAGACAGTTTTCGAAGGGAGGCACGGCTGGCCGGTCGGTGACGCCAGAAAGCCAAACGCGTCGTCAGCGGCCTTGAGCGGCGATCTTGCGCAACTGGCCTACCAGAGTGCTTTGGTCGAAAAGCGCGACCGCCTCCTGGTCCCTCGCAAACGCCAGGGCTTCAGAAGCGAGGGCTGGTCGGGCGTAGACGAACCCTTGAACGCGGTCACAGCCGAACTCTCTGAGGATATCCACCTCAGCCTCCATTTCGGCGCCCTCGGCGATGACTGTCATGCCGAGGCCACGCCCCAGCGCGATGATGCCCTCAAGCAGCTTGCGCTTGCGCAGCGAGGTCACGATGCCGTCTACGAAGACCCGGTCGATCTTGAGCTTGTCAAAGGGAAGCTGTGTCAAATATCCAAGCGACGAATAGCCGGTCCCGAAATCATCAAGCGCCAACGTGACGCCCAATCGCTTGAGAGCTGTCAGTGCACGCCTGACGCGACCTTCCGAATGATCGGCAAACAGGCTCTCGGTCAGTTCGAGGCAAAGCAAATGCGGTGGCAGGCCTGTCTCATCAAGGATTCGAGCAACATCGTCTTCCAACTCCGTCTGCCAGATTTGCGCAGCTGAGACGTTGACGGAGACTTCGCGAGGTGGGTGACCCAGATCCAGCCAGAGCTTCGCCTGCACTGCGCTCTCGCGCATGATCCATAGCCCGATGTCACTGATCAGGCTGGAGCTTTCGGCGATTGGGATGAATTCGGTCGGAGAAATGTAGCCGCGCGTCGGATGGTTCCAGCGCATCAGCGTTTCAAAGCCGACGACCTGGTTGGATGCCAATTCGACCTGCGGCTGATAGCGCGTCTCAAGGCCGAAACCGCCCGCAGCGGCATGACGCAGATCACGTGCAAGCGCGGTCTTCTGCTGCACGAGGTCGTTCATGTCGCTGTTGAAGCATGCGAAGCGCCCGCGCCCTTCTTCCTTGGCACGATAGAGCGCAAGATCGGCGTGGCGCAGCAATTCCTCTGAATCCCTGCCGTCACTTGGGATCCGGACAATGCCAATGGACGTGCCGATATGCACCTCGCCGCGATCAAGTTCGACTGGTTTGGAAACAACGGCAATGATGTCCTGGGCAATCCGTTCTGTCAGGCCGCTTTCGGTGCAATCGGGGATGATCACCGCGAACTCGTCTCCACCCAGCCTTGCCAGGAAGCAATCGCGCCCGATCACGCGCCCGAGGAGGTGGGCCATCTTGGCCAGCAATTCGTCGCCGGCAGCGTGGCCCAGCGAATCGTTGACCTCCTTGAAGCGATCAAGATCAAGCAGCAGCAGGGCTGCCGAGACGCCGGAACGATGGGTTCGCTCTAGAACATCATCAATCTGCCGACGGAACAGAGCGCGATTGGCAAGTCCGGTCAAAGGATCGTAATAGGCCAGCTGCTCGAGCTGTTCCTCTGCCTGCTTGCGCTCGGTAATGTCCTGGATCGTGCCGGAAAAGCCTTCGAGCTTGCCGTTTCTGTCGAGGATGGCCTTGCTGGTCACGGCAAAGTCACCGGTTGATCCGTCACCGCGGCGGATCTTGACGTCGACACTGCGCACATCAAGCTCCCGGGCGACGATCGCCTGGGATTGCAGGACGCGATCCACACCATCGCCGACATAAAGCTTCAGGACTGCCCGTCGCGTCGGGTAGAAGCTCGCCGGATCCAGCCCAAGCAGATGAAAAATCTGAGGCGACCACCACAGCGTCTCATCGCCGATCCGCCAGCTCCAGTCGCCCGTCCTTCCAAGCTTCTGTGCTTCGGTCAACTGCTCTGTACGTTGCTGAAGCTGCAGTTCGCTCAGCTTGCGGTCCGTCACGTCCTGGATGATGCCGAAGGTTCCGATGAACTCGCCGACTGGCGTATGTTCGAGGTCCACCCGGAGCTGGAAATAGCGCAATTCGCCGTCGCTCGGGCGCACGTGGCGGTACTCTCGATCCATGATAGTGCGGCCAAGTTCCAGATCCTTCATCGCGGCGACGAACGACGCGCGATCATCAGGATGCACCTTCGCGGCCAGTCTGCGCAGGTCAGGTGTCCGGTCACCGGGCGCAAAATCGAGAATGTCGTAGACTGACTCAGACCAGACCGACTCGCCAGTTATCGCGTTCCAGCTCCAGTGACCGAGTTTGGCGACCTCCTCCGCACGTTCCATGAACAGGCGCTGTCGGGACAACTGCTCGCGCTTTGCCATGTCGTCGGTCACGTCCGAGGCACTGCCGCGGTAGCCCATGAACTGGCCGGCTATGTCGAAAACAGGCTTGCCGCTGGCCCTGATCCAGGCAGTGCTCCCGTCCTCATTCGATACGCGGTAGAGCATGTTCTGGAACGGCTGCCGCGCCGCCAGGACTGCCATGTGCCGCTCGAGCACAGGCCGGTCGTCAGGCTCGACGGGCAGGTCGATCCGGCGCTTTCCGATATAATTCAATGCGCCAAAAGTTGCGGGGCGGCCCATGAAGCTCGCCGGATCGATGAAACGGTGCTCGGCGTCTGTTTCCCAGCACCAGTCTGCTGATGTCGCCAGGAAATCGCTGACGCGTCGCTCGTTTTCCTTCAGTCGCTGCTCTGCCAGCCGTTCACTGGTGACATCCTTGTGCAGCGCGATCCAGCCACCACCCTTGAGCCCGTTGAACGTGATATGAACTACACTGCCATCAGCCAGATGACGAACCCGCTCGCAGTGCCCTTCCGCCGCAATTTCGGCGAGCGCTGCCGTGGCATCGGCGACAACGGCCTCCTCAGCATAGATCCCGCGCTGGGCGGAATTGGACACGACGTCGAGCAGGTGTACGCCTGGCGCAACAAAGCTAGGGTCAAGCCTGTAAAGCTCGGCGTATCGTCGATTGGCCATGACCAGCCGGTTGTCGGCGTCATAAAGGCACAAACCCTGCGGCAGGCTTTCGATGGCTCCGACGAAGCGGTCGTTCTGGAGTTTGAGCGCCAGGGCCCTGGTCTCGATCTCTCCGGTCAGCGCTTCATTTTCCTCGATCATCAGAGCGATCGAGCGGTCAGTCATCCGGCGGTCACGGTCAAGGTCCTCATAGCTTTTGCACACGCGCGCAATCAGGCTGTCTGCATCAAGCAAACCGCTGTCGGATGTTGCAGCAGCAATCTGGCGGGCGAGGAGGCGATGCACGTATGCGTGTCTCGTGACTGCAAGGCGGTTCAAGACAATGTCCACCCGGAGACAGGTGCATTGACAATTCACCGATAGTGAGCACCTAAAATTGTGAAAAATCCGTCATTGCAAGAACTGGAAAAAATACAACGCGCTCGAATTCGTCACAAAATAATTTCAGATTCAACGATTACGTATCTCAATTAAGATGAATAACATTTTAAGATCAATTTGTCAGCCGATCTGGAGGGCAATATAGTTAATTACTGAAGGAAAAGGATTTGCTTCCGGTCGCATGCAGAGGCGGCTCGGCGATTCTGGATAGCCGGGATAAATGGAATTTCTGCCTGAGAGCGGCATGGGATGCGCTGCGAACAAGAGCCGACATGGCAAGACGAACACGCCGGAACCACACCCCGGCTTTCAAGGAGAAAGCGGCGCTGGCTGCAATCAAGAGCGGGAAGACGATGTCAGAACTGGCGCAGCAGTTCGACCTCCACGCCAACCAGATCAGGCAGTGGCGGGACCAGCTTCTGGCAAGGGCGGTCGGGGTGTTCGGCTCCCAGGCGCAGGCCAAACCACAGACACCGGCCATCGACGTGAAGACCCTCCCTGCCACGATTGGAGAGCTGACGTTGGTCAACTGTTTTCTGGAAGGGGCAGTCGGCAAGATGGGCCTTCTGAGCGCAAGGCGATGATCGACCGTCAGGATGACCTGCCAGTGAGCTGGCAGGAAAGGAGCTCGGCATCAGCCGGGGGAGCAGCTACTTGCCGCATGCGACCAGCACCGCCGATCTGGCCCCGATGCAGCGGATCGATGAGTTGCATCTCGACGATCCGTTCGCAGACAGCCGAATGCTGTGAAGGCTTCTGCATGTGAATCGGCTTCGCAGATTCCCCCCTTTAGGCGGCCAGCAACGGCCACGTTGCTTCTGCAGTTTGTTGGACAGCCCTGATCCAGGGGAATCGTTTCA
Organism: Novosphingobium sp.; assembly: GCF_049240505.1. GTDB lineage: Bacteria > Pseudomonadota > Alphaproteobacteria > Sphingomonadales > Sphingomonadaceae > Novosphingobium. Next base: position 21,624 of record NZ_JBMLSM010000123.1, read on the forward strand.
GGTTGATTTTCTTTCTGTCTGATGAGTTGTGCGAGATAGTCCTGATTGAGATTGGCAAGTTTCCGTCTGTTTTTGAGGCTGTGG
>NZ_JBMLSM010000124.1:0-29712 GCF_049240505.1 Novosphingobium sp.
CGAGGCAATCGGGAATGTCGGTGACGATCAGCGAGTGATAGCGCGTGGCGATGAACGGGCTGGGCAAGCCTTCGAACACGCCGGTGCCGTCATGCGTGACCGGCGAGGTCTTGCCGTGCATCAACCCACCGCGCACGACCTTGCCACCGAAATACTGGCCGATGGACTGGTGGCCGAGGCACACGCCGAGCAGCGGCAGCTTGGCATCCGCCGCCGCGCCGACGAGATCGAGACTGACGCCCGCTTCGTTGGGCGTGCAGGGACCGGGCGAAAGCAGGAACCCTTGCGCGCCGGTCTTGATCGCCTGTTCGGCAGTGAGCGCATCGTTGCGCACGACTTCAACCTCCGCGCCCATTTCCATCAGGTAGTGGACGAGGTTCCAGGTGAAGCTGTCGTAGTTGTCGATGACGAGGATCATTGGCCAAACTTCGCTTCTGTGGCGACACGGACGGCTTCACGCGCCGCCGCAAACAATGCGCCGCTCTTCGCTTCGCATTCGCGCTGTTCGTATTCGGGGTTCGAGTCCGCAACAATGCCAGCGCCTGCCTGGACGTGGAGAACGCCATCCTTAAGGATACCGGTGCGCAGGACGATGCAGCTGTCGACCGAGCCATCGGGCGCGAAGTAGCCGACGCCGCCTGCGTAGGCGCCGCGCGTTTCGGGTTCGAGTTCGGCGATGATCTCGCAGGCGCGGACCTTTGGCGCGCCGCTGACGGTGCCTGCGGGGAAGCCGGCGAAGAGGGCGTCCACGCTGTCGGCGCGGTTGATATCAAGCTGGCCGACCACGTTCGAGACGATGTGCATGACGTGGCTGTAGCGCTCGACGGTGTAGCTTTCGGTGACCTTGACCGTGCCAGCCTTCGCCACGCGGCCCACATCGTTGCGGCCAAGGTCGAGCAGCATCAGGTGTTCTGCGCGTTCCTTGGGATCGTCGAGCAGGCTGACCTCGTTGGCGCGGTCTTCCTCTGCCGTCTTTCCGCGCGGGCGGGTTCCGGCGATGGGGCGGATGGTGACTTCGCCGTCACGAATGCGGACAAGGATTTCCGGGCTGGAGCCGGTGAGCGCGAAGCCCGGCATGTCGAGGAAATAGAGGAAGGGCGAAGGGTTGATGCGACGCAAGCTGCGGTAAAGCGCGATCGGGGGCAGCGGGAAGGGCGCGGTGAAGCGCTGGGCGATGACCACCTGAAAGATGTCGCCTGCTTCGATATAGTCCTTCGCGCGGGTGACCATGTAGGCATAGTTCGATGCGGGCATGACCGGTTGCGGCGTGACGTCTACCGCTTGTGCAAGGCGCGTTTCGGCAGGGACCGGATCGGCCAGTTTGCGCAAGGCACCATCGATCCGTTCGGCGGCGGCTTCGAGCAGATGTTCGGGCGTGCCGCCTTCGGCCCACACCGGGGCAATGGCGAAGAGTTCGTCGGACAGGCGGTCGAACACCAGCACCACGGTGGGGCGGGTGAACAGCATGTCGGGCAGGACCAGATCGCTCTGGGGCGCGCGTGGCAGCTTTTCGACGAGGCCGATGGTTTCGTAGCCGAAATAGCCGACGAGGCAGGCCAGGGCTGACGGCAGCGCGGCGGGCACGTCGATTCGGCACGCAGCAACAAGGCCGCGCAGTTCGGTTAGCGCATCGCCGGGCAGCGGGGCAAATGCAGCTTTGTCATGCCGCCAGATGCGGTTGATTTCTGCGCTGGAGCCAGTGGCGCGAAAGACCAGATCGGGGTCTATGCCGAGCAGGCTGTAGCGCCCGCGCACTTCGCCGCCCTGCACGGATTCGAGCAGGAAATCGCCGCGTCCGCTCTCCATCAGCTTGAGCGCTGCGCCAACTGGCGTTTCCGTGTCGACGATCAGCTTGCGCCAGACCAGCGCGGGCTTCCCGGCGGAAAGCTGGGCGAGCGCGGGGCCGTGGTTATCGGGTAGCGCAGTTGTCGGTTCGGCGGTTGCGGTGGTCATGACGTTACTGGGCTTTACTGTGCGTTGGCGCCGGTCAACTGATCGCGGACGGCCTTGATTCCGGCCTCGTTGCGTTCGACGCCGACGTCCTTGCGGATGGCAGACCGCAGCTGCTGGGCGTATTCATCGCCGCTGTCAGCCGCGAAAGAGCGCGCGGCCTGTGCAAAGACCTGATCACCACGCTTCACATTGCCAATCACAATGTCTTTCAACGATACAAGATACCAGCCCTGCTTGTCTGGCCCTTCGAGGCGCTTGTTGCTGCCCTTGGCCATCGCGAAGAGGAGCGCGAGGGGGGCGGGCACCTGACCCTGCATCTGGTTCAGCGCGGCGCGGGGAAGATCGACGGCTTGTGGAGCGGGCAGGGCAACGCCTGCCAGTTTCAGTGCATCGGCCATCGGGGTGCCTTTGTTCAGCGCGGCAAGGATCTTGTCGGCAGCAGCCTTGGCCTTTGCCGAACCTTGATCAACCGCCCAGTCACGACCAACGGTGGCCTTGATCTGATCGAGCGGGGCAGGGGTGGCTGGGGTAAGCTGGCCAACGTCGAAGATCGCGAACTTTTCACCGGCCTTGATTTCGGCAAGCTGGGCCTCACCTTCACGCTCCATCGCAAAGGCGGCCTGAACCAGCGGGGCAATGTCAGCGGCGACCTTTTCGCCCTGCTTGCCGTAGATGCTACCATCGGCGGTTAGCGCCGGGGTGGTGGCGACGGTGAGGTTCAGCGTCTTGGCGATATCGGCAAGGCCGGTGCCGCCATCGATTTCCTGTTCGGCTTGTGCGGCAAGGTCGGACAAGGCGGCGCGGCGCTTTTCAAGCGTAAGCGCGGTGACGATTTCAGCGCGGGCCTGATCCAGCGTCTTTCCGGCGTTGCGATTGACCGCATCGACCTTCACCACGTGCCAGCCGATGGCCGACTTTGCAGGTGCGGCAACACTGCCCTGCGCTGCGGCGAAGGCGGCATCGGCCACGGTCTTTGCTGTCTGGTTGGCGAGCGTTTCGCGGGTCTGGTTTTCGAGCTTGCTGGGGACGAGGCCCTTGGCACGGGCGGCCGTATCCAGCGAACCATTGCTGCCGACTTCGGCGGCAAGCGCCTTGGCGGCGGCCTCGGTAGGCACGATGACCTGCGTTACGGTGCGCTGTTCAGACGGCGCGTAGACGGCAGAGTTCTGCTTGTAGCGGTTGGCGACTTCCGCCTCGGTCGGTGCGGGAACCGTCTTGAGGCTGGCTTCATCGACCACCAGATAGCGGATCGTGCGCCGTTCGGGCTGCATGTAGCGGCCCTTGTTGGCGTTGTAGAACGCGCTGAGTGTGTTGGCATCGGGCGGCGAGGCGGGAGCGAAAGCGAGCGAGGGGATCGTGGCGATCGTGCCTACGCGCTTTTCGGTAAGGAGCGCAGCGTAGCGCTGTACGGCTTCATCGGCCATCTGCGCGCCGAAGGCAGCAGGCAGCAGCAACTGGCGTGCGATCAGGCCCTGGCCCAGATCCTTGCGCACTTCCTTGTCGGTCAGCCCGCGCTGGGCAAGAAGTTGTTCATAGGTTGTCTGGCTGAACTTGCCGTCGACGCCCTGAAACGCCGGGATCTTGACGATTTCGCTGTCGACCAGACGGTCGCTGGAAATCATGCCGTGCCGTTTGCCCCATTCGGCAATGGCGAGGCGATCCGTCAGGCCGGTGAGCACCGATTCCATGCCGCCCGCATCAAGGAACTGCTGCATCGTCAGGCCGGGCTGGCGCTGGCGTTCCTGTTCGAAAGCGTTGGTCAGCGCCTTGCCCAGTTCGGCGGTGCCGACGCGGCTCGATCCCACTTTGGCGGCGCGGTCCCCCCCGGCGATGCCGCCAAAGCCGCTGCCGGTGACATCGGCACTGGCAAAGGCAAGCGCGATCAGGCCAAGGAATACCAACGCAACGGCAGCGCCGATGCGGGATTTGAGCATGGAGCGGAAGAAGCCGAGCATTGGGGGGTCTTCGTCTCTTTTACTAAGGCGCAGCTACGGCACGCAGCAGAGCGCAAAATGGCAATTTGCGGATGCCTTAGGAGCCAAACGCAAATCCCGCAATGGGGCGTAGGCAGCCTGTTGCGGCGCGCCGCGCATGACAATCCCCTGTCACAATTGCGGATTTATGCGATCAGGCGTTTTGCAGAATCGGTCCGGGTTTGATAGCCGCCCGACGACTCAGGGAAATTTGACCCAAATCGAATGTACCTTCAGGGACTAATTAGGGGAACGGGCTGATCATGCCGCATCGTCCATATATCGTTGGCAACTGGAAGATGAACGGGAGCCGCGCCATGCTGGCCGAAGCCCGTGCGATTGACCGGGCGGCGGCGCGCTATCCCGATGTGCAGGTGGCGCTTGCCCCGCCTTTCACGCTGATCGGCGCGCTGCGCGAGGCGGTGACCGCGATGGGCGTGGGCGGGCAGGATTGCCATGCTCAGGCCAAGGGCGCGCATACCGGCGATGTTTCGGCTGCCATGCTGGTCGATACCGGTGCGGACGTGGTGATCGTGGGGCACAGCGAGCGCCGCAAGGATCACGCGGAGAGCGACGCCGTGGTGAAGGCCAAGGCCGAAGCCGCGCTTACCGCAGGCCTTGGCATCATTGTCTGTGTGGGCGAAACGCTGGAAGAGCGTGACGCGGGCAAGGCCGAAGCCGTGGTGGCCGGACAGATCGATCATTCGTTGCCATCGGCTGATGTGGCAGGTGATGCGGTTGCAGCGGGCAAGGTCGCTGTGGCCTATGAGCCGGTTTGGGCGATCGGCACGGGGCGGGTTGCTGCCGTATCCGATGTGGTTGCGATGCACGCGGCGATCCGTGAGCGACTGCTGGCGCTTTATGGTGAAACCGGTGCGAAGGTGCGCATCCTTTATGGCGGCTCGGTCAACGCCGGAAACGCCGCGGAATTGCTGGCGGCAGACGGTGTAGGTGGCGCTCTTGTGGGCGGCGCGAGCCTGACTGCGGAGGCGTTCCTGCCGATCGTGGCTGCGGCCGGAACCGGGGAAGCCTGACCGCCGCAGAAATGCCGTGGCTTGCGCCGCAGCGTTCCCGCGCCTACATGGCCGGAAATTCCTGCGCCCTTTGGCGCCAAGGGTAGAGATTCATGTCGCTATTCATTTTCCTCACCGTGGTTCAGGCGATTGTCGCGGCGCTGCTCGTCGTGGTGATCCTGATGCAGAAGTCCGAAGGCGGTGGCCTTGGCGTGGGCGGAAGCCCTGCCGGGTTCATGTCGGCACGCGGCGCGGCTGATTTCATGACCCGGATGACGACGATTCTGGCGACCGCTTTCGTGGTGTTGAGCATTACGCTGGCGGCGCTGGCGGTGGGCACAACGTCGAGCCGCGAAATCGACACGTCGCTTGAGCGGGTCGCGCCGGTGCAGAACGCGCCTGCGGCTGATCCGCTGGCTCCGGCGCAGGGCGGCCAACCGGCTGCTGCTCCGGCTGCGGCGCCGGCCAATGATCCGCTGGGTGGCGCAGCCGCTCAGTAAGGCTTTTCCAACCGCAAAGGCAGTCGGCCCGCTTCCGATAAGGTTGCGGGGCGGCTTTGCTTTTGCGTTCGGTCAATGCCGAGTACACGATGCTTGTGGATTGCGGTGAAGATTTCAGCCGCAACCGCTTGCGCAATTGCAACCTCTGACGCTAAGGCCCGACTCCCATGGCGCGGTACATATTTATCACCGGCGGCGTGGTTTCCTCGCTCGGCAAAGGACTCATGGCAGCGAGCCTCGCGGCTCTGCTGCAGGCACGCGGATTTCGCGTGCGCATCCGCAAGTTCGATCCCTATCTGAACGTCGATCCGGGAACGATGAGCCCCTATCAGCACGGCGAGGTCTATGTGACCGACGACGGGGCTGAGACGGACCTCGACCTTGGGCACTATGAACGCTTTACCGGCGTTTCGGCGCGGCAGGCGGACAACATTACCTCTGGCCGCATCTATCGCGACATCATCGCCAAGGAGCGCCGTGGCGATTATCTGGGCGCGACCGTGCAGGTGATTCCGCACGTGACCGACGCGATCAAGGATTTCGCGCAGGCTGAAACCGAAGATCTGGATTTCGTGCTTTGCGAAATCGGCGGCACGGTGGGCGACATTGAAGGCCTGCCCTTTATCGAAGCGCTGCGCCAGTTGCACAACGAGATGCGGGATGAAACCTGCTTCGTCCACGTTACCTTGGTGCCCTATATCGCGGCAGCGGGCGAACTGAAGACCAAGCCGACGCAGCATTCGGTGCGTGAGTTGACCGGGCTTGGCATTCAGCCCGACATCCTGCTGTGCCGGTGCGAAAAGCCGCTCCCCGAAAGCGAACGCGCAAAGATTGCCCAGTTCTGTAACGTGCGCAAATCGGCGGTTATCCCGGCGCTCGATGCTTCGAGCATTTATGCGGTGCCCTTGCAGTATCACGCCGAAGGCCTAGACAGCGAAGTGCTGCGCCACTTCGGGCTGACCGCGCCATCGCCGGATCTGAAGCGGTGGGACGATATTGTCGATCGTCACCAGAACCCCGAAGGCGAAGTGACCATCGGCGTCGTGGGCAAGTATGTCGGCCTGCAGGATGCCTACAAATCGCTGAATGAAGCACTTGTCCACGGTGGCATGGCCAATCGCGTGAAGGTGCGTATCCAGTGGCTCGATGCGGAACTGTTCGAGAAGGACGATTCCGAGATCGCGGCCGCGCTGGAGCCGATGCACGGCATTCTGGTGCCCGGTGGCTTTGGTGAGCGCGGGACCGAGGGCAAGATCGCTTCGGTGCGGTTCGCGCGTGAACGCGGCGTGCCGTTTTTTGGTATCTGTCTGGGTATGCAGATGGCCTGCATCGAAGGTGCGCGGAACACGGCGGGCATCGCCAACGCTTCATCGACCGAGTTCGGCCCGACCGACGAGCCGGTGGTGGGCATCATCACCGAATGGATGACCTCCGAAGGCCTTGAGAAGCGTTCCGAAGGTGGTGATCTGGGCGGCACGATGCGCCTTGGTGCCTATCAGGCGCAGCTTGCGGGCAACAGCCATATCGCGAATGTCTATGGCGCGACCGAGATCAGCGAGCGTCATCGCCACCGCTATGAAGTGAACGTCGCCTACAAGGAGCGGCTCGAAAAGGGCGGGCTGGTGTTTTCCGGCATGTCGCCCGACGGACTGCTGCCCGAAATCGTCGAGCGCCCTGACCACCCGTGGTTTATCGGCGTGCAGTTCCATCCCGAGCTGAAGAGCAGGCCGTTCGAACCACATCCACTTTTCGCAGGCTTCATTGCTGCGGCGGTGAAACAGGCGCGCCTCGTCTGAAGGTGCGCAAAATCACTGGTCAATAGCGTCGTTCCCTGATTATTTGCGCGCGCGAGTATTCAGGGGACGGTGTGATGGACGCGGCAAAGCTGGCTGAGGCACTGACGGCGCAAAGCCTCTTTGCGGATTGCGAGGAAGCGGAGCTTTCCGACGTTATTGCCCGTGGGCAGACGCGGGCGTTCAAGCCCGGACAGGTGCTGATGAATCAGGGTGAGAAAGGCCGCACGCTGTTCATCGTGCTCAAAGGCCTTGCCCGCGTCAGCATGGTGGCGGCCAATGGGCGCGAAATCATCCTCGACTATGCCGAGCCGGGGCACGTTCTGGGCGAAATCGCCTTTCTCGATGGCGGCGAACGCACGGCTACAGTGGAAGCGATTGATCCGGTAGAGGCGCTGATCCTCACGCACGGCGCGTTTTCCGACATTATCGAGAAGCACAAAGGGCTGGCACTGCGTCTGCTGAAGGCGATGGCCCGGCGGCTGCGGCAGAACAACGCCGTGATTGAGGCAGATCGCGCCTATACATCCGGTCCGCGCCTTGCCCGCTTTCTGCTACGCTTGATGATGGGGGAGGGCGCGGGGAACGAAAACCAGCTCAAGATCGCACTGAGTCAGGGGGAGCTTGGCAACTTTGCCGGCATGTCGCGCGAGCAGATCAACCGCCAGCTTTCAGCCTGGGCGGAAAACGGCATGGTCGCGTTGAAAGGTGGCCGCGTGACAATCCTTGACCGCGATGCGCTGATCGACGTGGCCGAGGCCTGGTAACGTAAAGGGCGGACCTTACGATCCGCCCTTCGTTTGTTTTATACCGGATCAGGCGGCGGCGGTGTTATCGCCTTCGATGACCTTCAGCGGGTTCTGCGCCCCGATCAGCACCTTCTTCGGTTTCATCGCTTCGGGCACTTCACGCACGAGATCGATTGTCAACAGACCGTCAGCCAGATCGGCCGCTTCGACGCGGACGAAATCGGCCAGCTCGAAGCGGCGTTCGAAGCCGCGATTGGCGATGCCGACGTGCAGGTACTCGCGATCGCTCGGTTCGGGCTTCTGGCCCTTTACCACGAGCAGGTTCTGCTGCGCGGTAATGTCGATATCTTCAGACTTGAAACCAGCGACGGCGAGCGTGATGCGATAGGATTCATCGCCGCTGCGCTCGATATTGAAGGGGGGATAGTTATCGCCAGCATTGGCGCGGGCCTGGCGTTCGAGCAGATCGAACAGGCGATCGAAACCCACGGTGGTGCGGCGGTAGGGGGAAAAATCGAAACGGTTCATGGCAATATCCTCAATGCTTGAGCAATCTGCACTTGCCTTTGCGAACCCGGTCATCCGGCGCCCGCATCAGCGGTTTTGCGGCCATGCCCGCCTTGCGGCGCATGACACGAAAAACCATGTGTGTTAGCGAAAAGCGGTTTTCAAGCCCCCCTTTGAGAGGTGATCATGTCCAACACGCCGAAGGTCGAAATCTATACGAAGTGGGGCTGCCCCTACTGTGTCCGTGCAAAGCAGTTGCTTGATGGGAAGGGTGTCACTTACGAGGAGTTCGATGTGACGATGGGCGGGCCGAAGAAAGCCGAGATGCTGGAACGCGCGCCCGATCATATGACTGTGCCGTCAATCTTCATCGACGGAGAACATATTGGCGGATCAGATCAACTTGCGGCGTTGAATGCGCAGGGCAAACTGGACGCGATGCTGGGGCTGTGACCGTGGAAGGCCCTCGCGGCCCGGCTAAGGTCGCGTTATTCCAGATGACCAGCGGTATCGATCCGCAGGCCAATGCCGCATCTATCGTCGATGCGGCGCACAAGGCGGCGGATAACGGCGCGACGATGCTGTTCACACCCGAAATGTGTGGCCTGCTTGACAGGAACCGCGCCAGAGCGATGCCGAACATTGTGACCGAGCACGACAATCCTGTGCTCGGTGCTGCGCGCAAAGCCGCGCGGGAACTGGGGCTTTGGATCGATCTCGGCTCGCTCGCAGTCCTTCGTGACGATGGAAAATGGGCCAATCGTGGATTTGTGATCGACGCGGACGGAGAAATCGCTGCGCGTTACGACAAGATCCACATGTTCGATGTCGATCTGGCGACGGGTGAAACCTGGCGGGAATCGGCGGCCTATACGCCGGGTGAGCAGGTAGTGACGGTAGAATGCCCTGTCGGCAGGCTCGGCCTTGCGATCTGCTACGATGTGCGTTTCCCGGCACTGTTCGAGGAACTGGGGCGGCAAGGCTGTGACGCGATCCGCATCCCGGCGGCGTTCACCGTGCCCACCGGCAAGGCGCACTGGCATCTGATGCAGCGCGCGCGCGCGGTCGAGGCAAGCGCGTGGGTTATTTCTGCGGCGCAGGGCGGGCATCATGAAGACGGACGGGAGACTTATGGCCATTCGCTCGTCGTCGATCCGTGGGGCGATGTGGTTTACGATGGCGGCGAGGGCACATCGCTGGGTTTTGCCATGATCGATCCGGCCCGGACCACTGAAGTACGCGGGCAGTTGCCAAGCCTTGCCAACAAGCGCGAAATCCCTAGATCGACGGCATGATTGTCTTCGATCTGCAATGTGAGCCGCTGGGGCATCGTTTCGAAGGGTGGTTCGGCTCGTCTGCCGACTATGAGGATCAGCGTGCGCGCGGGCTGGTGCAATGCCCTTCGTGCGGGGCGGGGCAGGTGATCAAGGCGGTGATGGCGCCCAACGTGGGGCGCAAGGGTAACCAGATGCCCGCTCCCGTCGCGAAGGCGGAATCCGCACCCGCAGCAATGGCCAACCCACCACTGCCGCCCGAAGCGGTTGCGATGCTGAAAGCCGTTGCTGCGATGCAGGCCGAAGCGATCAAATCATCGACATGGGTCGGCAAGAACTTTGCGGAAGACGCGCGCGCCATGCACTATGGCGAAAAGGACGCCGCCCCGATCCACGGCAAGGCTACGCCAGACGAGGCGCGCGAACTGATCGACGAAGGCGTCGCCGTCATGCCGCTTCTCGTACCGATCGTTCCACCCGAGGAAGCTAACTGAAACAGCGTTGCCAGCGCGCGTGGCGCTGCTAAAGGAAACGCGGGCGCGCCCGTAGCTCAGCAGGATAGAGCACCAGATTCCTAATCTGGGGGCCACAGGTTCGAATCCTGTCGGGCGCACCATTTTCGAACAAAAGAGAGAACTTCGGGCGTGGTTTTGGCTACGTTTGCTGCAGCGCTTCGTGCTAGCGCGACTTTGAGCCGCTGATGCGGATACCCCTGTCGTTCCGCACACTTCGCTGAGCCACAGCCGGGCATACGCCTGGCGCAGATCAGGCCGACCGTGATCCAGTTTATCCTGCAGGAGCAAGGCTAGCTTCTCGATCTTCGCTGGCGTTATCACAGGTTGGGTCATGACGAGGCGATGGGGCATTCCGGAGATTTGCTCGGCAAGTTCATCGTGCCGGAACCGCAGATTGACTGGTCGCTCACTGCCCTGCTTGACCGGCTTGGTAAAGAGGACACGATGTCAGTCAGCATTGCCTCTCACATGGATGTGTCCCGTGCATGGAATCCACGCGACGTGCGCGTCATTCCGAAATCACGTGACTTCCATTGACCCGAGCAGTTGGAGACATCGAATCAAAAATTTTCAAACAGTGATCATCCAATTCTTATCTTCGCCCGATCAATATGGTCTGGTTGAGCAGAAGACATGCATATTCGCATGGTCAGCTTAGGACTTCAGACCTGCCTGTATCTCGGGATCGGTCATCAAGCATGATCGGGTTCTTTGCGGCGAAAGGGTAAGCACGGTCGCGCATTGGTCCATCGTATCATTGATGACGGCGCGATAATCGTTTGCTGACAGTTGAGGAATTCGGTTCTCGGCGCTTATCACCGCAGAAATGAAAATGGTCGAGGCACTCAGCAGGCGGCGATCAGCAGTGGTCTTATCAAGAAAGAAAATTCGCGCTTCGATGAGGGCCAGGGCCCGGTTCAGGGCAGCGGACAATGCACCGGCCTCGTCGGCGACGTGCTCAACCCCCTTGGGGCGATCATGCAGCAGATATTGCATCAGGAATGCCGGATAGGAAATTGTCCCGTCCGGCGCGCGCAGGGTCAGGTACGGGAGCAGGATTACTTCCAGCAGGGATCGGGCGTCACCCAGCAAGCCATCCTTTTCCAGCTTTGCGAGAAGTCTGGCGCGGATCGGTTCCATCTGAATGACCCGGAATCGGAAGATGGCCTGGATCAGGCCTTGCTTTGAGCCAAAGTGATACCGGACGGCATTGTTGTTGCCGTGGCCTGCTGCGCTCGCAATTTCCCGCAGCGAAGCGCCTTCGAACCCGCGCTCAGCGAAAAGCTTTTCGCCGGTCAGAATGAGCTGGATCTTGCTGTCGGCAGCTTCCGCATCCTCAAGTGGGGCGTACACGGTGTCGTTCTGGTCCATCCGGCAGCATTAACGCACGTGCGATTATCGCTCCAGCAGTTTTCACTAAAAATGACGCAAACGAGTTAGCAGAATCGCTAATTTCTGCATCAGAATCGCGATTTTCAGGGAAATTGCGCTGAATTTTCGGCTCTTCAAAAAGTCAGGTGCGTTATTTGTATGCGTCTGGTCATATGGGCTTGCCACCAGCACGGAGAATCGTGCGGGGCCAGCTTTTGGGAAGAGGGGAGTCGTATGGAACACCTGAGTCAGTGGCGTTCAAAGGCCGCGTTCATTACCCTGATGTCAGGCACGATCCTGGGCCTCGCTTCACCGGTTATTGCGCAGGATCGAACGAACACGGAACCGCAGGCCGACGAGCAGGGCGGCATTCAGGATATCGTGGTGACCGCCCGCAAGCGGGTCGAAACGACCCAACAGGTGCCGGTTTCCGTTACCGCAATTTCGGCCGAGACGCTCAATCGGTATGATCTCACCAGCCTCGAACGTGTCTCGGTGGCAACGCCATCGTTTGCGATCGGCAGGGCCCCGAGCGGTGCGGGCGCAACGCTGGTGATGCGCGGCATAGGCTCCAACGCGACTTCGATCGGCCTTGAGCAATCCGTCGCGGTCATCGTGGATGGCGCTTACTACGGACAGGGCCGCACCATCAACGAAGGCTTCTTCGACCTCGGACGGCTGGAAATTCTGAAGGGGCCGCAGGCGCTCTTCTTCGGCAAGAACGCAACTGCGGGCGTCGTGTCGATCACGACCGCCGATCCGGGCGACCGCCTCGAGGTGATCGCTCGTGCAGGATACGAGTTCAAGGCGCGTCAGATCGTGGGCGAAGCCATCGTTTCGGCACCGCTGAGCGATACCCTGGGTGTGCGCATTGCGGTGCGTGGCACGAAGTCCAATCGCGGTTACTTCAAGCAAATTGGGGCGACGCAAATCTATCCGACTACCGATCGCACCTCCACTGCACAGGTCGTCACCCCCACGAACCATTCGGCGGACGCTGCCGGCGATGGCCGTGGCAAGGAGTTCTATATCCGTGGCACGGTGAAGTGGGAGCCGACGGCGGATTTCACCGCCACGATCAAGGCCAACTATGGCGACAACCGGAATGACAACCCGGCAGCGGGTGCGGTGATTTACAGTTGCCCCACCGGCAAGTCTGCTGGCAATCCGGCCATTCCCTGCGCACGCGCGTTCCAGTCATCAGGCAACAAGTTCCCGGCGGCGATTGCAGCGGTAACGCCCTATTCCAACGCCGATGGTTCGCTCGGCAACCAGTACAAGAGCTGGGCGATCAACGCCAATCTCCAGTACGATCTCGACAACGTCACGATCAACTCTGTCACCAACTACAACTGGAACAAGAACGTCTTCCAGCTTGATGGCGACGTTGTATCGCGCTCAGGCCCTGCCGGGGTGAACGCGACCGAATGGTCCACGTTCCATGCGTTTTCCGAAGAACTGCGCGCAACAACCTCGTTCGACGGCATGTTCAACGGCATGATCGGCGGCTACTATCAGAAGACGAAGCGCGATTATCTTGCGTTCACCGCGTCGGGCGGCCTTGAAAACAGCCGGGCGCCGCAACCGTACCAGCGCTATCTGGCGAACAGCAAGGACAGCCAGACTGATGGCGAAACCTTTGCTGCATTCGGGCAGGCTATCGTAAAGCCGACAGAGCAGGTCGAGATCACGGGCGGTGTCCGTTATACGCACGAGACGAAGAAGAGCTACTTCGTGCAGCCCTATTCGCACCCGATCCGGGTAACGCAGGGCATTTTCCTGCCGGGCGTGACGGTCAATTCCGATCTGACATTCGACGACTGGTCACCCGAGGCGACGATCAGCTTCAAGCCGACCAGCGACATCAACATCTACGCCGCCTATCGCACGGCCTACAAATCGGGTGGCTTCTCGAATTCCGGTATTCTCAGCCCGAGCGCTGGCGTTGCTGACTTCGAATTTTCACCTGAAAAGGCAAAAGGCTTCGAAGCGGGCATCAAGACGCTGCTGCTGGACCGCCAGCTCAAGCTGAACCTGTCGGCATATCACTTCAAATACACCAACCTGCAGCTCGATTTCCTTCGATCGGACATCTTTGCCTTCACCACGATCAATGCAGGCTCGGCCACCACCAAGGGTGTCGAACTGGAGATGGAGTTCGCGCCGCGCGCGATTGATGGCCTCAACCTTCATGCGATCCTGAACTACAACAAGGCCCGATACGGCGATGCCCCGCTTGCGCCATGCTATGCAGGCCAGACCCGGGCGGCGGGATGTAACCTGGTTTACGTGAATGACGGCACCGCAAACGGATCGAGCCGACCGTTCAATGCCGCGACCGATACTGTGGCCAACCGCCAGAACCTGAAGGGTCAGGCCACGGCCAACGCCCCGGCATGGACTGCGACGTTCGGTTTCAATTACGAAACTGCCGTGAGCAGCGGGTTCAAGATCGGGCTTTCGTCTGATGCGCGCTATTCGAGTTCCTACATTGCATCGGCCTTTGGCAATCCTGCTTCGCGCCAGAACAGCTACCTGACCATCGATGGCACAGTCCGCCTGTCGACCGAGGATGATCGCTGGCAACTGGCACTGATCGGCAAGAACCTGACGAACAAGTTCTATGCCGTCGGCGGGATTGATGCGCCGAATACCGGTGCCGGCACGGGAACCTTGGCTGGCGTGTTGGCAGACCAGATCGGTTATGCCGGACTTCCCCGCACCGTGATGCTGCAAGCCACTTTCAAATACTGAGTTCCTCCCTGCCCGGTCGCACGCCCTTCTGCGGACAGGGGGCGACCGGGACTTTTTCCAGATTTCCAAAGAGAGGTTCCCGTGATGCGCGTGATCCGTTCAGCTCTCCGTTCGGCCGCCAGCAAGCGTCGGCTTTGCGGCGCTTCCGCCATCGCAGTTTTGCTTGCACCGTCTTTCGTGCTCGCACAGGATGCAGCGATTGATCCGATGGCAGGCAAGGTCGGCAGGACGGTCCAGGAGTCTCATGCGCCGTCGTGGCCGTCGCAACGGCAAGCGCCGAAAGGCGCGCCCAATGTCCTCGTGATTCTGACCGACGACGTCGGCTTTGGCGTGACGAGCGCCTTCGGAGGGGCCGTGCCTACCGCAACCTTCGACGCGCTTGCCCAGACCGGCCTGCGCTACAACCGGTTCAATACCACCGCACTTTGCTCACCCACTCGCGCATCGCTGCTGACAGGACGGCTGCCCCAGAATGTCAACATGGGTAACGTCACCAATATTCCGACCGGATATGAAGGGTATACTTCGGTCATCCCGGAATCCGCCGCGACCGTGGCCGAAGTCCTGAAGGAAAACGGCTTCAACACCGCCATGTTCGGCAAGAACCACCTGACGCCGGAATGGCAAACCAGCGCAGCAGGCCCCTTTGACCAGTGGCCCACCGGGCTTGGTTTTGAATACTTTTATGGCTTCCTGTCTGCCGACACATCGATGTGGCAGCCGAGCATCGTTGAGAACACGCTGCCAGTCGAGCCACCGCACGACGATCCGAACTACTTCTTCGAGAAGGACATGGCGGATCACGCCATCAAGTGGATGCGCATCCAGCAGGCTGCTGCGCCGGACAAGCCGTTCTTCATGTACTACGCGCCGGGCATCGCCCACACGCCGCATCATGCGCCGAAGGAATGGCTCGACAAGTTCCGGGGCAAGTTCGATCAAGGCTGGGACAAGCTGCGCGAAGAAACGTTCGTCCGCCAAAAGCGCATGGGCATCATTCCGGCGAACTCGCAGCTTTCGCCCCGTCCGGCTTCTCTGCCCGCATGGGACACGCTGAACGCTGATCAGAAGAAGCTCTATTCGCGCCTGATGGAGGCTTATGCCGCCAGCGTCTCCTATTCTGACTTCCAGACTGGTCGCGTTGTTGATGCGATCCGCGAGACAGGTGAACTGGATAACACCCTTATCATCTACATTCAGGGCGACAATGGCAGCAGCGCTGAAGGTGGGCCGGAAGGACTGCTCTACGAGCAATCCTCGATTACGGGCCGCAAAGAAACAATGGCGGAGAAGTTGGCGCACATCGACGATATCGGTGGGCCGAAGTTGTACAACCATTTCCCGGCGGCTTGGGCCTGGGCAACGAACGCGCCATTCCCGTGGTGGAAGCAGGTTGCTTCACAAGCAGGCGGCGTTCGCAATGGCATGGTGGTTTCCTGGCCGAAGCGCATTACCGAAAAGGGCGTGGTCCGATCACAGTATGCGCATGTCAGCGATATCGCGCCGACGGTGCTTGAAGCGGTTGGCGTCACATCACCCGCAATGGTCAAGGGCGTGAAGCAGCAACCGGTGGACGGGATCAGCCTGGGGTACACGTTCCAGCAGGGCGCCGCGCCTTCTGCCCGCCGCCTGCAGATCTATGAGATGATGGAGAACTTCGGCATCTACAAGGATGGCTGGATGGCCGGCACATTGCCGAAGCGCGCGGCATGGGAAGCGGGTGCTGCGGGCGATCGCAAGCTGACGGTCGGGCCAGACCAGCGCGAATGGTCGCTGTTCAATCTCGACAGTGATTTCACCACGGCCAAGGATTTGGCAAAGAAGAACCCGGCCAAGCTCAAGGAGATGCAGGACCTGTTTTGGGCGGAAGCCGCAAAGAACAATATCTTGCCTATCCACGATTACAGCCAGGGGACAGAAGGGCGGCCCTCGCTCGGAGCCTATCGCACCAGCTTCACCTATCGCCCCGGCACAGCAACCATCGCCGAAGATGCAGCGCCGCACACCATCGGCAAGAGCTTTCGCATCGATGCCGATGTTACCGCAGGCGGCAGCACGAACGGCGTGATGATCGCGCAAGGCGGGCGTTTCGGGGGCTACAGTTTCTACCTGAAGGATGGAAAGCCGACGTTCCACTACAACGCCGTGGGGGTCGACGCCTTTACCATCGCGTCCGACAACCCGGTTACCGAGGGCAAGCACACGCTGTCTGCCGAGTTCACCGCCGACAAGGCAATGCCCGGCACGCCGGGCACTTTGACCCTGTACGTAGATGGCAAGGCGGTTGGTTCTGGAAGGCTGGGTCGCACAGTGGCGGGCTGGCTTTCGCACACCGAAGGGCTGGACATCGGGCTTGACCGCATCAGCGCGGTCAGTCCTGATTATCGGGTGCAGGACAGCGCCTTCACCGGCGATTTGCGCGAAGTACGGATGCTTGTCCGGTAAACCTGCGCAATGTGCTGGTTCGCCTGATCACGATCGAACGATAGGCTGCATCAGCAAAGTGCAAAAAAGGGAAGAGGACATGCGTTTCAACGACAAGGTCGTGATTGTCACAGGTGCTGGCTCAGGTCTGGGGCTGGCGACCGTGCAGCGGTTGGCCGAAGAGGGTGCAGCGCTTGCCTTGGTCGATCTGCGCGAGGATTGGCTGGAATCGACAAGGGCAAGCTTGCCCGAAGCAACCCGGACCAGGTTGATCAAGGCTGATGTGGCGGATGTGGAGCAAGTGCAGGCCTACGTCGATGCCACGCTGGCCGAGTTCGGTCGCATCGACGGGTTTTTCAACAACGCAGGGATCGAGGGTCGGCAGAACCTGACCGAAAATTTCGGCGCCGACGAGTTCCATCGGGTGATATCGATCAACCTTGATGGTGTGTTCTTCGGGATGGCAGCCGTGCTCAGGGTTATGCGCGAGCAGGGCTTTGGCGCGATCGTCAACACGGCCTCCGTTGGTGGCATTCGCGGTGTCGGCAATCAGAGCGGTTACGCTGCGGCCAAGCACGGCGTCGTCGGACTCACCCGCAACTCGGCAGTCGAGTATGGCCAGTACGGCGTACAGATCAACGCCATCGCGCCCGGCGCGATCATGACAGCAATGGTCGAAGGTTCGCTGCGCCAGATCGGCGGGGACAATTGGGAAGAAACTGGCCGACAGTTCGTATCGGTCAATCCGATGCAACGCTTTGGCCGACCAGAGGAGGTAGCGGCGCTAGTCGCGTTTCTGCTTTCCGGCGAGGCGCCGTTTATCAATGGCGCGACCATTCCCATAGATGGCGGGCAGTCCTACAAGTATTGAGCAGCGCGGCGCTGTTGATGGGGCAAGGCAAGGATAGTTGATCAGTCGTCCATGCGGCTGATCGGAGGTGGCATCTTTACGATGGGGGGCGGTAACTTTCTATCCAGAGAAAGCGACTCAGCGTGGCCATTCGAGCCGATCTGAATAGCGAAACCTTTTGCAGACCCGCCTTGCATTGCGTCGAGCGAGATCGGCGGCTTTGTCCCACTCTCCGTCAGTCGAGCCATCAAGATTCGCTATAATCTGGGAGGTCAATTAAATCCTGATTTCCCGGTTCTCACTTCCATCCTGTCGGGCGCACCATTCACTCATCAGATGTTCGTTCTGCCCCCCGGGCTAGGGCAGCGTCGTCTGTGCTAGTATCGCCTGATTCCTTCACTTCAAAATCGATGAAGCCGTTGAGCGATTTGAAGGATTTCGATGTCAGCAGGTAGGATATCTTGTACTGGCCCGCTGCCGTTAGCGGTTTGGAGAGCCTGAAGCTGAAGTTCTTTCCTTTTGCAGCGGGTGTGTCGGTGTCACTTTCCGCAGGGTAGACGCTTATCTCGCTGTCATCTGGCAAGTAGAGCGTGACGCTGAATACCCTCGCCGATTCTGCAAAGTTCAGCGATATCGTGTCGATGCCACCGCGTTGCGTCGATGCTGCTGCTGGCGATGAAGATACAAGCATGTCCTGCGCGTTAATCGGTGCTGCTGCTGCTGCGGGGGTGCTTCCCAGTGCGGAAAACATCGCCAGATGCTTTGCGAATTCCATTGCCAGAAACCTTCAAAAAAGGCGGGTGTGCAATGCCGGGGGGCACGCACACCCGCAGTCCTGACTTCCCGAGGGTCGGTCGCAGTGAGTTGCGGGAAGCCAAATTTCGTCTTGATCAGCCGCCGGGACGTCTTCCCTGCCGGAATCGCTCGCTGGAATGCGGCGATGGAAATCAGGGGCGCTTGGTAGAACACCAGACGCGGTAGACTTCGTAGTATCCCGCAGCGCAGCTTTCCTTTTCCGACTTGCCGTAAATCTTGGGAGAACTGCTGACCTGCGGCGCGCAAACGCTGGTGTCGCCATCCGGGTGACTCCAGCCTGATGGGCAGGCCACAGCGCGGTTTGGCTTTTCGATAGGCCCTTTGTTGGTGCCTTGTGCTGCGGCAGGCGTGGAAAAGCTCGATAGGGCGATGGCCGACAGCAAGCTGAGGTGCAGGCCGCCAAGGCCAATGGCCAGGCGCATTTTCATGACGCTATCTCCTCGTGACGGCGAGCCGACCGCGTGGTGGGCATTGCCTGATGGAGCGTTGGCTAGCGGGCAGAAGCAGCGCTTCACATGCCATTCGGCGTGGTGCCATATCATGGCATATTATGGGCGGCAGTGGCTGAATTCTGCGCTTTTGATGCTATCGTATGGTTGCATCGAGCGGTTACGGGGTTAGTGTGCCGCAACGAAGGGGCGGGGGAAGATAGTGACTGTGCGCGTGAACTGGCGCCAGCTGAGCAAGCTGGTGGCAATGATCTGTCTGGTTCAGGCAATCTATTGGCTTCTTGTCGAGAAACCGCTGTTCCGGGTGAATGCCAGCGAAGCACCACCTGCGGTAGAGCAGGTCCGTACACAGATCGCCAGGCTATCTGCGCCGACGCTGGCCGATGCAGCGCGGGCGGATTTCAGCGATGTTGAACTGCCTTGGACGCATTGTTGCGATACCGCGATGTTTGCGGTTCGGGTCACGTTCCGGCTTGATGACGTGCCGCCCGCTGGCCTTGGCATGATTTCACAACTGCAGGTCGATAACTATCGCCTTTATGTGAATGGCAGCCTGCTGGTGGGTGAAGGGCGTATGGAGTCGGGCAACGGCACGTTTCATGGCCAGAAGACGTTTCTCACCCGAATGCCTGCAGGGCTGCTCAAGCGTGGCGATAATGTGCTGACATACATCACCCTGCGTGATGGCTTTCCCTATACCGATATCTTTCCGCCTCAGATTGGCGAGTTCGAAGCGATGCGCAGTTTTTCCGCGCGCAGGCTGTGGGCGCTCAATGATTTCCCCCGATATAGTGCGGGGCTGCTGGGATTGCTGGGGCTACTGGCCACGGTGATGGTTTTCCGGTCTGACGACTGGCGTTTTGCTGCATGGTTAAGCGCGCTGTGCGGAGCGTTCGTGGCGAATTACCTCTATGGCGTGGAACTTGCACCGCCGTTTGACGGATGGGGGCGGATGTTCGCGTTTTTTGCGATCAACATGTTCATTCCCACTGCGCTGCTTTGCTTTATCGATGCATGGACCCGCAGGCCGCTGGGTTGGCTTATGCCATTGGCACTGAGTATCTATCTTGCCGCAGCGGGGTATATCGCATGGCGCATTTACACCACGTCGATGCCGGATGCGTTCGATGTGCCTGCAATCGTGTGGATATGGATGCTGGCCGGGTTGAGCATTGCCACACTCGCCAGGCTATTGTGGCATTTTGCCCGCGCGCCTGAGGACCGCCTGACCGAAAGCGCCTTGATGTCGGTTCTGGCGGTGGCCACGCTGCTTGACGCTTTGTGCAACTTGTTCCCCGAATGGCAATTGCGCGAAGGCTATCTGATCAACGCCGCGCCATTCCTGATGCTGGCCATGCTCACTGCGTTTCTCGCGCGGAATTTCCGGCTGTTTCAGTCTCAGACTGCGCTCAACACGTTGCTACAGGCCAAGGTTGCGCAGCGCGAAGCAGAACTTGCCGTTGCTCATATGCGTGAGCAGGAGTTCGTGCGGCAGCAGGCCCACGATGCCGAGCGCCGCCGCATCATGCAGGACATTCATGACGGGCTGGGCAGCCAACTCATGTCGATGATGCTGTCGGCCCGGCTTGGGGAGGCAGAACCGGCACAAGTGGCAGAAGGGCTGCAGGCGGTAATCGACGAGATGCGGTTGATGGTCGATTCGATGGATTCAGTCGGGGAATCGCTGGAAGCTGCGTTTGCAACGTTCCGGGCTCGGATGCAGCCGCGCGTGGTGGCCGCGGGGTTGCAGTTGGACTGGTTTCAGGCGGAGGGGCTTCGCTTGCCCGATTATGGCCCGCGCGAAGTGCTGCAGCTTTTCCGTATCTTGCAGGAAGCGGTAACCAACGCGCTCAAACATTCCGGAGCGAGCCGCCTTGCTGTGGAAATCGGGCCGGAAGGTGACGGCGCGGTAGTAGTCAGAATATCCGACAATGGGCAGGGCCGTGCAATACCGGGCGTCGGAAGAGGGTTGGGCAATATGGCGCGACGTGCCGAAGCCATCGGCGCTGGATTTGCGCTATCATCTGCGCCTGGGGAAGGGACGCGGGTAAGCATCCATTTGCGGTATGAGGCGATTGCTGTTGCGTGAATCGTCTCCGCGCACGTTTGCCATGCCATGTCGTGGCATGGTGACAGGGCCTTTCGCGTGGTAGCTGAACTCCATGCCAGAACCTGCCGAACCCAAGATTGTCCGCATCGTCATCATCGAGGATGACCCGATGGTGCGGCAGTATTTCATGCGCATTCTTTCGGCTGACGAAGGCTTCGATGTGGTGGGTGTTGCTCCCGATATTGCCACCGGACGGGCGCTGATCGCGCTTTGCCCGGACCTGTTTCTGATGGATATCGGTCTGCCCGACGGCTGCGGATACGATCTGGTGCCGGAAATCAAGGCGCGCTCTGCGGCCAGGACGCTGATCATCAGCGCCTTTGGTGATCGCGACACGGTTGTCCGTGCGCTTTCCGCCGGTGCGGATGGATACCTGCTGAAAGACAGCACGCCTGCACAGGTGTTGGATGGAATTGCGATCACTCTTGATGGCGGCGCCCCGGTCAGTCCGGCGGCTGCGGTCTATCTGCTGGACCTGCTGCGCAATCCTGCATCTTCGCCCGTGGTTGAACCCCCACAAAGCGATACAGGGCTGACCCCGCGGGAAATGGACCTGCTGCGCGCTTTTGCCGCTGGTCGAAGCTACAAGGAAGCGGCGCGGGATCTTGCCATATCGCCGCATACCGTGGGGAACCATGTGAAGTCGATCTATCGCAAGCTGGAAGTTCGATCTCGCAGCGATGCGTTACGGGCTGCCGGGTTGCGCCGCTAGCCCAGCGGCAATCACCGCCCTTGCGCCGCTCAGGCTGAGATGGTGCGCATCGAAGTAGGCGGGGCGGCCGCCGACAGTAAGGCGCGACCGATCGCCGTTACGCAGTGCCCTAAGCGGATCGATTACGGTAACCCCCTGCTGCGCCCATCGGCCGTAGTGGACGGTCAGCCATCGCGTCTGCGCATGGTACTGCGCCAGACTGGCACCCTCTGACTTGTCCAGCGCGCTGCGAGCAGCGGCATGGGCTAGGTGACGCGGAACATCAAAATCTTGGGGCGGGACCGGACCGATCAGCACGACCTGCTTCCCCCCGGCCTGAAGCTGCGCAATTGTCTTGTCGATCAAGGCCGCCATGCCGGGTTGGTCATATGTCGGGCTGGCCCAGAAAGCGACAAGGTAGACTTGTCTGATCTGCGGGGATGACAGCACCTGCCGTAACGTGTTGGCGTTGCTTTGGGCGCAGCCGGGATCGTTGGCCACGCTATAGCCGATGACGGGCGGACAACTCGCGCGGGTTCGTTGCGTGATCGAACTGCCGTTGCGGGCCAGACGTTCGCCCAGCGCCCAAGCCAGTTCCACGCCGTGGCTATCGCCCCAGAGCATCGCCGTGGCGCTAACGGGCGCGCCCAAGGTGCAGGCAGGGCTATCGCCGCCCGCACTGTCGATGATGCAGGCTCCACGCTTGGGGCTGACATCGTGAACTGCGTCGGCCATCTGAGTCACTTGCGCGGGGAAGCGCGCAGGCCATCCGCCGAGCGGCAGTATGGCAAGCGATGCCGCGCTGATCACCCCCATGCCGCCCGCGCTCAGGATGAAAACGCGCCGCCGATCAAAGCGCTGCGCATTGCGGAACGGGCGTTCGACAAAACGCCAGCTTGCCCATGCCAAGACGAAGCTGGCCGCAATGACCGCAACCTGCCGGATGCCGCCAAGTGGCGCATCGGCGGCGTATTCTGCAAACACGATCAGCGGCCAGTGCCACAAATAGAGCGAGTATGACACAAGGCCAACGCCGACCAGAATCGGCAATGATAGCAGGCGCCCTATCAACGTGCCGGGGGCGAAGCGGATCAGCAGGACCGCACCCATAACGGGAGCCAGTGCGGCAACGCCCGGAAACACGGTGTTCCGGTCATAGCTCACCACCGACCACACGATCAGCGCCACCCCTCCAAGCGCAAGGATTTGCGCCGGAGCGCGACTGTCCTGTTTTGCCGGAGCCAGCAGCGCGAGCAGTGATCCGGCCATCAATTCCCATGCGCGGGTGGGCAGAAGGTAGAATGCAAACCCATCGGTATCGGCCTGCTTCCACACCGCCAGCGCAAAGCTGGCCAGCGCAAGCAGGGCCACGATCATTATGCGCTGACGTGGTGCAGCCTTGGCGCAAATCCACAGTACCGCCGGAAACACGACATAGAACTGCTCTTCCACCGCCAGCGACCAGCAATGCAGCAGCGGCATTGAATCCGCAGGGCCACCGAAATATCCGGTCTGGGTGAAGAACCAGACGTTGGCCATGAAGCCCAGCGTCATCAATGCGGATCGCGGCACACCGGCAAAGTCGGCAGGCAGATAGAGCCACGCAGCCAACCCCAGAACGACGGTGATCATCACCAGCAACGCTGGCAGGATGCGCCGGGCGCGGCGTTCGTAGAACTGCAGGATCGAGAATTGCCCCGCATCAATTTCGCGCGCGATGATGCCGGTGATCAGAAAGCCCGATATGACGAAGAATATGTCCACGCCCACAAAGCCACCCGAGAAACCCGGCAGCTTTGCGTGAAAGGCCAGCACGGGCAGGATCGCCAGTGCGCGCAGTCCGTCGATATCCCGGCGATAGGCGGCAGATGCAGTCATTCGCCGCAGGCTCTACCGACACAAGGTTAACCCCCAGTATCGCATGGGCCACTCACCGCTCGCCGCAGTTTGCGCTGGGGCGAATGCGGAAGGGGACTTTGCCGCTTGATCCGCAGAGTCTTTTGTGATTCAACAAAAATCATGAACACCCGCCGGTCGCCTCTGCTTCCCAAAGACAGCCTGACCCAGTCGCTTGCACTGCTTGCGCTGCTGGTTCTTGGTGCCATTGGCGTTGCCGGGCCAAGCGGACTGCTTGCGTGGGGTGAAAATGCCCGCGTGTTGGAGCAGCGGCAGGTTGAAATTGCCCAGCTATCGGCAGAGCGGGACAGGGTGAAGAACCGTGTCGATCTGCTCGATCCGCGCCATGCCGATCCCGATCTGGTGGGGGAACTGCTGCGAAGCAACCTTAACGTTGCGCATCCCGATGAACTGGTGATCCCCGTAGGCAACTGATATCGCCATCGTTTTTTCTCTATCCGCGCGTGCCAAGGCTGGGGGGCGGGCTGGCATGTGGGAACCCTTTGTATGTCTCCGACTTGATCCTACTTGATTGCAAGGGGGCATGATCGCGTGGCTGAAGGGGTGCCGGGATTGATCGCGAAAGATCAGGGCCAAAGCGAGTTGGCGAGCGTGCAGGATTTCCGGGAGGCCAACGGTTCCTCCGGTGAAGATACTGAACCGCATTCTGCATCTGTATGGCGCTATGCCCACGCCAGTCGCGCCCATGCTGTCATCGATGCTGCCGATTACTTTGCGCTGATGCGCGAAGCGATGATGCGGGCGCGGCAGCGGATATTCCTGATCGGTTGGGATTTCGATACGCGCATCCTGATCGGCGGAGGCCGCCGTTGGTGGAACCTGCCGCGCCGCCGCATATCTCCCGCACGTTTGGGGCCATTCATCGTCTGGCTCGCCACCCGTCGCAAAAAGCTCGATATTCGCGTGCTGAAATGGAACTTCGGTGCGTTCAAGGCGATTTTCCGTGGGTCGATGATGCTCGACCTGCTGCGCTGGTGGCGCCATCCCCGCATTGTATTCAAGCTCGACAGTGCTCATCCGCTGGGATGCAGTCATCACCAGAAGATTGCCGTGATCGACGATCGTTTCGCAGTGTGTGGCGGGATCGATATGGCGGGTGACCGGTGGGATACGCCCGAACATCTCGATGATGATCCGCGCCGCAGAAAGCCGGGCAGCAAGAAGCTGTACGGGCCTTGGCACGATTGCACCATGTTGCTTGAAGGCGAAGCTGCGCGCGTGTTGGGCGATTTTGGCCGAAAGCGGTGGGAGCAGGCCCGGGGCAAACCTTTTGCTCCCTGTAAGCCGCAAGAATCCTCGCCTTGGCCGTCGCGCATCGAAGCGGAATTCCGCGATGTGGAAATCGGCATTGCGCGAACACGGTCGCACTTTGCCGAGG
Source organism: Novosphingobium sp. (assembly GCF_049240505.1). Lineage (GTDB taxonomy): Bacteria > Pseudomonadota > Alphaproteobacteria > Sphingomonadales > Sphingomonadaceae > Novosphingobium. The sequence goes on from NZ_JBMLSM010000124.1 coordinate 25,038, forward strand.
CGCGCGAAGTGCGTGAGGTGGAAGCCCTGTTCCTCGAACATATCGCACGGGCAAAGCGGTTCATCTATTTTGAAAACCAGTACTTCTCCTCACGCAAGATTGCCGAGGCTATTGCCCAGCGGATGGCGGAGGCTGACCCGCCCGAGATCGTTCTGATCAATCCACAAAGCTCTGACGGATGGCTTGAGCAGACCGCGATGGACGGCGCGCGCGTGCGGCTGGTCCGGGCGATCGAACAGGTCGATCACAAGCGGCGCTTTTCGGTTTGGCACCCGTTCACTGCGGGCGGAAATCCGATTTACGTGCATTCCAAGCTGACCATCGTTGATGACGAGATATTGCGCATCGGATCGGCCAACCTGAACAACCGTTCGATGGGGCTGGACAGCGAATGCGATGTTTTCATCGATTGTGCGCGACCGGGAAATGGGCATTGCGGCGATCCCATACGCAGATTGCGTATTTCGCTGCTGGCAGAGCATTGCGGTATTCCGCCTGAACAGGTAGCGGAACTCATCGATCAGCATGGTTCGATGGCAGGGATGATCGCGGCTGCACCAAAAGACGGAAAGACAGTTCGCGCATTTGTCCCCCATGAACTGACTGAGGCCGAGCAGGCGCTGGCCGATAATGAGGTGCTCGATCCAGAGCGACCGGAGGAGATGCTCTCCTTCTATCGCAAGGGATTGTTCAGGAGCCGTTTTCTGAGACGGCCCGGCAAGTGAAAAGGGTGGTTGATGAGCAGTCTGGTTGGTCCTGACGAAGACGATGATCTGGCCCGAGGCAAAGAGCCGGTGCCGCAGGATGTGCAGGATGCAATCCGCACTTTGCTACGCTGGGCTGGCGATGATCCGACCCGTGAAGGCTTGCTGGATACGCCCAAACGCGTTGCGCGCGCGTGGAAGGAATATTGCCAGGGCTATGGCGAAGATCCGGCCTTCCATCTCTCCCGCCAGTTCGAGGAAGTGGGCGGTTATGACGAGATCGTGCTGCTGAAGGACATTCCCTTCCAAAGTCACTGCGAACATCACATGGCTCCGATCATCGGCAAGGCGGCCATCGCCTATCTGCCGCGAGACAAGGTTGTGGGCATTTCAAAACTCGCCCGCGTGCTGCACGGCTTTGCCCGACGACTGCAAATTCAGGAACGTCTGACGGCGGAAGTTGCCCAGTGCATCTGGGACAATCTCAAGCCGCACGGCGTGGCCGTGGTAATCGAGGCGAGCCACGCCTGCATGACCGCGCGCGGCGTGCGCACGTCTGGTGTGGGCATGGTCACCAGCCGCATGATGGGAACTTTCCTTGAAGACACGCGCAGCCGCAAGGAAGTGCTCAGCCTGATGGGTTACTGATCCGCGCGGGATATGTTCTGCTCGCCAGCAACGAAACATTACCGTTCAGTTGCTTGGTTGCACATCGCCAAGGGCCTATCTTGCAGGCGTCACCGGGAAAAAACCGGGACGCAGCAGGAGACAGGAACATGAAGACTTTGGCGTTTGCAGCCATCGGGGCAAGTCTCGCCTTTGGCGCATCGGCACAGGCGATGGAGCACAAGGTTGTGATCGAACACCCCGTCGGACCGATCGCAGCCGACTATTCGGGGGCGACCCGCGTGGAAATGCAGCAACTCGGTTCAGCCGGAGTAGGGGGGCGTCCATCGTCTCTTCGTTGCCAGTGGACCGTTTCACTGGAAGTCCAGCGCAGCGCACAAGTCGGGGCAAGCCTACAGGCCAAGCGTTCGATGACGCGCGACGATGTGCTGAAAGGAACCTCGCCTGGTTGGTGTTCCGAACGGGGCAGTGGCATTGACCGGATGGTCGAAGCGCGCCGCGATGATTTGCGCAGCGCCATGATGGCAATGGTAGCGCAGGATCGCGATGTTATCCTCGTTGAAGCTGATGGTGCCCACGCAAAGCTGCGCGAGGGTTAAGGAGATATGGACTAAATGACCGGTATTCATCGAGTTTCTGGGCTGGCTTTGGCTGGTGCGGTCGCAATATTCATCGCACCCTCATCGCAGGCGCAGTCGGTGGATGCCGGTGTGGAGGCCACGACCGATGAAGTGCGGCGCGGCCTTAGCTGGAGCGATGGCGAAGTGTCGGCATCCGCCGATGCGCGCGTCGGCTTTGGCGGTCTTGATGCTTCGGTGCGCGTGGCCGCACTGCGCAAATCGGATCGTCATGCCAATGCCGACGTCGTTGGCGATCTGGCGATTGGCAAAGACTGGGAAGCTGGGGCCTTTACCCTGCGGACCGAAGCTATCGGCCATGTGTTCGGCAATGCCGACAGCAACATGAACTACGGTGAACTGGGCCTCGGCGCGCGCTACACCATCGGGCCGCTGCAATTTGGCACGATGGCATGGTATGCACCCAAACAGGACAATATCGGCGGCGACAGCCTGCATTTGCGCGCTACTGCCGACGCTGGTCTGCCGGGTTTCCCGGTCACGGTCTTTGGCGCTGTCGGTTATACCACGGGCGATACGCGCGATGCCCGGTCTGCACGCTTGCGGCCTGCGGGTGACTATGCGGACTGGAAAATCGGGGCGGAGTATACGCAGTTCCCGCTGACCATCGGTGTCGATTATGTTGGAACCGATATCGATACGTCGAATGCGGTTTCCGTCTCGCCCTTTGCAGATCTCAAACATGCAGGTGACCGGGTGCTGGCGCGCGTGCGCCTATCCTTCTGATACAAGCCCGTCCTTCTGACACAAGAAAGCCCCCGTGTTTGCGGGGGCTTTCCTTTTCATCCGATTGCGGAGCGATCCGGCGTCAGATGTTTTCGATCATGTGTTCGGCAGAGCTGACCTTGAAGTCGCCCGGTGCTTCAACAAACAGCTGCTCGACCACGCCGTCGTTGACGACCATCGAAAAGCGCTGGCCGCGCTTGCCAAGGCCGAAGCCCGAACCGTCCATCGTCAGGCCAAGCGCTTCGGCAAGATCGCCGTTGCCATCGGCCAGCATGGTCACGTCAGACGAGCCGGAAGCTGCGCCCCAGGCCTTCATCACGAAAGGATCGTTGACGGCGGTGCAGGCGATTTCGTCGATGCCCTTGGCCTTGAGGTCGGCAGCCTTGTCGACATAGCCGGGCAGGTGCTTGGCCGAGCAGGTCGGGGTGAACGCACCGGGGACCGAAAACAGGGCAACCTTCTTGCCCTTGAAATAGTCGGCGGACTGGACGGCTTCGGGACCTTCGGCGGTCGCCTTGACGATCTTCACGTCGGGCAGCTTGTCTCCAACAGCGATAGTCATCCCCAATTTCCTTTCGTTCTGGCGAGGCGAGCCTGCCTCGCACCGGTATCGCCGCACGGATATAGGCGCGGCATTGCGGTCTGCAACCGGGCGAAGCGCATCGGTCAAAAGATGGCGATATAAAGAAAACTTTATATTAAGTTTGCGCAAGCGACCGCCAAACGCTATGGGCAGTCCAGAAACGTGCTTGCACGTATGTATTTCATCAGGAGACTGCTTCGTGGCCAGCGTGCTTGACGCCAAGAACGACTATGTGATCGCCGACATCGGCCTTGCCGACTTCGGTCGCGCCGAAATCAGGATCGCCGAAACCGAAATGCCGGGCCTGATGGCTCTGCGTGAGGAATTCGGCGCTTCGCAGCCGCTCAAGGGCGCGCGCATCACCGGTTCGCTGCACATGACGATCCAGACCGCCGTGCTGATCGAAACGCTGACCGCGCTGGGCGCTGATGTGCGCTGGGCGACCTGCAACATCTTCTCGACGCAGGACCACGCTGCCGCCGCTATCGCAGCAGCGGGCATCCCGGTCTTCGCGATCAAGGGTGAAAGCCTTGCAGATTACTGGGACTACGTTGGTTCGATCTTCGATTGGGGTGATGACCAGACCGCCAACATGATCCTTGACGATGGCGGCGATGCCACCATGTTCGCGCTGTGGGGCGCGCGCGTTGAAGCGGGTGAAAAGCTGTTTGAGCCTTCGAACGCGGAAGAAATCGAATTCGTTCGCGCGCTCAATGCTTTCCTCAAGGCAAAGCCCGGCTACCTCACTGAGTCGGTCAAGAACATCAAGGGCGTTTCGGAAGAAACGACCACGGGCGTTCATCGCCTTTACCAGATCGCCAAGGACGGCAAGCTGCCTTTCCCCGCGATCAACGTGAACGATTCGGTCACCAAGTCGAAGTTCGACAACCTTTACGGCTGCAAGGAATCGTTGGTTGACGCGATCCGCCGCGCTACGGACGTGATGCTGGCCGGCAAGGTCGCTTGCGTTGCCGGCTTTGGCGACGTGGGCAAGGGTTCGGCCGCTTCGCTGCGTCAGGGCGGCGCGCGCGTGATGGTTACCGAAATCGATCCGATCTGCGCACTGCAGGCCGCGATGGAAGGCTATGAAGTCGTCACGATGGAAGAAGCCATCAAGCGCTGCGACATCTTCGTGACCGCCACCGGCAACGAAGACGTGATCACCGCAGAGCACATGAAGGCGATGAAGCCGATGAGCATCGTCTGCAACATCGGTCACTTCGACAGCGAAATCCAGATCGCTGCGCTCGACAACTACAACTGGACGGAAGTGAAGCCGGGCACCGATCTGGTTGAATTCCCCGATGGCAAGCAGATCATCATCCTTGCCAAGGGCCGTCTGGTGAACCTGGGCTGCGCCACCGGCCACCCGAGCTTCGTGATGTCGGCCAGCTTCA
>NZ_JBMLSM010000125.1:0-19146 GCF_049240505.1 Novosphingobium sp.
CATGCTGACGACAAGAACCGGATTCCGCGGGCCGAACTGATCTCGGTGATCACGCAGCAACTGGGCTTCTTTACAGAGGAAGTTTCCAAATCGCTGAAGTCGATGGGCTTCGTCGGACAGACCGGGCAACAGGTGGTGCTGACCGGCGGCGGGGCGCAATTGCCCGGCCTTGCCGACTATGCGCAAGCCGCGCTTGGGCGGCCCGTGCGCATCGGTTCACCGCCGACTATGGTAGGTCTGCCCCCCGGCCATGCAACACCCAGTTCCACGACTCTGGTGGGTCTTGTGCTGTTTGCGGCGGCAGACCCGGTGGATATCCGCAGCATCGGCCCGGCCTTCACGCCGAGCGGCAATTACAAGGGTGCGGGACTGCTCAATCGGCTGTTGCGCGCCGTAAAGGATTACTTCTGAACCTAGTTTTCCACCATTCCGGCCCCAAATGGCCGGAAACATTGACCGTCATAGTGCTGCAACCTGTGGAAAAGCCTGTAGCACCTTTGATTCGACAAGCCTGCCTGTGCAACAGGTTAATGTGAAATTGTTCAATCGCGCCAAAGGCACCCGAACGCCCACGGCAATAGCAGCGACCCGCTTGGGAGACCGACTATGAGCATCAACATCGGACCGCCAGCCATTGACGAGCTGCGGCCCCGCATCACGGTGATCGGGGTTGGCGGCGCAGGCGGCAATGCCATCGCAAACATGATTAACGCACAGATCGAAGGCGTCGATTTTATCGTCGTCAACACCGATGCGCAGGCGTTGAACAATGCGATTGCCGAAACCCGCATCCAGCTCGGCCCGGATATCACTCAGGGCCTTGGTGCCGGCGCACGGCCCGAAGTGGGCCGCGCCGCAGCCGAAGAAACGCTTGAGGAAATCGAGCGTTCGCTGGACGGCGTGCACATGGTGTTCATCGCCGCAGGCATGGGCGGGGGCACCGGCACGGGCGCTGCGCCTGTCATAGCCGAGGCGGCGCGCCGCAAGGGTGTGCTGACGGTTGGCGTGGTGACCAAGCCTTTCCTGTTCGAAGGCACGCGCCGTATGCGTGCAGCGGAAAGCGGCATCGAAGAGCTGCAGAAGCACGTCGATACGCTGATCGTCATTCCCAACCAGAATCTGTTTCTGGTGGCAAAGGCTGAAACCACCTTCAAGGAAGCGTTCCAGCTTGCTGACGAAGTGCTGCAGCAGGGTGTCCGCTCGATCACCGATCTTATGGTCATGCCAGGTCTGATCAATCTCGACTTTGCCGACGTCCGGTCGGTCATGGGCGAGATGGGCAAGGCCATGATGGGCACGGGTGAGGGCGAAGGCCCGAACCGCGCGCTCGAAGCTGCCGAACGCGCCATTGCCAATCCTCTGCTTGATGGCGTGTCGATGGCAGGTGCCAAGGGCGTGATCATCTCCATCATCGGTGGCGATGACATGAAGCTGCTTGAGGTTGACGAAGCCGCCAACCACATCCGCGAACTGGTCGATCCGAACGCGAACATCATCTGGGGTTCGGCGTTCAATCCTGATCTTGGTGGCAAGATCCGTGTTTCGGTGGTCGCCACCGGTATCGAACAGAGCAGCGAGCAGGCCGAGGTCGCTTCGCGTCCCGTTTCGTTGCCCGGTGCTGCGGCGCGCGGCCCAGCTGTGCCGACCGCAGCGCCTGCCCCTGCGGCGCCGATCTACACACCACCGGTGCAGGCTGAACCTGCACCTGTTGCTGCAGCGCCGGAACCCGCGCCGTTGGCAGAGCCTGAGCCTCTGGATCTCACCCTCGATCTTTCGGCTGCGCAGGAAGCACCTGCGGCACCGCCTGCTGATGAACTGCTGCTCGGTGCAGCGGAAGCGGCTCCCGCACCTTCGCCCGCACCGGAACAGCCCGCGATGCCACGCTTCGGTCGTGCGGAAGAACCTGCTCCGGCAAAGTCTGCTGGCGGCAGCACCCTGTTTGAACGGATGGCCAATCTCTCGCGCGGGAATCGTGCGGGTGAGGACGAGGACGGGGAAGATAGCGGCTCGCTCAACATCCCGCGCTTCCTTGGACGCCAGAACAACCAGTAAATGCGATGAGCGGCGGCACCTGTTGCCGCCGCTTCATCTAGAATGATGTATTGATCGCGGCTGGATGACGAATTGCTTCCCCTTCGCGCAGGGCACGCGCCTCGCTGTTTCGCTGCTTCTCGCTGCGACCTCTTCTCACGCGCTGGCGCAGGTTGATGACGCCCCCGATGGCCCGGCGGTCGTTTCGCGCCCCGTGGTGCAATCCACCGCGCCCAGCCCCAGCCGCGAACTCAATGCCGCGCTGGCTCGCCTCGCCACCGACCCACGCAATGTTCCCGCGTTGTCGGACGCTGCCGAAGCGGCGTTGAAGCTGGGTGACAGCGATGCGGCAATCGGCTTTCTGACCCGTGCCGACGAGGTGCAGCCCGGCAACGCGCGCACCAAGGCGCTGATCGGCAAGGCGCAACTGGCTGACGAAAATCCGGTCGAGGCCATTCGCGCTTTTGACGATGCGGAACGTGCCGGGGGCGATACGTTTGCAATGGCTGCCGAACGCGCGCTGGCCTATGATCTGGTGGGCGATAATGGGCGGGCGCAGCGCTGGTATCAGGTTGCGCTCAGCCGTGGCACCAACGACGAAACCACGCGCCGCTATGCGATGAGCCTCGCCATTTCCGGCGACCGTCGCGGAGCAGAAGCGCTACTGGCGCCACTGATCGAAAAACAGGATCGTGCCGCGTGGCGCACGCGGACGTTCGCAATGGCGGTGACCAATGGCGCGGATGAGGCTGTGGCCATCGCCTATGCCTCGATGCCGCAGGAACTGGCTTCGGGCATCGCGCCTTACCTGCGGTTCATGCCTCGGCTGACTCCGGCGCAACAGGCTGCCGCTGCCAATTTTGGTCGTTTTCCCCGTGCGGCAGACATGGGGCGCGACGATCCGCGTGTGGTGCAATATGCCGCGCTCAATCCGCGTGCGCCGAGCGGAGCTGAGGCGGGATTGATTCCGGCTGGCGCGCCGCTTGGGCCTTCCACCGCTTCGGCTTCGGAAAAGCCCAGTCGCGAAAAGCGCCGCCGTCCGGGGCGCGACGATGGCAAGGTTGCGGCTGCCCAGACCGCGCCACGCACGCCTGCGCCTGCCCCTGCAACATCGGTGGCACAACCTGCGGCTACGCAAGTTGCACGTGCTACGCCCCCTGTTGCGACACCTGCACCGCAGCGACCGACGGTCCTTTCCGCGCTTGATGTGCCACCCGGCACGGTGCGGCCGCCGGTTCCACCGATTCGGCGTGATGTTCCAGCAAGCGCGGTTGCCATACCTGCGCAGTCTGCGTCCGCGCAGTCCACGCTTTTGCAGTCCACAACGGCTCCGGTGAGAACGGCTGCGTCAACTCCGATCCAAACGCCCTCTTCAACAAGCGGGGCCATCAGCAACGCGCCTTTGGGGGCGACGCAGGCGCAGGTCAGCGCAGCGGTACCGGTGCAGACACCGCCACGCGCGCAGCCGTCCGCAACCACGGGTTTCGATCTCGCGCGGGTCGGTGGGTCTACCGCTGGAGCGGTTAACGCCCCGTCGCCCGTTGCACCCGCACCACCGCCCGCCGCCACAGCCGCTGCAGTGCCGCAAGCTACGGCTACACTGGCTGCGACGCCTTCGTCGGCGCCTGTTGCAACGCCTCTGACCCAACCCGCCACGTCCACCGTTCAACTGGCGCAGGCCACTCCTGCCGCGAATGGCACTCCGCCGCCCGCCAATGCTGCCGAACCAGCGCGTCCGGCTGATTTTGCATCGATGTTCAAGGCTTTTGAGCCACCTGCCGAAGAACGGTCGGCCACTGTTGCTGCTGTCGATATCACGCGGCTGCCGCCAAAGCCTGTTGCGAAGGCTGATCCGCGCGGCGAACGGCCCGATGGTCCGACCGATGTTTCGCGCACACCTGCGAAGGAGGCGGAGAAGCCTTCTGCAAAAGATGCGAAGAGCGTCAAGGATGCGAAGGCCAAGGACGCCAAAGCGGGCGACTCCAAAGCGGCCAAGGACGCCAAAGCGGGCGACTCCAAAGCGGCCAAGGACGCCAAGGCGAAGAAGGCGCAGCCCAGTCATCCCAGTCGCATTTGGGTGCAAGTGCTGACCGGTGCGAACAAAACCGTGATGGATAATGAATGGCGTCGTCTGGTGAAGGAAGCGCCTGAACTGTTGCGCAGCAGGAAACCCTATCTTTCACCTTGGCGCAGCAATTTCCGTCTGCTGACCGGCCCGTTCGAAAGCGAGGCTTCAGCCCAGGATTTCGTCACCAAGCTGAAGAAGAGCGGTGTTTCGAGCTATCAGTGGACCAGTCCGGCCGGACAGGCGGTGGATACGCTGGCGTCGAAGTGACTACGGTCATCCTGGCTGCTGTTCACCCCTTGTCCACAGCTTTCCCACAACGTTGTCGAGTTTTGCCCAACCGCCTGTTAACCCAAGATTGTCGGTGAGGGGTGCTTGCCTCCATTGACGGTTTGAGCAGCAGGGAGGGCATCATGCCCTGCCGGGGCCGACCAGCCGAGGAGGCCCGATCAAGTGTTCAGGGGACGTACCATGCGGACCGGCCATGACGACAACGAGCGCGAGGAGGCCGCGCCGGTCGACATGATCGCATCGCTGTTCGAGGCGCGCGGATGGCCGTGCGAATTCGTCTCGGACGACGAGGTTACCGGCGAAATTCAGGGTTCATGGGCGAACTATCAACTGCGCGCGATCTGGCGCGTGGAAGACCATGTGCTGCAGATCCTGTGCCTGCCCGACATTCGCATACCTGACGACAAGAAGCCTGCGGTTTTCGAACTCATGGCCCTGATCAACGAGCAGGTATGGATCGGCCACTTCGATATCTGGTCGAACGGTGCGGTCCTGCTCTACCGCCACGGGCTGATGCTGGGCGACGAAGGGCTGCTCAGCATCGGTCAGGCTCAGGCTGCGATCGAGGCCGCGGTTGATGAATGTGATCGTTTCTACCCTGCGTTCCAGTTCATCCTCTGGGGTGACAAAAGCCCCGCCGAAGCGCTCGCCAGCGCATTGGTGGACGCTGCGGGCGAAGCTTGAGCCTTAGCCTTGCGACGTCACGCCTGGGGAGGCATGGAGCGTGCATAGGCGACTCAAGGATCAAAGCTGATGACCAGGACCTTCCTCCAGTTCGGCTGCGGCAATATGGGCGGCGCGATGCTCAAGGGTTGGCTGGCCGGTGGCCTTGCGCCCGAAGGCTTCACCGTTGTCGATCCTTACCTCGAATCCGCTCCGCAAGGCGTGCGCCTGTTGCAGACTGCGTCAGAGGGTGAGGGGGCGTTCGACGTTGTGCTGCTGGGCTTCAAGCCGCAGCAATTGCCCGATGCAGCGGCGGCGGTTCGCCCTTCCGTTGGCCCGCAAACGCTGCTGCTCTCGATCCTTGCTGGCGTCGATCTGGCGACCCTGCGCAGCGCATTCCCAGAAGCGCGCGCCATTGTACGCGTCATGCCCAACCTCGCCGCAGCGCTTGGCAAGTCGCCGATCGCGCTGGTTGGCGAGGCAGACGCCGCCGCTCGTGCAGAAATCGATGCGCTGATGGCCCCGCTCGGGCAGGCCGAATGGCTTTCCGGCGAAGATCAGATGGATCTCGTGACCGCGCTCGCCGGATCAGGCCCGGCTTTCGTCTATCGCGTGATCGATGCACTGGCCGAAGGCGCGGCGGCGCTTGGTCTGCCGCGCGATCAGGCAGACCGGTTGGCCCTGTCGATGGTGGAAGGTTCAGCCATGCTGGCAGCAGCATCAGAACACAATCCTGGCGAACTCGCCCGCCGTGTCGCCAGCCCCGGCGGGGTAACGCAGGTTGGCATCGACGTGCTCGACAAGGATGCGCGGCTGGTGTCGCTGATGACCGATACCTTGCGCGGAGCACGCGATCGCAGCGCCGAAATGACCGCGCAGGCCCGCGCCAAGGCCTGATCCGCAACAATTCGTTACAATTGATTGCCCCGCTCTTGCGCCGGTTTCGCTTGAAAGCGGAACCGGTTGCGCCGATATTCCGTTTACGTGGCCATTGGGGTCACAGAACGGAGCTTTGAAAATGGCAAATTGGAACGACCCTCGGCCCACCGGAACGGGCTTCGGCGCGTCTCCGAGCCTTTCCGGCATCCAGGGCCGCAGCGACGTGTTCGATGCGGGTCTGCGTCGTCATATGCTGTCGATCTACAATTACATGGCATCGGGCGTGCTGCTTTCGGGCATCGTCGCGCTGGTTTTCGCAACCTCCGGTCTCGCGGAAGCCGTTTTCGGCACACCGCTGCGCTGGGTCGTCGCGCTGGCGCCGCTCGCCTTCGTGATGGTGATGAGCTTTGGCATCAATCGCCTGTCCACCTTTGCGATGCAGTCGCTGTTCTGGGCGTTCAGCGTGGTCATGGGTATGTCGCTGTCGGCGATCTTCTTCGTCTACACCGGCCCGTCGATTGCGGTCACGTTCTTCGCAACCGCAGGTGCCTTCGCGGGTCTCAGCCTGTTCGGCTACACCACGAAGAAGGACCTGTCGGGCTTCGGCAGCTTCCTGATCATGGGCATGTTTGGTCTGCTGATCGCATCGGTGATCAACATCTTCCTGAAGTCGCCGGGCCTTGCATGGGCTGTCAGCTTCCTTGGCGTGCTGATTTTCGCAGGCCTTACGGCTTATGATACGCAGCGTCTGAAGGAACAGTATGCCTATGTCGCGGGCACGGATTTCGCGGGCAAGGCAATCGTGATGGGTGCGCTCAGCCTTTATCTCGATTTCATCAACATGTTCACGTTCCTGCTGCAGTTCATGGGCGAACGCCGCTGATCAGCTGATAGAACCGGAATGAATGAAATTGCCCGGCGTGCCGCAACGGCTCGCCGGGTTTTCTTTGCGTGGGGGATTCTCATCATCCCATCCCCGCGCTAGGGTTGCTTCATCTTGCAGCAAGGTTCCGAAGTTCAGGCTCCGTCATTGTAACTGGACCACATCAAATCGGGATCGTTTGAAAACCGAGTTCTCGGGGGAATGCCGATGTTTGAGTTCCGGCGCTTAGGTGCGCCAGCAGTCCTTACCGCAGCGCTGGCCATTGGCCTTGCGTCCTGCGCGCCAAAGGCTCCGCCGCCGCCACCCCCGCCGCCGCCACCCCCGCCCAAGGTCGTGGTGATCCCGCCCAAGCCGCGCCCGCCAAACAACGCATCGGATAATCTGGCAATTCCGCCCGCTGACGCCAATGGCCTGCGCTATTCGCTGAACCGCAACATCAGTTCCGCGCAGATGCTTTGGAACCTGCGTTCGGCCTATAATGTGGCTGCATTGAACTGCTTCAAGCCGCAGCACGCCACTATCCTGCCGCTCTACAAGGACTTCCTGAAAAACCACGCCAAGACGCTGGCTGCGGTCAACAAGAAGGTGGATGCTGAATTCAAGGCCAAGCACGGCGCAAAGTTCATCGCCCCGCGCGAAGCCTATATGACGTCGGTCTACAACCACTTTGCCCTGCCACCCACGTTGACCGATTTCTGCGATGCGGTGGGCGCGGTGGCGCGCGATAGTGCTGCGGTGAAGTCTGCCGATCTGGAAGCCTTCGCGATGCGCAGCCTGCCCAGCATCGAGGTTGTGTTCGATGATTTCTACCGTCGGTATGAAGTCTACCGGAATGATCTGGCGATCTGGCAGGCCCAATACGGTACGCCTGTGTCCACTGCGCAGCCCGCAATTGTGCTGCCTGTCACGGCCAGCGCGGTCGGCGGGGCGGGGCACTGAGGCAGGCGGGCCGCCGAAAAATCTGCAAATGGGGTCTTTGCAGGCCGGGAGCGCTGCGCTAATGGCGGCGTTCCCGGCCGTGCAGCGGTTGGGGGTACCGGGAACGGGGCCGTAGCTCAGATGGGAGAGCGCGTCGTTCGCAATGACGAGGTCAGGGGTTCGATCCCCCTCGGCTCCACCAGGTATCATCAGATCGCCTGATCAGGCAGGCGCCTTGCGGTCTGACGTTACAAGCTCTCCATGAACGGGTAAAAGGCTCGGCTCCGGGGCGGCGTGTTGCATTGCTTCGGGCCTGTCAGTGGAACAGTTACCCAGATGCATTTTCTTGATCAGGCCAAAATCTTCATCCGTTCAGGCCAGGGCGGCCCCGGTGCGGTCAGTTTCCGGCGCGAAAAGTATGAAGAATACGGCGGCCCCAACGGCGGCAACGGCGGCAAGGGCGGCGATATCATTTTCGAAGCCGTCGCCGGGCTGAACACGCTGATCGATTTCCGCTATGCGCAGCATTTCAAGGCACAGCGCGGCCACGGCGGTGCGGGTAGCAATCGCACCGGTGCGGGCGGCGATGATCTTGTGATCAAGGTCCCGGTCGGAACGCAAGTTCTCGACGATGACCGCGAGACGGTGCTGCTCGATCTGACCGAAGTGGGGCGCCGCGAAGTGCTGCTGCGCGGCGGCGATGGCGGGCGTGGCAATGCCTCGTACAAGAGCTCGACCAACCGCGCCCCGCGCCAGCACGGCCCTGGCTGGCCGGGCGAGGAAATGTACGTGTGGCTGCGGTTGAAGCTGCTGGCCGACACCGGTCTGGTGGGGCTGCCCAACGCGGGCAAATCGACTTTCATCAACCAGATCACCAACACCAAGGCCAAAGTGGGCGACTATGCGTTCACCACGCTGCGCCCGCAGCTTGGCGTGGTGCGCCACCGCAATCGCGAATTCGTGCTGGCCGATATTCCCGGCCTGATCGAAGGTGCTGCAGATGGCGTTGGCATTGGTGACCGCTTTCTGGGCCATATCGAGCGGTGCCGGGTGCTGATTCACCTGATCGACATTCACAGCGATACCGATCCGGTCGAAGCGATGCACATCGTCGAAAGCGAACTTGAGGCTTATGGCGCCGGGCTGGACGAAAAGCCGCGCCTGATCGCGCTAAACAAGATCGATCTGGTCGACAAGGAACTGGTCAAGGCGTTCAGCAAGGAATTGCTCGAAGCAGGCGCAGACAAAGTTTATCCGATCTCCGGCGCGACGGGCAAGGGTATGGACGCGCTGCTCGATGCGGTGCTCGAATATCTGCCGGTCGCTACCGTTACCGAACGTCCCGACGGCGAGGTTGAGGACGAGGCCGATCAGAAGCCGTGGTCGCCGATCTGATATAGCACCTTCGTCATTCCCGCCTGCGCGGGAATGACGAAGTATTCTAGTTGCGCCTTGAGGGCCAAGAGACGTCCCGCCCCACATATCCGACCGGTAACCCTTCACGCCTTGTCACAAATCGCTTAAGCGGCGTGCCATGAACATCACCCAGCTTGCCCATATGACCGATGCCACCACCTGTCCGCGCCTCGTGGTCAAGGTTGGCTCGGCGCTGCTCGTGGGCAAGGATGGCGCGCCGCGTCGCGAATGGCTGTCTGCGCTGGTGGCAGAAATTGCGGCTGCCCGCGCCACCGGTCAGGAAGTGATCGTCGTATCCTCTGGCGCCATCGCGCTGGGCGCCCGCAAGCTGGGGTTGGCCAAGGGCGGGCGCGGTAGTCTGTCCGATGCGCAGGCCGCAGCCTCTGTTGGTCAAATCGCGCTCGCCGGTCTTTGGGCGGAACTGCTGGCTGGCCACGGCCTGACCGCCGCCCAGATACTGCTGACGCTCGAAGACCTTGAAGACCGCCGCCGCTATCTCAACGCGACCGCCACGCTGGGCACGCTGCTGGCAGCGGGCGCAGTACCGGTGATCAACGAGAACGATTCTGTCGCCACGCAGGAAATCCGGTTTGGAGACAACGACCGTCTCGCCGCGCGCGTCGGGCAGGCGGCGGGCGCATCGGGCGTGCTTCTGCTTTCGGACATCGATGGCCTTTATGACCGCGACCCACGCCAGCCCGGTGCCATCCGCATTCCGGTGGTGCGCGGCGTCACGCCCGAGATTCATTCTATGGCAACGGGCGGGTCATCCTCCGGCCTAGGGTCGGGCGGAATGACGTCAAAGCTGCAAGCGGCGGAGATCGCCGAGCTGGCAGGCATGGCGCTGGCGATCATCGATGGTCAGCCCACTGCACCGATCGGTACGGCGATCACCACCGATCGCGGCACGCTGTTCCTGCCGCGCGGGCGTAAGCAGGCGCGCAAGGCTTGGTTGGGCGGCCGGATGCGGATGCGCGGCACCGTGCATGTCGATGCAGGGGCGGCGGCTGCACTGACGCGCGGATCAAGCCTGCTCGCAGCCGGGATCACCGGGGTTGAAGGCGATTTTCAGCGGGGCGATGCAATCGCGGTGGTCGGTCCTGATGGCCAGACGCTGGCACGCGGCCTTTCGGAATATCACGCGGCTGAGTGCATGGCGCTGAAAGGCCATCACAGCCGTGAGCATGAAGCCCTGCTGGGTTATGCTCCGCGCTCTGCGCTGATCCATCGCGATCAGATGGTGCTGCTGTAATGCCCGCAGAACTGCTGGCGATCACCGGGGCGACCGGGTTCGTCGGACAGGCCGTGCTTGAATATGCCGCCCGCGCCGGGCTTGAAGTGCGTGCGCTTGCCCGCCGCCCCCAGGAAGCCCGCGCTGGGGTAGAGTGGGTGCAGGGCGATCTGCAAGACAGGCGCGCGCTGCAACGCCTCGTTGGCAAGGCCAGCGTCGTTCTGCATATCGCTGGTGTGGTCAACGCGCCCGATGCTCAAGGGTTCGAAGACGGCAACGTCTGGGGTACGCTCAACGTGGTCAATGCCGCGCTGGATGCTGGCGTGCCGCGCTTCGTGCACGTCTCATCCCTGTCCGCGCGCGAGCCGGAGCTTTCGATCTATGGCAAGTCGAAGCTGCGTGGCGAAAAGATCGTCAAGGCCAGCAGTCTGGACTGGACGGTCGTGCGCCCACCCTGGGTCTATGGCCCGCGTGACACTGATACGCTGGAAATGTTCAAGGCCGCCCGGTTCGGCGTCCTGCCGATCCCGCCAAAGGGTCATGCCTCGCTCATCCACGTGAGCGACCTTGCCCGCCTGCTCCTCGCCCTGATCCCCGGCGGCGAGGAGGTGACGCACATGACGTTCGAACCGGATGACGGCACGCCCGGCGGCTGGACGCACAACGATATGGCCAAGGCTATCGGGATGGCCGTGGGCAAGCGCGTTGCCGCCATGAACCTGCCCGCCGGAATGCTTCGCCTTGGCGCAAAGCTCGACGCGCGCTTTCGTGGCAAGGGGGCCAAGCTAACGATGGATCGCGTCGGCTACATGTGCCACCCGGACTGGCGCGTGGGTGAAGGCCTGCAACCACCCGCCTCGGTCTGGACGCCCCAGGTCGAAACCCGCATGGGCCTTCACGCCACGGCGGCGTGGTATCGCGAGGCGGGCTGGCTGAAGTGAAAATGTGCTGAATCGCACTGGCTTCGGCGACATTTTTGATTAACCATTCTCGCACTTGGGCTGCAAAGCGTTCCGGGGGTGCGAAGAAATGCCGAGGTTGATCTGGGCCGCTCTGCTGGCAGCAGCAGTGCCTTGTGCGGCTGTCGCTGCGCCTGCCGGTAATCTGACAGCGGAACTGCGCGCCGTGAAGACCCTCGACATTGCGGCTCGTCCCGCGGAGGCATTGCAACGGATCGATGCGTTGCTGGCGAAAGTGCAATCGGGCGGTAGAGTTGATCCTGCTGATCTGTTGGCAGTCCAACTGGCACGGGCTGACGCGCTTTATTGGCTCGACCGCTATGATGAGGCGCTCCCGATTCTGCAGAATGCCGAGGCAAGGCTGGCAAGCGGAACAGGCGCACAAAGCATTGAACATGCCCGAATTCTGGACGCCATAGGTTCAACTCTTGGCGGGATGGGCCGAAACGACGAAGCGGAAACGTGGCTGCAACGAGCGCTTCTCATGGCGGACAAGGTGGCAGGTCGAAAGTCCATAGCTTATGCTTCGGCACTCTATGGTTTGGGGTTGATCGACTACCAGCGCGGCAATCCACTGGCCGCATTGCCCCGGTTTGCCGAAGCGTGGGAGACAGCCACAGCTCTTTCTGAAAGCCTGTCTGGTTCCGACGTTATTTTGCCTGCCGACTTTGGCATCAGCTATTCCGCGCTGTTGGGCGCCACAGGCGATATCGAAGGTGCCGTTAAGCCCGCCAGATCCGCGCTCGTCTGGGCGGAAACACGATTGGGTGGCGATCATCCGGTTACGCTGGCTGCACTCAACCGCCTCGGAACGATCTACAACGACAATGGCCTGTTTGCGCAATCGATCCCCATTCTGCGTCGAACGCTCGACCAGCGCGCCAAAACGCTCAACCCCGATGATCCCCAACTTGGCTTCACCATCGAAGCGCTTGGTTACGCTCTCGACAATTCCGGCCGGCGGGATGAAGCGCTGCCGTTCTATCAGCGTGGGGCCGAGATTTTCGAGAAGTCAATCGTTCCCGGCCAGCCCGCGCTGGTCACGACGGCAATCGGCCAACTCGCGCGGGTCACCCGATGGTCGGGCGACATTGCGGGGGCGCTGGCCTTTCGGGAGAAGGCCGTTCGACTTGGGCGGGAGAGAGCGTCTTCACCGGATCATCCCGATGTCCTCTTCGCAGAACTGAATCTTGCCCGCGAATATATCCTGCTGGGTCGGTTCAGCGATGCCGTGCCGCTGCTGGACCATGTGAACGCCAACTATGCCGCGCGTACACTCGAAAGCAGTCCACGCCGCATCGGCGGTATGGTTTCCAGTGCTCAGGTTGCGGCGGCAACCGGTAACCCCGTGCAAGCGCTCGCCAGCGCAACCGCCGCTCTCACGCCCGCCCGCGCGCGCCTGCTGGACCGAGCCACACCCCGCGCGGAACTCTCCAGACTTGCGCAGCAATACCAGGTCTTGTTCATCCAGCAGGCGGAGCTTGCTGCGAAGGCTGGCGATATGGCGCAAGCCTTTGAGGCTTTGCAATTCGCCAACCTTGGCGATCTGCAAACGGCCATCTCCAGCATGGCGTTGCTGAACTCGGCCAAAAGTCCCGATGCGATTGAGGCGCTGCGTGCCTATCAACAACTTGCCGCCGAAGGCGCGCGTTTGCGCCGCTCGCTTGCGGCCAGCGTTGCTGCTCAAAAGTCCGAAGCGGTTGAGCGTCTCAACCACGATATCATCTCCGTTGATGCTCGCTTACGCGATCAGGACGCGCTGCTCGCCAGCATCTTGCCCGGATACAAGGCTCAGACGGCTGTCGAACTGTCATCGCTGCATTCGGTGCAGGCGGCTCTCGCCCCCGGTCAGGCAATCGTGCTTTACGGTCTTGCTGAAGACGGGTTGCTGGTCATGGCGGTCACCGCGCAAAAGGCCGTTACGGCGCGTTCGCCCATCACTCCACGCGCCCTGCTCGATCTCGAAAAGCGTATGCGCGGTTCGATCGACCAAGGTCTGCTGAACAACGGACAGGGCGCGTTCGATCGCAAGGCGGCTTATGATCTCTACCTCGCGCTGTTTCCAAAGGCTGTGCGCGATGCAGTGAAATCGTCGGCCGATCTGCGCATTCTGGCCACCGGCAGCCTTGCCGCGCTGCCGTTTTCCGCGATGGTCACGCAACTGCCCAAAGGCGCGGACGATGCGCCTGAAGCGCTGAAGCGCACCCGCTGGCTTGCGCTGGATCATGCCGTGTCGGTGCCGCTTTCTGTCATGCCCTCGCCGGTAAAGCCGTCAAATCGCGCGGACCAGACGTTCGCAGGCATTGGCGCGCCCGTGTTGGGGCAACCGCTGCGGCTTGCCACCCGCTCGGCCAAGCTGCTGCGCTCCGGCGATACCAGCATTCAGGCTTTGCGCGAACTGGCCAGCCTGCCGGGCGCGGCTGACGAACTGCGCAACATGGCCAGCGCCTTTCCGGGCAAGCCTGCCTTGCTGATCGGTGCCGATGCCACCGAAACCGCAGTAAAAGCGGCAAAGCTCGATCAGGCCAGTGTGATCGCCTTTGCCACGCATGGCCTTGTGGGTGGAGCGTTCCGTGATCTGGTTGAGCCTGCGCTCGTGCTCACGCCGCCCGATAAGCCCGACGAACAGGATGACGGCCTGCTCACCGCGTCGGAGATCGCCAAACTGCGCCTTGATGCCGATTGGGTGATCCTGTCCGCCTGCGATACCAGCGCGGGTGATGGCGAGAGCGCGCCGACCTTTTCCGGCCTTGCGCGTTCCTTCGTGGCTGCAGGTGCGCGTTCGCTGCTGCTTTCGCACTGGCCGGTGCGAGATGATGTCGCCAGCCGCCTGACCCTCGACACTTTGAATGGTGCCGGGAAAGGGCTTTCTCGCGCAGAAGCGTTGCGTCGGGCGCAAGTGGCTATCATCCGCGATGCCAAAGTCCCAGGCGCCGCCCATCCCGCAACGTGGGCACCGTTCGTTCTCGTCGGGAACTGAATCCGAAGCGGCATCGCCTGCTTGCCGCAATCTGCAATTCGTGGTCCACTGCTTTGGCTTTACGGCCAGGTGCCGCATAACAAGGGGGAACATCATGGAATGGATGCTGATGCCGTACCGTCGCTACGCCGAATTTTCGGGGCGTTCGCGGCGCAAGGAATACTGGATGTTCGCGCTGTTCATGTTCCTTGTCTACGCGGTGGGCATTGCGCTTGTTCTGGCAGGTGGCGGGATGCAGGCGATGATGGCCGGTCTGCCTGAACCAGATGCGGTAACCCCAGCTGAAGTTCCGGGCATTGGTCCACTCGGCTGGGTTGGCATTGCGTTGATGGTCGTCTTCGCGCTCGGCAGCTTCATTCCCTCCATCGCCGTCACGGTTCGCCGCTTCCATGATCGTGATATGTCGGGCTGGTGGTATCTGGGCTTCATCGTCGCCAGCGCCATTCCCTTCATCGGTTCGCTGGTCAGCATCGGCTTGCTCGTGCTCATGTGCCTGCCGGGCACTGCGGGCATGAACCGCTTTGGCGATGATCCGAAGAATCCCGTCGGTTACGATGTCTTCGGCTGATCTGCGGAAACACCGATGAACTGGATGATCCTGCCCTACCGCCGTTATGCCGAGTTTTTCGGTCGTTCGCGCCGTCGCGAATACTGGAGCTTCGCGCTGTTCTATTTCCTCGTGATGATCGCCCTGAACATCGTGTTCGGAACAAGCGAGGTAGAGCGCGGCAGTGGGGCTTTCGTCTATGGCACGCGGCTGGTCGGGGCGGGCAGCTGGATCGGGAGTCTGTTCTGGCTCGCCAGTCTCGTTCCCGGCCTCGCCGTGTCGGTGCGCCGCCTGCACGATCAGGATCGCACCGGCTGGCTCCTGCTGTTGTGGATCATCCCGTTCTTCGGATGGTTCGCAATTCTGGTGCTGATGTGCCTTGATGGCACGCGCGGTTCCAATCGTTTCGGGCCTGATCCGAAGAACCCGACGCCTGCAGACGTCTTTTCCTAAACCCGCACGACCGCGCCGTCGCGCACGCTCCAAACCGCGCTCTGGCCTGCGATGTCGGCAAACGGTGCCATCTCGGTCCCGGTCATCCACACTTGCGCTCCGCTTTGCGCCAATCGCTCGAACAGGGCACCACGCCGCACGGGGTCGAGATGCGCGGCGATTTCGTCCAGCAGCAGCAGGCGCGGGCGCTCCCCTGCGGTCAGTCCGGCATGGGCCAGCACGATGGCGATCAGCATGGCTTTCTGTTCACCGGTAGAACAATCCGCTGCTGGTGCATTTTTCGCGGCCAGAGTGACGGCCAGATCATCGCGGTGCGGCCCGGTGAGCGAACGCCCCGCAGCCCGATCCCGCCGCCGCCCATCGCGCAGAGCGCTGCGCAAGGCGTCCGGCTCCAAGGGCACTTCGCTGGCATAGGTCAGCGCAGGCCGTGCGAACGGCTGTTCGGGCACCGTTTCCAACACGGCGCCCAGATCGGCCACCAGTGCCGCGCGCGCGGCTGCCATCGCTGCGCCTGCCTCGGCCATCTGCGCCTCGATCCCGTCCAGCCACAGCGGATCAGGCTCAGCCGGTTCTGACAGCAGCCGATTGCGTTCGCGCAGCGCCGTTTCATATCGCGTGGCGTTTTTGGCGTGGCCGGGTTCGCGCGCCAGCACCAGCCGATCGAGGAAGCGCCGCCGCGATCCTGCGCTCTCGGCAAAGATGCGGTCCATCGCGGGCGTCAGCCATGTGATCGAAAGCCATTCGCCCAGCCGCGCTGCCGGGCCTTCTGCGCCATTGATCCGCACCGTGCGGCGATTGGGCGCCTGTGCATCGGTTGACGTGCCGATCTGCACGGCCCCGTCTTCTATTTCTCCCGCCACGGCAAAGCCGCCTTGGCCGTCCCGTCCGGCCATTTCCGCAGGCTGCGCCCGCCGAAGCCCACGTCCCGGTGCCAACAGGCTGATCGCCTCCAGCACGTTCGTTTTGCCCGCGCCGTTTTCACCCACCAGCACGTTGAACGCCTGCGTGCCTTCCAGTCGCGTGACGGTATGGTTGCGAAAATCGCGCAGGGTCAGGCGGGTGAGAGACATGGTTGTGCGGCGTTAGGGGGTTTCTTCTGGGGTGCAAAGAAGAGTGTTTCGCGCAGAGGTGTTCAGTTTTCAGATTTGATTCACGCAAAGCCGCAAAGCCGCAAAGAGATAGTGCGCGCCGCAGGCCTTTACGTTTCTCGACAGATGAATGGGAGATTGAACACGGCTTTGCCGAAAGCGCGACGTCTTCGCGTCTTTGCGGCTTTGCGTGAGATAAACTTGCCCTTTTTCTCCGCGCCTCTGCGCGAAACAAAATCCACGCTATCCCCGCTCACTCAGCCCGTGCTTCTTCATGCAGTGCCGCAACTGGTCATACGTCAGCCCCAGCGCTTTGGCCGTCTGCCGCTGGTTATAGCGGTTGCGGCCCAGATGGTGTTCGATGATCGCGCGTTCGTGGGCGTCCACCGCCGCCCGCAGGTCTGCCACGCCATCAATGTCCGCTGATGGAGCCGTCAGGCGCGTCGGCGTGGCCGGCTCGCTCTCGGAAGCCTCTGCCGCCCGCATCGACACTGCCGGCTTCCACGGGCTTTCGAACGGATCGAACTGCACATGCCCGATGGCCTGCGTCCCGTCGTCCCAGCGATAGACGGCGCGCTCCACCACGTTGCGGAGTTCGCGCACGTTGCCCGGCCAGAGGTAGTCCTCCATTGCCTTTTGCACCGAAGTCGCAAAGCCCGGCCACGAATCCCAATGCAGTTCCGCCGCCATGCGCCGCCCGAAATAATCGGCCAACACGGCGATATCCCCCTCGCGCACACGCAGAGGGGGCAGGGTGATCACCTCGAAACTCAGCCGGTCGAGCAGGTCGGCACGAAAGCGGCCCTCTTCGGCCAGCTTGGGCAAATCCTCGTTTGTGGCGGCCACGATGCGCACGTCCACGCGCACCGGCTTGCTTGATCCGATCCGCGTTACTTCGCCATATTCCACCGCGCGCAGCAATCGCTCCTGCGCACCCATCGAAAGCGTGCCCAGTTCATCAAGGAACAGCGTGCCTTTGTCGGCTTCTTCGAAGCGACCGACCCGCGTTCGCGTCGCGCCGGTGAATGCGCCCGCTTCGTGTCCGAACAGTTCGGCTTCGATCAGCGTTTCGGGCAGGGCGGCGCAGTTCATCGTTACCAGCGGCTCGGTCCAGCGCGATGACAGGCGGTGAAGGCGTTCGGCGATCAGTTCCTTGCCGGTCCCGCGCTCCCCGATCACCAGCACCGGGCGACGCATCGGCGCGGCGCGGCTGGCGCGCTCAACCGCGTCGAGGAAAGCACCCGATTGCCCGATGAACTGAACTTCCCGATCCATTCCGCAGGATTAGCGCATTTTCCCAAGCCTTCGCAATATTTCCCAACATTAAAGGCATGTAAAGTGCGGAAAGTGCCGGAAATCCGGCACTCGCGCAGTTTGGCACGCGGCTTGCTATTCCATGAACAACCCGGAAATGACCGGTTCAACACGCCGAAAGGTCAATCAGATGTACACCGCCCGCTTCTTCTCCACCCCGCTCGGTCGCGCCAGCCTCGCCAGCATCGGTGCAGTCGTGGTGATGTGCTGCTTCGCGCTCAGCCAGCAGGTCAGCTCTGTGCCGACCGTTGTGGCGTCGAGCGCGGCAATCACCGGTGAGCTTGCATGATGACCGACGAACTCTCCCCGATCCGTCCGCAGGGGAAGGAGGGTGGCCGTACCACCCGCCTCGATGTGGAACTTGATCGCTTTCGCGCCTCTGCCAAGGATGCCTTTGGTCAGAGCAACGGCTCGTCACCCCGTCCTTCCTTCAATTCCGGAGTAAACCTGATGGGCATCTTTTCGCGTACCCGCGATATCATTGCCGCCAATTTCAATGACTTGCTTGATAAGGCGGACGATCCTGCCAAGATGATCCGCATGATCATCATGGAAATGGAAGAGACGTTGGTCGAAGTCCGCGCTTCTGCCGCGCGCACCATTGCCGATCAAAAGGAAATGGGCCGCCACGTGGCAAAGCTGGAGCGCCTTCAGGCTGACTGGTCGGAAAAGGCCCAGCTTGCGCTGTCGAAGGACCGTGAAGATCTGGCCCGCGCCGCGCTGGTTGAAAAGAAGAAGGCCGCCGACATGGGTGACCAGCTTCGCACCGAGATCACCGTGCTGGATGATGCGATGCGCGCCTACGAACAGGACATCGAAAAGCTGCAGACGCGCCTGCGCGAAGCCCGCAGCCGCCAGACTGCCATCGCTGCCCGCCTCGAAAGCGCCGAAAACCGCGTCCGCCTGCGCACCCTGCTTGCCAGCGAGCGCGTGGACGAGGCGATGGCCCGCTTCGACCAGCTCGAACGCCGCGTAGACTATGCCGAAGGCCGGGCCGATGCGCTGAGCCTGGCCGATGGCAATACCAAGCCCGGCCTGGCTGACGAGATTGCCGCGCTCGCCGGGCAGGACAAGATCGACGAGGAACTCGAAGCGATGAAGCGCCAGCTTGGGAAGGAAGGCTAAGTCATGGAAGACATATTCGTTCCCATCGGCGTCGTCGGAATGCTTTTCGTCGGCCTGCCGTGGCTGATCCTCCACTACATCACCAAGTGGAAGACCGCGCCGACCCTGACCAGCGGTGATGAAGCCCTGCTGGAAGAGCTTTACCAGCTCGCCAAGAGGCTCGACGATCGCATGGACACCGTCGAACGCCTGGTTGCTGCCGACAATCCCGAATTCAAGCCCGCCCGCATCATGCACGACCGCGAAAGCGACAACCAGAAACTGCGCGAACTGGACCGCATGTTCGCCGAACAGGGAAGGACC
>NZ_JBMLSM010000126.1:0-21621 GCF_049240505.1 Novosphingobium sp.
GCCGCGTTCGGATCACGCGCGCGCAGGGCGTCGAGAATGGCGGTATGCTCTTCAACCACCGGCTTCACGTGCGCATGGCGTGCCTTTTCGTGCAGCAAGGCCGCCTCTGGCGAAGTCGCGCGCAAGTCCCACAGATGCTCAACCGCGTTGTAGACTGCAACATTGCGCGTGGCCCGCGCGATGGCGAGGTGGAATTCCCGGTCGGCGCTTTCCGTGCCATTGGGATCCTGATTTTCCTCAACGATGCGCTGCACCAGCACTTCGATCTCGGCAACATCGGCGTCGGTCACCTGCGTTGCGGCAAGCGCGGCAGCTTCCCCTTCGAACAGCAGGCGCGCCTCGGTCAGTTCGAACGCGGTCACGTTGAAGCCCGGCCTGTCCTCTTCACCCGGCAGGCGCTTGACATAGGCGCCCGATCCGATGCGCACTTCGACCAGCCCCTGCACTTCCAGCGCGATGATCGCCTCGCGCACGGTCGGGCGGCTCACATCATAGCGGATCGCCAGATCGCGTTCGGCCGGAAGCCGCGTGCCCACCGGATACCGTCCTTGCGCCAGTTCATCCAGCAGCGAGCGGGCGAGATCCTGATAGAGCCGGTCATTTGATTTGACGTTTGCCATTGCGCCCTTCTGGTAATACCAATTTTCTAAACTTGACAGACCGAAATTGGTCCGTCAATCGGTATTACCACATTCGAACCACTTAGCGCGAGTTCCGATTCCATGAAAATCACTGCCGCCCGCGTCATCGTCACCTGTCCGGGGCGCAACTTCGTGACGCTGAAGATCGAAACCGATCAGGGCGTCTACGGTATCGGCGACGCCACACTGAACGGGCGTGAGCTTTCGGTCGTTGCCTACTTGCAGGAACACGTTGTGCCCTGCCTGATCGGCATGGACCCGCGCCGTATCGAGGATATCTGGCAGTATCTCTATCGCGGTGCCTACTGGCGGCGCGGCCCGGTGACGATGCGCGCAATCGCCGCAGTCGACATGGCGCTGTGGGATATCAAGGCCAAGATGGCCGGAATGCCGCTCTACCAGCTGCTCGGAGGGCGCAGCCGCGATGGCGTGATGGTCTATGGCCATGCCAACGGTTCGGACATTGCCGAAACGGTCGAGGCTGTCGGCCACTACATCGACATGGGTTACAAGGCGATCCGCGCGCAGACCGGCGTGCCCGGTGTGAAGGACGCCTATGGCGTCGGTCGCGGCAAACTCTACTACGAACCCGCCGACGCAGCCCTTCCCTCCGTCACCGGGTGGGACACGCGCAAGGCACTGAACTATGTGCCAAAATTGTTCGAGGAACTGCGCAAGACCTACGGGTTCGACCATCACCTGCTCCATGATGGCCACCACCGCTACACCCCGCAGGAAGCAGCCAATCTGGGCAAGATGCTCGAACCCTATCAGCTTTTCTGGCTGGAAGACTGCACCCCTGCCGAAAATCAGGAAGCGTTCAAGCTGGTCCGCCAGCACACCGTCACGCCGCTGGCCGTGGGCGAGATCTTCAACACGATCTGGGACGCCAAGGATCTGATCCAGAACCAGTTGATCGACTATATCCGCGCCACGGTGGTCGGCGCGGGCGGCCTCACGCATCTGCGCCGCATTGCCGATCTCGCCAGCCTCTATCAGGTCCGCACCGGGTGCCACGGCGCGACCGATCTGTCGCCCGTCACGATGGGCTGCGCCCTCCATTTCGATACCTGGGTGCCGAACTTCGGCATTCAGGAATACATGCGCCACACGGAAGAGACCGACGCCGTGTTCCCGCATGACTACTGGTTCGACAAAGGCGAACTCTTCGTTGGCGAAACTCCCGGCCACGGCGTCGATATCGATGAAAAGCTGGCCGCAAAATATCCCTACAAACCCGCCTACCTGCCGGTTGCCCGGCTGGAGGACGGCACAATGTGGAATTGGTGAGAAGATGCGAAAAACACTGCTTTGCGCAACCGCGCTGGTTGCCCTGACCGGCGCTGCCCCTGCCCCATCGCCTGCCCTGCAACTGGGTAAACTCGAAAAGATCGGCACTGTCGATCCGCGCTATCAGGCCTACAATGTCGAAATGGTGGAAGTCACCGGGGGCCGCTTCTGGGCACCCTATGGCGGCCCTGCGGACGAGCGCTATCGCCAGCGCCCGCCGATCGACCTGACCGATCCGAAACTCGTCGCGCTGGCAAAGGCGCTTGGCCCCAGCCTGCTGCGCGTCAGCGGCACGTGGGCCAACAACACCTATCTTGAGGCTGAGGGCGAAAACCTCTCCGCCCCGCCCGCAGGGTTCGTGCAGGTGCTCAAGCGCGATCAGTGGAAGAACGTCGTCGCGTTCTCCAAGGCGGTGGACGCCCCCATCGTCACCAGCTTTGCCGTCAGCAATGGCACCCGCGGGGCCGACGGTGTGTGGACGCCCGTTCAGGCCCAGCGCCTGCTCGATCTCACGCGCGATGCAGGCGGCAAGATCTACGCCGCCGAATTCTTCAACGAAGCCAACATGCCCAGCGCCGCACCGCAAATGCCCAAGGGCTACACCGCCGCAAACTATGGCGCTGAATTCCGCATTTTCCGCGATTGGGCGCGCAAGGCCGCACCGGATATGAAAATCCTCGGCGTCGGCGGTGTGGGCGAAGCCGGCCTGCTCAAAGACGTGCCGGTGCCCGCGGAAATGGGCGCGCATGTCAGCACGGATGACATGATGAAGGCCAACCCGAACAGCGTGGACGCGGTGTCCTACCACTTCTACGGCACCGTTTCGCAGCGATGCGCCGGGCTGGGTATCGGAACGGCGGTAAAGTCCGATGCGCTGACCGCGCAGTGGCTCGACCTGACCGTCCGCGACTATGCCTATTATGCAGCGCTGCGCAACAAGTACGAACCGGGCAAGCCGATGTGGAACACCGAAACGGCGCAGGCTGCCTGCGGTGGCAGCCCTTGGGCGTCCACGTTCCTCGATACGTTCCGCTACCTTAACCAGAACGCCGCGCTGGCCCAAAAGGGACTGAAGGTGGTCATGCACAACACGCTGGCTGCCAGCGATTATGCCCTGATCGACCGCGATACGCTGACCCCGCGCCCGAACTATTGGGCGGCAGTGCTGTGGCACCGGACGATGGGACAGACCGTGCTGGCATCGCCCCGCTCACCCTCCCCGGCCCTGCGGCTCTATGCCCATTGCCTTGCGGGCAAGCCTGGCGGCGTTGCAGTCATGGCGCTGAACACCGGCGAGGCGGCACAGCGCGTCAACCTTGGCGGCAAGGGCCTTGGCTGGACGATGACCGGCCAACCGCTCGATACCCGCAATGTGCTGGTCAATGGCAAGGCACCGGCGCTTTCAGCCGATCTCAAGCTGACGGGGCTTGATGGCGTGGGTGTCAACGGCAGTGCAACCCTGCCGGGCCAGTCGGTAGCATTCTTTGCCATTCCGGGCGCCGCCAATCCGGCCTGTCGTTAAGTGCGCGTCATTTTTGTTGGTGAAGCCATGCTGGAGCTGTCGCAAGACGGCTCCAGCAATGGTGCTGGCAGTTGGCGTCTTGCCTATGGCGGCGATACGCTGAACACCGCGATCCACCTCGCACGCACCGGGGCGGATGTGGCCTATTTAACCGCGCTGGGCACCGATCCGTTCAGCGCCGATCTCAAAGCGCGCTGGGCGGCAGAAGGTCTGGATACCAGCCTCGTCCTGCCCGATCCCGCTCGAAATCCCGGCCTCTACGCGATCACCTGCGACGATGCTGGCGAGCGCAGCTTCACCTATTGGCGCGGCGAAAGCGCGGCGCGGCATCTGTTCGATGGCAAAGGCATCGATGCAGCGCTGAAACGCGCGCGCCAAGCGGATCTGCTGGCTTTTTCGCTGGTGTCGCTGGCGATCCTGCCCGAAAGCGGCAGGCAGGCTCTGCTATCGCTGGCGCGGAAAGTGCGCGAAAATGGCGGGCAGGTTGCCTTCGACGGCAACTACCGCCCGCGCCTCTGGCCGGATCAGTCCACCGCCCGCAGCGCGCGCGATGCCGCCATTGCATTGGCAAACATCGGCCTGCCAACGCTTGAAGACGAAACCATACTTTCGGGCGAAAGCGATGCAGAATCCGTCGCCGCGCACTGGCAAGCGCTGGGCTGCGCTGAAACCGTGGTGAAACTTGGCGCCGAAGGCTGCCGCCTGCCAGATGGGCAGATCATCAGCCCTGAACGCGTTCTGTCTCCGATCGACACCAGCGGCGCGGGCGATGCCTTCAATGCCGGTTACCTTGCCGCGCGCCTGCGGGGCGAAGCGCCAGCGCAGGCCGCAACCGGCGGCCATGCGCTGGCTGGCTGGACCATCATGCGTCGCGGTGCGATCCCTTCTCGGGACTCCTGAGAAGGGACCACAATACCGCCGCTGCCAGCAGGTCCAATCCCGCCAGCGCCACGAACAGCGGGTTGTAGCCGAACACGTCCGCGCTCTGCCCGATCAGCAGCGTGAACAGCATTCCGCCGACCCATGCCGATGTTCCCGCCATGCCGCTGGCGGTGCCCACGGTCCGGGCATCGAACACGTCGGCGCAAAGGGTGATCAACGCACCATTGAGCAGCTGGTGCGCAAAGCCGCCGATGCAGAACAGCACAATCGCCATTTCCGGCGAAGTCGCCAGCCCGATGCAGGCCGGCCCTACCATGCACAACGCGCCCAGCGTCATCGTGATCTTGCGCGATGACAGCAGTGACTTGCCTTTGGCCATCAACCAAGGCGGCAGCAGCCCGGCAGCAAGACTGCCGAAATCGGCGGCAAGGAATGGCAGCCAAGCCCACAGCGCGATGGATTTGAGATCGAGCTTCCACACCGCCACAAGATAGAGCGGGATGAAGAAATTGAATGTCTGCCACGCCGGTTCAGCAAGGAAACGTGGCACGGCAATCGCCCAGAATGACCGGCTGCGCAGCACGTCCGCCTTGGTCGCGGGCTTGGTCGCATCGGGCTGGCTCATCGCCGCGATGGCATCACGTTCAGCCTGCGACAGGCGCGGATGAACCGTAGGATCGCGATAGCCCAGCCACCACATCCCAGCCCAGACAAGGCTCAGCGCGCCGGTGACGATGAATGCCGCCTGCCAGTTCCACGCCAGGATGCAGAAGGCCACCAATGGCGGCGCGATCATGTTGCCCACGCTTGTGCCCATCTGGAACAGGCTGGTGGCCAGCGGGCGCTCCTTCGCCGGGAACCACTGCGCCACCGTCTTGGTGCCCGCAGGGATCGCCGCAGCCTCGGTCGCCCCCAGCATGGCGCGGAAGGCGGCAAGGCTCATCCATCCGGTGGCAAAGGCGTGGGCCATGTTGCTCAACGCCCAACCCACCGCAAAAACGAAGAACCCCACCCGCGTGCCCAGCGCGTCCAGCACCGCACCCGCCACGGTCTGCATCACCGTGTAGCTGGCCTGAAAGGCAAGGACGACCCAGCTATACTGCTCTGTCGTCATGGAAAATTCGGTCTTGAGCGTGGGCGCCGCGACCGACAGCGTGGAACGCGCAAGGTAGTTGAGGATCGTTCCGAGTGTGATCAGCGCGATGATCCACCAGCGCAGCGGGAGCTTCTTGAGCATTGTTTCTATCCGTCGCGTTCGGGTGTCAGCGCAGCTTTTCGATCTCGATCATCGAAACACGCGCATCGCCGGTGCCCGCCACGAAATCGAGCGAGAGGCCGCCTTTCGCCTTGATCGTGAAAGCCTTGGCCTCGGCCACCGCTCCAGTTGCAGGAATTGCGGGCTGGAAACCGCGCAGCAGCGTGTTCTTGCCCTGCCTTACGTCAAACGCGCCAACCTTCTGGTTAGCAGCAGTCGCAAACCACATCGTCACACGATACCGTCCATCGGCCACCGGAACGCGGTAGGAGAATGTGCCGTGGCGATAGGTTGCCAGCGCATCACGCTCCTGCGTGTTCGCAATCTCGGCAGGCTTGGCTGGCTTGCCATAATCGGCAGGCGTATCAAGCGAGGCAACGCTGCCGCCTTCAAACCAGTTGTCCGATCCCAGAACCCGATTGTTGCCCTTGCCCGCCACCAGCGTGCCGGTATCGATCACCATATGGCGGCGCGTTTCAGGCGATAGCATCCATTCCGCCTTGTCTTCGACCTGCCCGCCCGAATGCACGCCCCGCGCAACCAGCGCGTTGGTGCCTTCATCCAGCGCAACCGCGCTCCACACGCACACCTTCTGCGGGCAATCGCTCTTGCTACCCAGCGACCGGCCATTGAGCAGCAATTCCGTGCTCTGCGCGTTGCTGTAAACCTTCACGTCCGTGATCGGATAGGCGCGGTTGGCATAGCGTTTGCCGGTGATATGGACCATCGGGGCCGGGTTCCAGTTCGCCTTGTAGAAATAGTAGGCGTCCTTTCGGGTCTTGTGATCGTAGGCGACCAGGCCCTTGGTGTTGATATCCTGCGCATCGCCTTCATTGCGGATCGTGGTGGCGAAATCGAAAGAGTTCCACAGCCACGTTGCATAGAGCCAGGGCCGCGCATCGATCTGCTCCAGCGCGGTTTCGTGGATGTGGCTTTCGTATTCCTCTGGCTGCGCAAATCCGCGTGAATCCGCCGGGCCGCCAGCCACGTTGTCGGTATGGATCGTCAACGCACCGCCCGCGCCATATTCGGTCACCGCAAGCGGCTGTTCGGGCCGCGCAGCGCGCAGACCGTCCAGATGTGGCCCCAGATCGCCCGGCTTGCCGAAATACCACCCGAAATAGCGATTGGCCCCGCCCAGATTGGCGGCGACGGCTGTTGTCGGGATCGATACGTCGGACGCAAAAAGCCTGCCTTCGCAGCAGGTTGCAAGGGCCGTAGGTCGCGAAGGGTCAAGCTGCTTTGCCAGCCCGTTCAGCTCGCCCAGCAGCGGCAGCGGATCGGGGACTTTCCCGTCTTTGTTGCCGGTGAGGAAAATCGGAAAGGAATTGCCGAAGTCCACCTCGTTGGCGATGCTCCAGATCGCGGTGGCGGCGTGGTTCTGGTTCTGGCGGACCAGTTCCTCAAGTTGCTGGCGCACATTGGCGACAAGCGCCGGGTCAGCATCAAGTTTCCCGCCCAGCGTCCACGCCGAAACCAGCGGAATCT
This sequence comes from Novosphingobium sp., assembly GCF_049240505.1. Classification (GTDB taxonomy): domain Bacteria; phylum Pseudomonadota; class Alphaproteobacteria; order Sphingomonadales; family Sphingomonadaceae; genus Novosphingobium. The sequence continues at coordinate 7,079 of NZ_JBMLSM010000126.1, forward strand.
CGTCCCACAGGACGATCCCGGTGCGGTCGGCAATGTCGTGGATGTCCTGCCCGTGCTGGTAGTGCGTAAGGCGGATGGAGTTGGCCCCCATCTCGCGGATCGTGGCGACATCTTCTTCCACATTGGCGCGCGAGATCGCCCACCCCTTCCCATCGCGGTCCTGATGGTAACCTACACCGTTCAGGCGATAGGGCTGGCCGTTGAGCAGGAAACCCTTGTTCGGATCGAACGCCATCGTGCGGATGCCGAACGGTTGGCGCAGGGTATCGGTGGCCCGGCCCTTTTCGTCCAGAATTTCCACCATAAGATCATAGAGATAGGGATCCGCGGTGCCCTGCCACAAATGCGGTTCTGTCACGTTCAACCGGGTCACCAGCTCGGTTTTCTGAACTGCACCTAGAGCCGCCTGAAGTGTCGCAACCGCCGTCTGACGGCCTTCGCGGTCGACCAGAGACACCCTGACCACGGCCTTGGCAGCGCGGGCACCATCGTTGGCAAGACGCACCGCGATGTCGACCGAGGCCTCTTGCGGATTGGCGCTGATAGTCGTCGCCCGCACCCCGGAACCGCCATGATCTGCCATGTCGATATGCAGCGGCGCCGTGGTGACAAGCCGCACCGGGCGATAGAGGCCGCCGTGGACGAAAAAGTCCCCCGTCAGCGGCAGAATATCGGCGGTCGGACCTTCCGCCTTGGGCTGGGTATTATCCACCCGGACAACCAGCACGTTCTCGCCCCGCGCAAGCATCGCAGCCGTTGCATCAAGGCGGAAGCGGGAGAAGCCGCCGCGATGTTCGCCCAGATATTTGCCGTTGAGCCAAACTTTGGCGGTGCGGCTTGCGGCATCGAATTCCAGCCATTGCCGCTGGCCTGCACCGGTTGCGGGCGTGGCGAAGCGGAGGCGATACCAGCCGATGCCCTGACGCTTCTTCACGGTAGCTGGCGTGTTGGTTCCGCCAAGATCGTGGCGATAATATCCGACGCGGTTCCAGGTGTGCGGGACTGCAACCGCTTCCCACGTCGCGTCCGAAAATTCCGGCGCGACCGCATCGGGCGCGTCACCATCGAAGAAACGCCAGCCCGAATCGAGTTGCGTGACCGTCCGCGCATCCTGCGCAGCGACGGGCGATGTCACCACAGCAAGCGCCAAAAGCGAGGTTTGGCGAAACAGTTTGCCGATGGACATTGCACTCTCCCTATTCATTTGGCCCGCACATCAGGATTGGCCTTACCGATATTTAGACGCCAAATCCGCGGTTTTGCAAGGACATTTGCGCCAAACAGCGCCTCCTCCATGCTCTTTATCGGCCGATGCGGGCAGAAACTCGTGCAAAGATTGGCTTGACAACGCGATCATTAGACGCAATTCGGCCTGACCAACGATCTTAGCCAAATTCCAAATGGGAGGGAATCATGACGGCTTACAGACTGCTTATGTCGGCAACCGCGATCGCAATGGTGCCTGCAATGGCCTATGCACAAGACGCTGGTCAGACCGATTCAGGTCTCGCTGAAATCATCGTCACTGCGCAGAAGCGCGAGCAGAACATGCAGGACGTGCCCGTGGCCGTCACGGCACTGAGCGGCGAGACGCTGACGAACCGTGGCGTGGCCTCGGTTGCCGATCTTCCCCGCCTCGCCCCCAGCCTTACGCTGACGCAGGGCAACGTGCCCACCAACAACTCGCTGAACCTGCGCGGTATCGGCACGATCGCGTTCAGCACCGCGATTGAACCTTCAGTGGCCGTGGTCGTCGATGACGTCGCCCTGCTGCAGCAGGCACAGGCCTTCTCCGGCCTTAGCGACATTGCGCGTATCGAAGTGCTGCGCGGGCCGCAGGGCACGCTGTTCGGCAAGAACGCTTCGGCAGGCGCGGTCAACATCGTTTCGCAGGGCGCATCTGACACGTTCACCGGAGCGGTCACCGGCACGGCGACGACCGATGACGAATATCGCGTCGATGCTTCGCTTGCCGGGCCGCTTGGCGAAGGCGCAGGGTTCCGCATCAACGCTTTCTACGGCGATCGCAAGGGCTACATCCGCAACCTGCAGGATGGATCACGCCTCAACAACGACAAGAGCTATGGCTTCCGTGGCCGACTGGAACTGAAGCCGACCGAAACGCTCAAGATCGACCTGATCGCCAGCCACTCGGTCAGCGAAAGCGATGGCTTTGCCCGCACGTTCCGCACGGTGCCAGCAGGTGCCGCGATTTTCGGCACGCCGCTTGCGCCAAGCTTGGTCGGCATCACGCCGGGCCAAGACAACTATTCGGTGCGCCTTGACCATCCGCTGTACAACAAGAGCAAGCAGACCACGGCATCGGGCCGCGCCACGCTGGATCTGGGCTTCGCCGATCTGATTTCGGTCACCAGCTATCAAGACTGGCGCTTCCAGTTCGAGGAAGACTTCGACTACACGATTTCCAATGTGCTGGGCATTCCGGGCGGCATCGTGGCGGGCAGCACCTATCACGCCACCCAGTTCGCACAGGAACTACGCCTCGTCTCCTCAGGCAAGAGCGATTTCACCTATGTGATTGGCCTGTTCTATGCCGACGGCAAGACCGACCGTGACTTTGCGCGCGGCCCTTCGGGACCGGTCGTGGCCAACTGGGCATCGACCAGCACCACTCAGAGCTACGCCGCATTCGGACAGGCCACCTATAACCTGTCGGACACGACGCACATCGATGCCGGCGTGCGGTTCAACCACGAAAAGATCGGTGCGACCTTCCTCAACCGCGCGCCAACCGCAACCCCGCCTGCCAACAACGCCACTTGCCTGACCGCCTGCGTCGGCAAGGGCAAGGACAGCGTGGTAACGTGGAAGACCGCGCTGCGGCAGGATCTTTCCGACACGGTGATGGCCTATGCTTCGTTTGCGCGCGGCTACAAGGGTCAGGGCTTCGATATCAGCACCGGCTTCACGCCTTTCCGCGCGGCGAACCCGGTCCGCCCGGAAACTTCGGATGCCTATGAAGCTGGTATCAAGTCGCGCTTCCTCGACAACAAGGTGCAGCTCAACATCGCGGCATTCTGGAGCAACTTCCGCGATTTTCAGGCGCAATCAGGCATTCTGCTGCCCGACAATACCGTGCTGCTGACGCTCAACAACGTTGGTAAGGTGCGCACCCGTGGTTTCGAAGTCGAACTCTCGGCCAAGCCCACGGCGGCCCTGACGCTCGACACCGCGATGAGCTTTACCGACACGCGCATCATGGAATTTGCAGGCGCACAGTGCTACACCGGCCAGACCACCGGCTGCGTCGATCTGGATGGCGCTGGTCCCTCCACCGTCAGAGGGCAGGATCTTGCTGGCAAGCGGCTGCCCAATGCCCCCCGCTTCAAGTTCAACGCTGGGTTCAATTATGACATCTTCCTGCCGTCGGCCCCGTTCGACGCTTTCGTGCAGGCCGATGTCGCATACCAGAGCAAGGTCAACTTCGATCTTCTGGGCAACCCTGTAACGGTGCAGAATGGCTATGCGGTCGTCAACGGCAGCATCGGCATCGACCAGAACGATCGCGGCGGAATGCGCGTGGCGCTGTTCGTGAATAACCTGTTCGACAAGCGCTATGCCTCAAACGTCGGTATCGCATCGGGCGGTTCGGCGGGCCTGCTGAGCCAAGCGCTTGACCGCAAGTCGCGTCGCTATTTCGGCATCAGGGCGCGTTACGAGTTCTGACGCCAATGCACGGATAAAATGAAAGGCCGCAGGAATGGCTTACAAGCCACTCCTGCGGCCTTTGCCGTTCTTCGCCGCAGCCTATCAGAGCCTGATCCGAAACTCCGGCGGCGGAGGGTTGGCGAGGGATTTTTTGTGCTGATAAGGAGTGATCGCCGCCGCGATGCGGGGACATCGTGGCAAGATCGCAACGAAATCAGCGCGAGAAAGACCCGCCAGACCGACCCGCAGGAGTTTCGGATCAGGCTCTCAGATATCCAATAGTCGCAGCGCTTGTCCCACAAGCTGCTCAGCCAGTTCTCCAGATTGCGGCTCGGGCTGCGGGGTGCGGATCATCGCCCGGTTCGATTGCAGCGCAAAGCCGAAGACCGCACACCAAACCGTTGCCATGCGAATGCCGCGCTCCCGATCGGACAAATGCGGCGCAGCCTCGTGCACGATACCATGCAGCCTGCGAAACCCGATATCCTGCGCCTGCTGGATTTCCGGCGCGATGCTTTCGCGCACCAGTTCGCTTTCATACATCAGCGCGAAAATGCGCCGGTGGTCGGATGCGAATTTCAGGAAGTTCAGAAACAGGCCACGCAGTTTTTCAGCAGGCGGGCTATCTTCCAGACCAGCCAGCGATTCATCGAACATCGATTGATAGCCATCAAGCGCCACAGCAAGCAGCAATGACCGGCGATCCGGGAAATGATGATATGGCGCGGCTGAACTGACGCCGATTTCATCCGCCAGCCGCCGCATCGACAACGCTTCATATCCTTCGCGCATGACAAAGGCTTTTGCTGCATCCAGCAGTTCCTGCCGCAGATCCTCCCGGTGGGAAGGCCTTCCGCGCTTTTCCCTGGTCTGTCTTTCTGTGGTCAGCTGCTCAATCGCCATAGCGTCCATGTGCGGGGATTTTCACCGTTCCGCAAGCCTTCCCCCCATCAAAACAAGCACCGCTTATTTTCTGCCTTGCCCGCTTAATGATCATCGCTTAAATGAGCGGCATTAAGCAGCGATAAATAGATTCGCTGGCAAGGGAGGATTCCTTCGTGACAGGCTTTCGGTATGGCGTTTCGCTGTACAGCTACACCGATGACTTCGGCACCGTGATGACGCTCGACGATGCGTTCGATCACATTGCGGATACGGGTTCGACCGGCATCGAGATTCTGGGTGAGACGAGCGTGCCGCTCTATCCCGAGCCGCCCACGGCTTGGCTGGATCACTGGTTCGCGCAGCTTGACCGTTACAAGCTTGAGCCGACCAACTTTGCCTGCTGGGTGGACACCCGCATCCAGATCGACCGCAACATGAGCGTCGAGGAAGGCGCAGCGCAGATCGCGCAGGATTTGCGCCTTGCGCATCGACTGGGGTTCAGGTTCATTCGCCCCAAATTTGGCGTGATCGATCACGACCTGACGCCGGACCCGATCTGGGAAGGCGCGGTAGAGCGCAATCTCGATCTGGCGCACCAGCTTGATCTGGTGATCCTGCCCGAAATACATTCCCCCACCCCGATCCGCCATCCGGTGACCGATGCCTATGTGCGGTTCATCGAACGTACCGGCACGAAGAACTTCGGCCTGATGATCGACACCGGCATTTTTCAGGATCGCCCGATCGATCATTGGGGCGGTGGCATTACCGACGAGATAAAGAAAGGCGCGCTGAGCTTCCTCAACGGCATCAACACGCCGGTCGAGCATCTGGAAGACGTCATCCAGTATGTGCCCTTCATCCAGGCCAAGTTCCACCACATCGACGAAACGCTGCACGATCACCAGATCCCGTGGGATCGGATCGTGCCGATGCTCAAGAAGCTTGGCTACACCGGCTACCTTTCCAGCGAATACGAAGGCGAGCGTTCACCCTGGGTGGCGATCGAACAGGTGCGCCGCCAGCACGCGCTGATCCGCACGCTCGAAGAAGAATATGACGCTGCCCACGCGGAGACGACGAATGCTTGAGCGCACGCATATCCAGAGCACCGGTTTCCGCAATGCTGGCCCTGAAGGCGCGCGCACCGGCTTTGAAGTCCGCATCCGGCAGGCGAACTATCGTTCGTCGCGGCTCAGCCTGATCGAGGGCGTGGACATCACTGTCGATGGCGTACTCTATCCCGCAGAGCAGAACCTGTTCCGCCTTGGCGACAGGGAATACACGCAGGCTGAGCTGAACGAAGCAACACAGACCCGGCTTTATGTGGGCGATCATTTTACCGTGATCGTGCCCAAGCAAGGCGGGTTGACGCGCGGCGTGCATCTGGTGGGCAGCGCGATCCGCTATCGCCACCCCTATTTCCCGCCCGAATTCCAGCCCGCCATCGTTCGCAACGAACGCCACGCGACGATCATCCTGCCCTGACGGCCAGAACCTGAAGAGCAAGACGCCGGACGCGCGGACCGGCGGGGCAGAATCACGTCCGCAGCATTGGTTTGCAAGGGAGGATAATCCATGAACACAACCACGAAGACCCGGCTGATCCGGTCGGTTTCGCTCGCAGCCGTTACGCTGCTTTCTTCGGTGCCAGCGATGGCGCAGTCTGCCGATGAACAGGCCGCACAGGCCAACGCGCCCGGCGAAATCATCGTCACCGCGCAGCGTCGCAGCGAACGTTTGCAGGACGTGCCGGTGAGCGTGACCGCCGTCACCTCTGAATCGCTGCGCACGCTTGGCGTCAGCAACCTCAGCCAACTGAACCAGGCAGCCCCCAGCCTTCAGGTCAGCGGCGAAAACAACTTCACCATCCGTGGCGTGGGCACGCTTGCTTTCCAGCAGTCGCTGGAATCGAGCGTTGCGATCCAGCAGGACGAAGTGAATCTGGTCAACCCGATCCTCAGCGGCGCTGTCGGTGCATTTTATGACGTTGCCCGCGTCGAAGTGCTCAGCGGCCCGCAAGGTATGCTGTTCGGCAAGAACGCATCTGCAGGCCTGCTCAACATCGTCACGCGGCGCCCCGAAATCGGTGTGATCGGTGGCGAAGTACAAGTCGAAGGCGTCGTGCGCCCCACCGCGGCGACCGACGGCCTTGGCGTTACCGCACAGGCCACGCTGAACGTACCGGTGTCGGAAAACTCCGCGTTGCGCATCAATTCAGTCTATTCTTCGAACGATCCGGTCGTGAAGTTTGTGGGTAACGGCAAGGGCGACTTTGGCCAGACCCAGTGGGGCGTGCGCGCCAAGTACCTCGCCAATCTCAGCGAAGGCCTCTCGCTTTACGTGATCGGCGACTACAACCGGGAAAAGGGCGTCGCGACGTACTTTGACAGCACTTATCGCAATCTTGCAGCCACAGCCTCGGTCAACGCGCTGAACGCGGCGATGGGCGTCACGCCCAATAGTGACAACCTGCTGTTCGGCGGCAACGGCGATTACTATCGCAACGTAAAGCGCGGCGGCGTGCAGGCCACCCTCGCCTATGAACTGCCCTCGGGCATCGAGATCAGCAACACGATCGCATGGAAGGCCGCGCGGCGCGAACAGAACGCCGATACTGACCGGACCAACGCGAACGGCGCCGACATCAACTACTCGGACACGCGGTTCAGCCAGATCACCAACGAACTGCGCATTGCCCTACCCGCCGCCGATCGGCTGACCGGGCAAGTCGGCCTGTTCTTCTATCGCGGCAAGACCGATGTGGAAGCGCAGCTCGCGGGCAACAACCTGTTCCCGTCATTCCTGCTGCCCAACTTCCCGTTCTGCGTCGGCGCAACCGTGCTCGGCGCCCCGCCGGCAGCCTGTCCTGCGCGCAACAGCTACTTCCTTGGTCAGGATCGCGAATATTCGCTGGTCAGCAAGAGCTATGCCGCATTCGGCCAGTTCACCTATGAAGTGGTGGACGACCTGAAGCTGATCGCCGGTGCCCGTGTCACGCACGATGCGCTCGACATCGACGCAATCCAGAACCAGGATCGCTATTTCGTGACGCTTGGCGGGCCGGGCCGCGCCTTTGCCGCAAAGACAAAGAACACCGATTTCAGCTACAAGCTGGGCTTCCAGTACAACTTCGAACGCGATGTGATGGTCTATGCCACCTATTCGCGTGGCTACAAGGGACCGGGCTTTGCCGATCTCCTGCCCGCCAGCGTGACCTCGCCCGTGGTACAACCGGAAATCAACCGCAACATCGAAGCCGGTCTCAAATCCACATGGATGGACGGCAAGTTGCTGTTCAACATCACCGGCTTCTATTCGAAGTTCAAGAACCTGCAGGTCTCCTCGTTCAACGCTGCTGCGGGCGCCAACTTCGTGCAGAATGCGGCTTCGGCCACCAGCCAGGGCATCGAACTGCTAACCGTTGTTCGTCCGGCACCTGGCCTCTCGCTGACAGGATCGGCAACGCTGCTGGATTCGAAGTTCAACGATTTCCCCGGTGCCGAATGCTACCCCGGGCAGACGACCACAGGCTGCCCCGCCGGCTTCAACGCAGGCGGATTGCAAACGCCGGTTTCGCCCAAACTCGTGGCCAACGGGCAGATCAAGTATGAATGGGCGCTCGGCAGTTCGATCGATGCTTTCGTTGAAGGCAACATCACGCACCGCTCCTCGCAATGGTTCACGATCAACCAGACCCCGGGCACATATCTCGGCGCGTATCAGCTGCTGGGCGGAAGCTTTGGAATCAGCAGCAAGAATGGCTGGCGCGCATCGCTGTTCTGCCGCAACTGCACCGACGAACGCATCCCGACGGGTCTGAGCATAGACCCCGCCGAATCCGTCGCAGGCCGCATAGGCATCGCCCAACTCTTCGGTTTCAACTCGGTCCGCCAGATCGGCGTCACCTTCGGCTTCGATTTCTGATCGAACCCAACTGAACGGGCGGCTGACAACAGCCGCCCGTTTTGCTTTGCGCACAGGCAGAGCGCCTGTAAGCCGCTCACGACTTATGGCAGCCGACGACACAGGGCCTGACCAGCGGCCAAATCAACAAAGATATGAAGTTTTGCCTTCAGCGATGAAGGAAATGGTGCCGCTTAGGTGATTCGAACACCTGACCCCATCATTACGAATGATGTGCTCTACCGACTGAGCTAAAGCGGCCTACCCTGTGGGCAGGGGCGGCGTTTAGCCAGCCGGGGCGAGCTAGGCAAGGCTTTTTGCACAAGGTGCAACATCATTTGTCGAGGCTTGCGCTCCAGTCGCGGATGGCGGCGGTCATGGCCGCACCGATGCGGGCCAGATCGTCTTCACCGATGGTCAGCGGCGGGGTGGTGTAGAGGATATCGCGGAAGGGGCGCAGCCAGACGCCGCGTTCGATGCAGGCGGCTGAAAGGCGGTCTGCGGGGGCTGAACGATCAAGTTGCACCACGCCGATCGCCCCTCTCGTCCGCACGTCGCGCACGCCCGGCAGCCCGCGCAAGGGGGCCAGCATGTTCTCCAGCGCCCTGCCGATGGCCCGTGCCTGCGCTAGTCTCGGCTCGCTCTCGAACAGGTCGAGCGAAGCGTTGGCGGCGGCGCAGCCCAGCGCGTTGCCCATATAAGTCGGGCCGTGCATCAGTGCGCGCAGTGGATCGTCGGACAGGAAACCATCGTGGATGCGCGTGCTGGCAATCGTGGCCGCAAGCGGCAGTGTGCCACCGGTCAACGCTTTCGATAGAGTCACGATGTCAGGCTGCACCCCGGCGATCTGGCAGGCGAACATCGCATCGCCCAGCCGCCCCAGCCCCACGAATATCTCGTCGAAGATCAGCAGCAGATCGTGTTCATCGGCCAGACGGCGCAGGGCCTGCAGCGTGAATGGATCGTGGAACACCATCCCGCCCGCACCCTGCACCAGCGGCTCCACCAGGATGCCCGCCAGCTCACCACGATGGCGCGCAAGCAATTCGCCCAGCGCCGCCTCCTGCGCCGCATCGCGCGGCAGATCGACCACGACCTGTTCGAGCAGCGCGCCCTTGAACAGGCTGTGCATCCCCTCGTCCGGGTCGCACACGCTCATCGTGGCGAAGGTATCCCCATGATAGCCGCCCCGGAAGCACAGGAACTTTACCCGCCGCTGCCCCCGATTGAGCCAGAACTGCGCGGCCATCTTCATCGCCACTTCAACCGCGACCGATCCCGAATCGCTGAAGAACACATGGTTGAGATCGCCCGGCAGCAGCCCTGCCAGACGCCGTGCGAGAACATAGGCCTGTTCATGCGCCAGCCCGCCCAGCATGACGTGGGGCAGCGTCTCCAGCTGCCTGCGCACCGCAGCTTCGATGTGCGGATGACGATAGCCGTGGACGGTGGCCCACCAGCTTGAAATCCCGTCAACCAGTTCGCGCCCGTCCGCCAGCCGTAGCCGCACGCCCTCGGCCGATGCGACCGGCAACGGCGGCCGCACAGTCTGCATCTGGGTATAGGGCAGCCACACGTGGCCTCGCCCTTGGGTGAACCAATCGGGAAGTGCGCTCATCCCCCTGCACTGACCTGCATGGCCGTGCGGATCAAGCCCCGTGTCGCCCGCGAAAAGACCATTGCCCTGCGCCGTCCCACGGCCCGCCGCGATAATGGTGCAGCGCAAGGCCCGTGAAACTGAAGTCACGTGGCACAAATCCGGCCGCCAGTTCGCCTTGCAGCACGCGCGCCTGCGCCCGCGTAACCTTGTTCTGAACGGTGATGTGCAGGCGCGGCTTGCTCTGGTCCTGCGCGCTCAACATCCCGTGGAAGTGATCGGCAATCTGCGCTCTCAGATCGAGCATGTCAGGACTGGCAATACGCAGCGCGGTGCCACCACCAAGGTCCATCACGGCATCGATCCGCGCCGCCACCGGAGCCGTGCCGCCTGCCAGCGTGGCAAGCATCGACCGCGCTTCTTCAAGCACCATCGGCGGCAGCGCGTGAAACAGCGTGACATGCGCTTTAAGGAAATTCCGGTCAGGCAGAAAATGCGCCGCCCGCAAGTGATCGGCCCATGCCTGCACATCGCCGGGTAAAGTGGCGGTCACAATAAGCGGCGCGGGCGGAAAAGATGCAGCCATCCGCACGTCCTGCCATGACGCCCCATATTGTTCAAACTGCATGGAAGGGCGGAGGAGGGAACACTCGGCAAAACCGCAAATATTCGCAAGTGCGAACGGCTCGGTACAGCCGGAATGTTCCCCGGATTCTGGGCAGAGCAGAAACTCTGTCCCGGTGCCTCCGTAGAAAACCTTAGGCAGCATCCGTTAAGAATGGAAGAACTTCTCTACCATTACGGACAAGATTATTGCAGTTGCTCACAGATCGCCGCGCGCCTTGCGCAAAGCGAACCATTTGGCAACATTGGCATTATGCTGTTCAAGTGTATCAGCGAATACATGACCGCCAGTGCCGTCGGCGACCATGAAAAGTGCTTCCGTTTCGGCAGGATTCAGGACGGCGGCAATTGAATCACGCCCCGGATTGGTAATCGGCCCTTTCGGCAGGCCGACCATCGTATAAGTGTTGTATCCGTTCACCGCCTGAATTTCCGATTGGCGGATGCGACGGCCCAGCGGCTTTCCCTTGGTGATCGGGTAGATGATCGTCGGGTCCGCCTGCAACAACATGCCCTTGCGCACGCGATTGGAATAAAGCCCCGCCACCATGCGGCGCTCTTCGGGCTTGCCGGTTTCCTTCTCCACGATCGAGGCGAGGATAAGCGCTTCCTGCGGCGTCTTGGCCACGGTGCGGGGTGAACGCTTGGCCCATAGTTCGGCCAGGGTCTTGTCCATCGCCGCCTGCATCCGCTTCAGCACGGCGGCGCGCGGTTCGCCCTTCTGCCAGTCATAGCTGTCGGGCAGAACGGTGCCTTCACCCGGTGCAGAAACCGGACCGGTCAGATCCTTGTTGGCCATCAACCGTTCGGCCACCATAATCGAAGGCATTCCTTCGGGAATGGCAATCAGGCGGCGGATAACCTTGTCACCCTTCAGGATCTCGAGGATCGTTGCCTCGCTCGCACCCTTGGGAATCAGGAAGGAACCTTCCTTGACCTCGGTCCCGCCACCCAGAAACCGGGCGCGCAGTTTGAACAGAGTGGCCGAACTGATCGCCCCCTGCGCTTCCAGATCGTCGGCCAGGGCGCTCAGGCCTTCGCCCTGCCCAACGTCGAACTCAATCTGCTTTTCCAGCGGGCCGCTGGCCACCCAGCCCCCGGCCATCCAGCCGAAGACGCCCACCACCAAAAGCACCACCGCGACCAGCGGCAGCTTCGAACTACGGCGGCGGGCCATCGCTTGCGTTCCTTAGTCTTCCAGCGCCTTGACGATCACGCTGGCGTTGGTGCCACCAAACCCGAACGAATTGTTCAGCGCAGCGCGCACCTTGCGCGGTTTGGCAACGTGCGGCACCAGATCAACGCCTTCGGTGCCTTCGTCGGGGTTGTGCAGGTTCAGCGTCGGCGGCACGATCTGATCGCGGATCGCCAGAATGCAGAAGATCGCTTCGACCGCACCCGCACCACCCAGCAGGTGGCCGATGGCAGATTTGGTGCTGCTCATCGATGCGCCCGAAAGATCATCGCCCAGCACGCGCTTCACCGCTGCCAGTTCGATGGTATCGGCCATCGTCGAGGTGCCATGCGCGTTGACATAATCGATGTCGCCCGCGGTCATCCCGGCCTTCTTCAGCGCCATGCGCATCGCAAGTTCAGCGCCCTTGCCTTCAGGGTGCGGTGCGGTGACGTGATAGGCATCGCCGGACAGGCCATAGCCGACGACTTCGGCATAGATCTTTGCGCCGCGCGCCTTGGCGTGTTCGTACTCTTCCAACACCACCACGCCAGCGCCTTCGCCCATCACGAAGCCGTCGCGGTCCTTGTCATAGGGGCGGCTCGCTTCGGTCGGGCGGTCGTTGTAGCTGCAGTTCAGTGCACGGGCCTGGGCAAAGCCTGCCACGCCCAGCGGGTTGATCGTGCTTTCCGCACCGCCCGCCAGCATCACGTCGGCATCGCCGTCCTTGATCATGCGCGCTGCATCGCCGATCGAGTGCGCACCGGTGGAGCAGGCCGTCACAACCGCGTGGTTCGGCCCCATCAGGCCGTACTTGATCGATACCTGGCCCGAGATCAGGTTGATCAGGCGGCCATGCACGAAGTGCGGCGAAACGCGGCCCGGCCCCTTTTCGTGCAGGACAATCGATTCGCTTTCGATCCCCGGCAAGCCGCCGATGCCCGATCCGATCGAGCAACCCGTGCGCGTCTTCAGATCGTCGTCCATATCGACAAGCCCGGCGTCTTCCAGCGCCTGTCCGGCGGCATCGATGCCGAAGACGATGAATGGATCGACCTGGCGCTGAATCTTGTGGTCCACACGCTTGCCGGCATCAAAGCCGAACTCATGGTCGGCAGGCTTCACCTCGCAGGCGATCTTGCACTTCTGGTCGCTTACGTCGAACTTGGTGATTGGGCCTGCGCCGCTTTTCCCGGCGAGCAGGTTCTTCCACACGGTTTCCACGTCCGCGCCCAGCGGGGTGACGAGGCCAAGTCCGGTTACGACGACACGACGCATTGAATTCTCCGGGAAATATGCAAACAGGCCCAGCCCCTGAAGAAGGGCTGAGCCTGCCGAAGTTCTCCCCTGCCCGGCGCTTCCCCTAAGGGTCCGGCACCAGGCAGCCCATCGACAAGCTCAGGGCAAAGGGGGGAAGTGGGCGATCAGCCCTTGTTTTCGTCGATGTACTTGATCGCGTCCTGCACGGTCGAGATCTTCTCGGCCGCATCGTCGGGGATCTCGACACCGAACTCTTCTTCGAAAGCCATCACCAGCTCAACGATGTCGAGCGAGTCTGCGCCCAGATCGTCGATGAAGCTGGCTTCTTCGGTGACCTTGTCAGCCTCGACGCCGAGGTGCTCGACAACGATCTTCTTAACGCGGTCGGCGGTATCGCTCATGAAATGCCCCTTCGAAGGAAAGCGTTGGAATTCTTGTTTCGGGTTTCGCCCTAATGAACGCGGGCCACGCTGGCAAGAGGCGCGCTGTGGATCACCCCAACACGCGCCCGCCTTGCCTCACCCCTTGGTCTGCTCGACCACACGGATATTCAATTCGCGCAACTGTTTCAACGCCGCCGGAGACGGTGCCCCCATCAGCAGGTCTTCAGCGCGCTGGTTCATCGGGAACAGCGTGATCTCGCGCAGGTTCTGCGCGCCGCAGATCAGCATGACCACGCGGTCCACGCCTGCTGCCATGCCACCGTGCGGCGGTGCGCCATACTGGAACGCGCGATAAAGACCGCCGAAGCGCTCTTCCACGTCTTCCTTGCTCAGGCCCACTATCTCGAACGCCTTGACCATCGTTTCGGGCGACTGGTTGCGGATCGAACCCGAAGCGATTTCAAAGCCGTTGCATACCAGATCGTACTGGAAGGCGTTGATCGTCAGCGGATCCTGGTTGCACAGCGCGTCCATCCCGCCCTGCGGCATCGAGAACGGGTTGTGGCTGAATTCGACCTTCTTGTTGTCCTCGTCCCATTCATAGAACGGGAAGTCGACGATCCAGCACAGTTCGAACCGGTCCTTGTCGATCAGGCCAAGCTGATCGGCCACGCGCGTGCGCGCCGCACCCGCCAGCTTTGCGGCCTGTTCGGCCTTGCCAGCGGCAAAGAAGCAGCCATCGTCAGGCCCAAGGCCGAGCTTGTCGAACAGCACCGCCATCTTGTCGGCGCCGTGGTTCTTGGCAATCGGCCCGCCGAACTCGCCACCCTTGCGCGTCACATAACCAAGACCTGCGTGGCCTTCGGCGCGCGCCCAGTCGTTCATTTCGTCGAAGAACTTGCGGCTCTTGTCGGCCGTGCCCGGTGCCGGGATCAGGCGAACCACGCCGCCGGTGCCCACGATCTTCTCGAACAGGCCAAAGCCTGATTGCGTGAACTCGTCCGACACGTCCGAAATGATGATCGGGTTGCGCAGGTCCGGCTTG
>NZ_JBMLSM010000127.1:0-3966 GCF_049240505.1 Novosphingobium sp.
TCGACACTTCGCCGGAACGGTATGAAGAAGTGATCACCACCCGCACCTTCGCCGATCGCCTGCAGACGCTGGACAACGTGCGCGCCGCCGGGATCAACGTCTGCTCTGGCGGCATTGTCGGCATGGGTGAAACCCGCGCCGATCGTGTCGGCTTCGTCCACGCGCTCGCCACGCTTGAGCAGCACCCTGAAAGCGTGCCGGTCAATGCGCTCGTACCGGTCAAGGGCACCGTGCTGGGCAATATGCTGGCCGACACGCCGCTGGCCAAGATCGACGATATCGAATTCGTCCGCACCATCGCGGTTGCGCGCATCACCATGCCGCTTTCGATGGTGCGCCTTTCCGCAGGCCGTGAATCGATGTCCGAAGCCACGCAGGCGATGTGCTTCATGGCGGGGGCCAATTCGATCTTCACTGGCGACAAGCTGCTGACCGCCGCCAACGCTGGCGACGATGCCGACGCCGCAATGTTCGCCCGTCTTGGCCTGAAGCCGATGGAAGGCGAAGAGCCGCTCCGTGAAATCAAGGGGGGCGCCATCAAAGCCGTCGGAGGCTGTTCGGGAGGCTGCGCAGCCTGATGACCGACAGCGTGACCCGCACCGGCAATCTGTGGTCCGCCCATACGGCAGATCTGGCTGCTCTGGGCGAGAAAGCCCGGCTGCGCGCGCTTACCCCCCGGCGCGGGATAGACTTCGCCTCGAACGATTATCTTGCGATGTCATCATCGCCCCGGCTTGCTACGGCGGTGCAAAAGGCGATCGCGCGCGGCGTGCCCCTCGGCTCGGGCGGTTCGCGCCTGCTGCGCGGCAACGATCCCGAACACGATGCGCTGGAGGAGGACGCCGCCCGCTTTTTCGGGTGTGAAAGCGCGCTGTTCTTCTCCGCAGGTTATGCTGCCAATGTCGCGTTGCTCTCCACCCTGCCACAACGTGGGGATCTGATCGTCTACGACGAACTCGTTCACGCATCGATGCACGAGGGTCTGCGGCTGACGCGCGCAACTTCGATCAGTGCCAGCCACAACGATGTGCAGAGTTTTGACGATGCCGCGCGGGAATGGCGTGCTCAGGGCAACACGGGCCGGATATGGCTCGCGTTCGAAACGCTCTATTCGATGGATGGCGATATGGCACCCGTCGCCGACATGGCGCGCGTGGCCGAACGTCACGATGCCGTGATGCTGATCGACGAGGCGCACGCCACCGGTGTGTTCGGCCCCGATGGGCGCGGTCTTGCCGTCGGGCTGGATGGGCGGCCGGATACAATTGTCCTGCGCACTTGCGGCAAAGCACTCGGCTGCGAAGGCGCACTGGTTCTGGGACCGCGCGTGGTGCGCGACTTTCTGGTCAATCGCGGACGCCCCTTCATCTTCTCCACGGCCCCATCCCCACTGGTCTGCGCTGCCGTGCGCGAAGCGCTGCACATGTTGGCAGACGAACCGGAACGGCGCGAAGACCTGTGCAATCTGGTCACCCATGCCGAGCGCGTGCTTGCCCCCCACGGCGCGCACGCCACCGGATCGCATATCCTGCCACTGATCCTGCACGAAGATGCCCGCACGATGGCTGTCGCCGCAACACTGCAGGCGCAGGGCTTCGACGTGCGCGGCATCCGCCCGCCAACGGTTCCACAAGGCACCAGCAGGTTGCGCATTTCACTCACCCTCAACGCCACGTGCGCAGATGTGGATGCTCTCGGCGCGGCACTGGCGGATGCAC
Organism: Novosphingobium sp.; assembly: GCF_049240505.1. Lineage (GTDB taxonomy): Bacteria > Pseudomonadota > Alphaproteobacteria > Sphingomonadales > Sphingomonadaceae > Novosphingobium. The sequence continues at coordinate 1,719 of NZ_JBMLSM010000127.1, forward strand.
TGAAGTGACGGCTTTCGTCGTAACCGGGACCGATACCGGCATCGGCAAGACGATTTTTTCTGCTGCACTGACCGGGGCGCTCAACGCGCATTACTGGAAGCCGGTGCAAGCCGGACTGGATGATGGTGCAGACCGCGATCACGTGGCCCGATTGGCAGGCGTTCCCGCCGAACATGTCCTGCCCGAAGTCTATCGCCTGTCCACGCCCTGCTCACCGCATCGGGCAGCGGAACTCGATGGCGTTGTCATCGATCTTGCCGACCTTGCCCTGCCGCCACAGCGGCCGCTTGTGGTCGAAGGCGCGGGCGGCGCGCTCGTGCCCGTCACCCGCAGCACCACCTATGCCGATGTGTTCGCATGGTGGAATCTGCCGACAATCGTTGTCGCACGCACAGCGCTGGGCACGATCAACCATTCGCTGCTGACGCTTGAGGCGCTGCGATCAAGAGGCATACCGGTTCACGGTGTTGCCTTCGTGGGCGAGGCTAACGAGGACAGCGAAGCCACGATCTGCGCAATGGGCGACGTCCGCCGCTTGGGCCGCTTGCCCATCCTGCAAAGGCTGGATCAGCAAAGTCTGGCGATTGCCTTTGCCAAAGGCTTCAGCATCGCCAGCTTTACCGACTGAACCTCACCCCAGAACGAGGTGAAGCGCGTTCAGGCTGGCGCCTACGACCAGCGCGGCAATGACGAGAGCTTCTGCGGGCACGCGGCGCGCGCTGCGAATGCGATTGGGTGCGGTAATGATCGTCATCAGGTGAGTCCTTGTTCATCGAACATGAACCCGAGCGAGGTCGCCTAGGGCTTCGTTGATCGCCAGTTGGCGAATCGGGGCAGGAGCGCCCCGATACACACTCTACTAAATGACTTGAGATTAATGTCAACTTAATGAGTGGAGTTTTTAGAGTGGCTTGGCTCGCACACGTCAACCATCAAATCCTCCCCGTTTTTCCGAAGGACAAATGGGGAGGTGGCATTCGCAATAGCGAATGACGGAGGGGTTTTGGCCCCTCCACCACCCGCTGTGCGGGCGGCCCCCCTCCCCGCCTGTGCTTCGCAAAGGCAGGGAGGATTTTACACGATTACTCCTCGAAAATCGCCACGGCACGGGTCCACCCTGCCGACGCGCCCTTGATCTTGTGCGGGAAGCAGCTGACCATGAACCCGTCGGGCGGCAGCACTTCAAGGTTGTGCAGCTTTTCGAGGTGGCAATAGCCGATGTCGCGGCCCGCCTTGTGTCCTTCCCAGATCAGCGAGGTGTCGCCGGTTTCCTTGACCTTCTCAGCCGTGTGCACAAACGGCGCATCCCAGCTCCAGGCATCCGTCCCGGTCACGCGGATACCGCGCGACGTGAGATACATCGTTGCTTCATAGCCCATGCCGCAACCGATGCTGACATAGTTGGGATCACCCACCGCCTTGCCCGCTGCGGTGTTCACCATCACGATCTCCAGCGGCTTCAGCTCGTGGCCAATGCGCTTCAGTTCGTCTTCGACATCCTGCGCGGTGACCACGTAACCGTCGGGAAAGTGCCGGAAGTCCAGCTTCACGCCGGGCTGGAAGCACCACTCCAGCGGCACCTCGTCGATGGTCATAGCTGGCTCGCCACCGTTCATCGTCGGGTGGAAATGCCACGGTGCGTCAAGATGCGTTCCGTTGTGCGTGGTCAGCGTCACGTTCTCGACTGCGGCGAAGCCGGCAGCATCCGGGGTATCCTCAGGCGTCACGCCCGGAAAGAAGAACCCCAGTTCGCCCATCGTCTCACCATGCTTCTGGTATTCGATCTTCGGGCGCAGGAACGGCGGATCGGTGATCACATCGTTCTCAAGGAAGATCGAAAGATCGACGAAACGACGAGTCATGCAGTCACTCCTCCCAGAGTCTCGGCGAACCAGTCTGCGATGCAGTCACGGCCATAGGCCATGTTGTCCGCCCCGACATGTTCGACGCCGCCTTCGCGGGCGGTGAAGATCACCTTCTCGCGCCGGGGCGCATTGATCAACTGGTCATAGAGGTCATCCGCATAGGACACGCTGATCTGCCGGTCCTGCGCGCCGTGGGTGACAAGGAATGGCACCTTGATGCGGTCCATGTGCCCGTTGAGGTTCATGTCTTCCGACTTCGCCATGAACTCGTCCATGTCGTTCGCGCCGAAAGCCCACATCACATGCGCCCAATAATGCGGCACGGGATTTTCGCCCTCGCGCTTCATGCGCTTGTCCTGCACTTCGCGCCAGTTGTGGTTGGC
>NZ_JBMLSM010000128.1:0-4355 GCF_049240505.1 Novosphingobium sp.
CAGGGAGCAAAGGCCCGGGCGCATCGCGATAATCATTATCTGCCGCTGCGGAAGGATGCCCCCACGCACGCTGAGATAGCGGCCACAGAACAGGCGCTGCAGGTCCTGTTTAGATCGCTGCAAGCTTCGGCTTGCGAGACACAATTGTTCCGTGCCGGGCTAACCGCATTGCCGTGCGGCCTCATGGTCGAGGCCGGTTTCCAAGTGGACGTAAAGCTCGCTCATGCCACACCCCCCTGCGCCATCCAGTTCCGCTGGAAAGCGGTCCAGGATTCCCATGCGCATTCATGTCCGCTGTCCGAACAGAGATTGCCGGGGTTTCCGACGAAACCCTCTGGGTTCAGCGGCCTTGCGGGCACGAACACATGGGCGTGGTTGGGGTTCTCCGAGCCGCAAAGACCCGGACGGTGAGGCGCCAGGATCGCGGCCAGATGCAGCTCATAGGCGAAGTATGCGCGACACCCGTCACGGACGATCTCGTAGTGTTTGTGCCACGGCAAACCTTGAGGTTGGGTGATCTTGAACTCAGCGAACACGTCCTTCTTGAGGGGAGGCGATCTATCGAACCGCTCAAGGAGGGTTGCCACGGTCGGGATATCCTGCGGAGCCCGGCGAGGCAGCAGCATGTCATGCCGAGCCATTGCATTGGCTTCGCTGACGGTCTGATAGGGCGGAGTAGGATGGATACGTTGGAGGATACCCGGTCCTATCGGCAGATCTTCATCGCTTAGTTCGCGCCAGTAGCGGCAGTAATCAAACCCGACTTTTTGACCGGAACCATTCCTGAAGAAACGCAAGCCAGTGCGCGTGCAGATATTCGGGAATACTGATGCGAGACTTTATTATACTAACGGGATCAGCGGTACGCCAACGGTGTCCGTCATGTTGAAGTGGTATCGTGCGCCGGCCTCGGCAGCGCCAAACAAGCGCTGCCTCCGATCCAAGGCAGAGCCCGATGGCCCTCCATGGTTGAGCGCTAGTCTCGACCGAAGCCGTCCTTACGGAGGCTGTCGAACTGCTGGCGGGTCATGCCTTCCAAATCATCCTTGACTGGCGGCTTCGGCGCGGGCTGCGCCGGTGCGGGCGACGACATCTGGGGCCGTGCTGGCTCGGACACGCACACTGGCGGAGCAACCTTCGGGAGCTTGCTGAGGAGGTCCGTGATGGCGGCGAGGCGCAGTTCTTCTTGGTGAGGCAAGCCAGCGCCACCACAGAGGGTAATTTGATCTGGGAGGGGAAACTCCCGGAACTGCCCAATCGGTATACCCGCTGCGACCGCTCGTATCTGCGTCTCTTTCGCCACAAGCTTTTTGCGGATTTGCTCCAGCTCTTCTCGCGACATTTCGTCGAGCGTCCGAGGCCTCTGGGCTGACTCAGCTGGGACAGACGCCTCCGGCTGGACGGGCTGCGGCGAAGGGGGACTGCTCAAGGCCGAGTCTCGATTCTGTACGAGATCGTCTCGAAGGTTGGTCGAATTTGGCTTCAACTGAGCATCAGGGCCCAGCGCACGCCGAGAAACCACTGCCTCGCCATCATTCGCCGGCCTGTTTACTGCTGTGTTGGGAGCGAGCTCGATGCGCGTCTGGCGAAGTGGCTGGGGCACAGGGGGCGCCATGACTGGTTCGGATGGGGTTGTGTCCGGCCGCTCCACAGGAGGCGCGGGAATGACCGAATGAGCGCGATTTGCGCCCGTTTTTTGGCGCTGAGCCTCCGCCTCGCGCGGAGCCTGCTCCTCAGCCTCAGCCTCTACCCTCGCTGGTTCCTCGGCGTCGCGACCAGCCTGCGCCTCGGCTTTTCGCTTCATGACCGCAGCTTCGTCAGGTTGCAAATCGGACGAGAGATTGGGAGCATCGCCTTCAATCTCCTGCGGCTTGCGAGACGCGGCGACCTTAGGCCGTGGTGTGGCTGGCGTCGGGGCGATCGTCTGGGGAGTGGGCTCGCGGCGAGTGCCTTGAAGCGGGGCTACGATGCTGTTGGTAGCACCACCGGTCCCCAGTGACGTTATGGCCTCATTATCATCTTCACCGCGCCCCACTTCAGCTTTGTCAATTGCGGGGGCGCTATCGCCACTCGAACTTTGCTCAAGCGTTCGCTCCACCGTCTCGTCAATGTCGTTCTTGGTTCCCGGAGCGGGTCGCTCGACCACTTCATCATCAAGGCTGCGAATATCGACAATGGTTACGGGGCCTTCAGGTGTCTGCTTGGACGCTGGCACCGGGATAGCTATTGGCTGAGGCTCATGCGCCGGATACGATAGATCGAAAGCGATGTGCGCCTGCTCAGTAATTGCAGAAGTTGACGTCTGCGATTTCAGACCTTCCGACTGTGAAATGTGCATCACCGCCTGAAGGTGATCAGGATGGTCGATTTGCGAAAAGTCCATCCCTGCTTTCGCGACCGCCGATCGGACCAATCTTGTGTCGCGCGATATGTGCGCTCGAGCGGCATGCAACCTGGCGCGGGCGGCTGTGATTTGCTCGACCGTTCGGCGATGCATCTGATCGATTGCGTCTTTGGCTAACGTGGCGGCGTCCCTCGCTCTTGCTGTGGCGCTCTGAACAGCCTCCTGCATTTCGACGACGGTGTCCCGGACGGCCGCACCTGTCGCTTGAAGCGTAGCGTACGCTCCCTCGAGAGATGCAGCCGCGTCACTGGCCAGATTGGCAACATCTCGCGCAGTCATGATCTTCCGCTCGATGGGTGCGGTTACGGCAGGCCCCTTCGCTGCAGCTTCCTCCTCGGCTTGCCGCTTGCGATAGATTGCCGTGAGAGCTTGCCCGCGCTTCCGCCCTGGCGGAGTTATGATCCCACGCGCGGCGTGCGATTTATCGGTGTAACGCTTCGCTATACCTGCCTTCGCAAGCGCTACGTTCAGGGCAGTCGTGACCGCTTGGCGCCTAGCGCGGATGCCTACCGGCGTATTGATGTCGGAAACCTTCTGAGTTTCGAAATCCCAGTGATATCCCTTGAGCCTTCGGGTTGGCCGCAGCGAGTAGACAAGATGACAGTGAAAGTTGCGCTGATCGCCCTTCCGGTCAGGCTTGTGAATTCCGACAGCGAAAGGAAGGCCCCGAGCACTGATTGCCAAGCAGATGTGTTCAACGCATTTTCGCCGCTGCGCCGTTGAGAGCTCATACGGCAGAGCGATTATCTCCTCGCAGAATACGTTGGCATTCTTTCGGTCATGCCGTTCCAGTGCCTCGATGACCTGCCCGAACGCTGTAAGCTCGGCACGATCCTCGCCGATGTTTGACCACCAGCTAGCGATCCCATCCTCGAGTGCTTCATATCGAGTGATGTACTGGAGCTTTCGAGCGGCGCTGCCGCGCAGCCACGGCGTACCCTTGGAGCCGGCAAGACCGCGTGCCAGAAATTGGAAGTGGACTGATTGACACCCGTCGGGACCGGTGAAAACGGGGGATCCGATCTTGCCGATGATGTGGTATGGGTCGTCCCGAGAATGCAGTTTGCGGGATGTCCTCAGACCAACATGGGGGCGGTCAGGTTTGTCGACCCTGACGCGGACGCGACCTCGAAACCATGTGGGGGCCTCACGCTCTTGCTCGCGCAGCCTCCGCTGTGTTGCGCGCCTCAAGCGCCGGACGCGGGTCTCCTCCTCGCGCTCCTCTTTGCGCCGGGTACGCCGGTTGGCTGCACTCCGCGCCGATGCAAACTGTTCCGCGACCTGCGGCACATGCTTACGGAGTTCGCGAAGCGTCGTGTCCACGTACCTGCCTTCCTATGCTGGTCGTGGGGGTGGTGACGCAGTGTTTTGGAGGGGCGGCAGGCCCGAAAAACACTTTATTGCGCACCACCCCCTAAACTGACCTTTCTCTGATATCAGAGGGCGCCGAGGTGATGTTACAAGCTACCCCCCGAGGACTCGTGCGAAGCCGGCCTTCTGGGCGCCGTTGAAGGAGTCGGGTGGACCGCAAACTGCGGGCTGGTGAGCCGAGCCTAGGCGGCTACTGTCAACGCAGTTCGTACCGGCTGTCGTCAAAGAGCGCGGGACAAGTGCACACCCACCCTGTCATGGGGGCTGCGTCGTGCAGCCCACATGACGCCGGTCGCGATTGGCGCAGGTTGCGCGAAAGAGCTGCCTTGCGTTGCAAACGACATGAGGTTCGGACCTCGCCGTAGCGCACTCCCATCGCTGGCGCAGGCCATGAGCGTGGAGGAGCTATGCTCTGAATAAGCAGGGGCGGCAGCAGCAAGCCCCTTCGCAACTAGGTTCCGGCGTCGCGACGTCATGGTGTCGAAAGATACTGTCTATGCGTCACCCCCTATGCCGCACGAACGTACTTTGTTTGTTCTTTTGCGCGAGCCTGCGCTGAGGCTTGAGCGCAATCCCGCGC
>NZ_JBMLSM010000128.1:4455-11896 GCF_049240505.1 Novosphingobium sp.
GGGAGCTCAGCTTTGGCCTTGGCCAAGGTCATCTCGCTCTTCACGTTTGCAGGCTGCTCGATCGAAGAAGTGGAGCGGGCGGTATTTCGCGCAGAAGATCTGTCCAAGTTTCCATACGACGTGATGATGAAACGGGGCCTTCGTGCCCCGCCAGAGCACTGTGCCTGGCTGTTGGCTCTTGTCCGCACGGATCGTGAACAGGCGGAGAGAGAAATCGAGTCCTTTGCGAGGCAGTTGATTTGCTGGTCGCCGGGCATGGCCATGTCGTTGGCCGCGGACTCCCAAACCGGGAGAATGGCGGTAGAGGAGAAAGCGCAGGGGCACTATCAGTATTACGTCGCCACGATCGGAAAGGACGAATCAGCTCCGAAGAAGTTCGCCAAGGCAATCATCGGGCTTGCTCAGATCGAGGAGGACGCCGCACTCGCCTTGCTCCGCGGCGATCTTGGCGGTGCAGCTGCCTTGATCCGAGGCAGGAAGACAAGCGGACATAACGGCTTCGGATCTGCAGCGGCAACAAAACCAGATGTCGCGACCATACACGCTGCATTCGAGTGGGCTGAAGCCATCTGGTGCTGCTTCGATCTGCAGTGGAACGTTGCGTTCTGGCGCCAGAAATATCGAAACGGGCTTTCGCCCATCATCCTTACCGCGAAAGTCCGCCAATCCTGGGCCGTGATCCGCGAGGTATTCTCCCATTATCTCAAATTTGATCTTGGAGTACGGCGCTCTAGCTCAAAGGAAGACGTGCTAATCATAGACAAGGGTGAGCAATCAAGCTTGGAGAAGCTCATCAAGGAAATCGAGAGCAAGCGATCAATGCAGGGCGCGGCGCTTTTTTACGATACGTTATCTCACCCATTCTTTGCCAAAGCGGCTCTTGGCATTCAGCGCCTACTGCAGGTGATCGACGCGAAATCTCCGACCCGGGCCGTTGATATTTTTCTTGAAGATATTCCTCTTGCGATAGCCCTGCTGGCTGCAGCTTTGCGCTTTGAGCAGGCTGAGCGCACGCGTAAGGCGAGGGTGACTTACAACCTGAGCGGCAGGAACCCAATCGGATTAAGCGAATTGAGGCTGTCCGACATCTGCAAAGCGTCTTTTGAGCGGGCTCATACGATCAGCCTCTACCTTCGCTGTAGCGTGGGCGACTTCGATCCCGATAAAATCAACCCGCCGCCGGCTTCGGATAAAGCGCCGCCTGCCTGCCGCATATCGAAAACTGACCGGAAGATGTTGGGGAGCCTGATCCACGTGGCTCGCGATCATTCCGGACAGTTCGACAACCTCGTCGACCGAGAGGGCCAACAATCGCTCATGGATGTCGTCGACCAATCTGTCCGTTACCGGTGGGCGCTGCCGCGATGCAATTCGGTTTAAAGACGCCATCGTCTCTGGATCAGGACCGATGCTTCCATTCTTCCCACGTAGGAGGCAGCGGGCGATCCCTGCTGTAGCGGGTGTCGCCGCCATGGTCCTTTATCCAATCGTACGCGGCTCCGCGGTTGCGGAACGACGGCATCGCGATGCCATCAACCTTACAGATATGCCGCGCTATCGCTTTCTGATGCTCTGTGACGCTATTGGCGCGCCAACACTTTGCAGAAGTGGCGTCATGCTCATCAAAGCCCTTCACCGACGCCCGATACTGAACGGCGCGCGAGCGATACTCGGCGTCGTGGCCCCATTCCTTGAGCCACTGCAGGACACCAGGCTTACTCAAGAAGAAGTGGATCAACGTAGCGACGTCATCTGTGCCCTTGCTTTTCGCGCAGAAGGCGAGCCATTCGCCAAAGGTACTCGCATTGCGGAGCAGTCCCACGAAGGCAACTGCATCGATCTCTCCGAACCCAAGGCCCACGAGCATACCGCCAAGCTTGTACTTCTTGTGATCCTCCTTTTGGCGTTTGGTCCGTAGGTTTTGGCCTGCCCGGTCGGCGTGCCTGAGGTCTGCCAATTCAGCAATCTCGGAAGCTTCGGCGTTAGCTGCGCTCGCCGCGATCTTGCGAAGATTTTCGATGGTCGATGTGTTCTTGTCGTCAGCCATGCGGCTGCGATGTCACATCTGGGCCACATGCAATTGCAAGCTACCCCTTTTTCCGGCCGTGCTTCTCAGTTCAAGCAGAGCATCGGGTGACCGGCTACAGGCCAGCCTCAATCCGCTGCTCGTTCTCGGGCTTATCGATACGGCGACATTGATTTAAGCAAGATGCCGAAGCCCTGGTGGCCGAGGCCGACACCGTCGGTCCTTACTCCCACGCGGTGCGGGGGAATATCAAAGTCCGACTCGAGGTGACGACCCAAGCCTGACACCTACCAAAGAAGGAACAGGCCTGGTCAGCCGCAAAATTGGCCGGGCCTGTGCCGTTCAGGCAGCGCGCCCGCGCGCCCGTTCGCGCGCAAGTGCGACGAACGCCCGGAACGCGGCGGGCGGATCGCGGCGGCTGGGGTAGTAGAGGCACAGCGATGCCAGCTGGGGCGTCCATTCCGGCAGCAACTGAACCAGCCTGCCGGCGGCAATGTCATCGCGCACGTCTAACTCGCTGAAAAAGCCGATTCCGACCGAGGTCAGCACCGCGATCCGCGCTAGACTGGCCTAGTCCAGCGTCAGCGGTCCATCGACATCGACCATCAGCGGCCGCCCTTCCGCCTCGAACGGCCATCGCAAGAGCGCGCCGCTGGGCAGCCGCATGCGGATGCAGCTATGCGCGGCAAGGTCCGCCGGAACGCGCGGCACACCGCGCTCCGCCAGATAGGCCGGTGCTGCGACCACGGCATGGCGGCGCGCCGGCCCCAACGGCATGGCGATCATGTCGCTGGGCACGAGGTTTTCGCTGCGGATCCCGAAATTGAATCCTCGGGCAACAATGTCGACAAGGTCGCGCTTGACGCTGGGGCATCCCGAAAGCGCTCGAGTGCCATCGGGTAAGGCGCCGATCGAGCTGTAGCCGAGCATCTCTGCAACTTCGGAAATCCGCAGTCGGCGTTGGGCGAGATACTGTGCCGCTCGAAGCGATCGACGGATTGCCCGATGGGATCACCCGATATGGGGCGTCGGCCTATGCCATACGTCGCTTTGATCGTACCGTTGCTGGACCTGTGCACATTGAAGACTTCGCGCAAGTTTTTGGGGTCTACGCCGACGACAAATACGAGAACGCGAGCTACCGCCAGATGCTGTCGGTCCTCGCGATCGAAGCCGATGAGGCAAGCGTGGTCGAGTTCGTCCGCCGTCTCACCTACTCCGTGCTGATCGGCAATGGTGATATGCATCTGAAGAACTGGTCTCTGATCTATCCCGATCAGTGCCGACCGTTCCTTGCGCCGGCATACGATCTTCTCTTGACCATCGCCTACATTCCTGAGGAGGAATCCGCCCTCAAATTCGACCGCTCACGTGAATGGGAGCCCTTCACCTACCGCGAAATGGAGACGATCGCGGACAAGGCTCGGTTGCCCTCGCGCCTCATAATCTCGACGGCAAAGGAAACCGTCGAGCGGTTTGACGTGCTCTGGGAATAGGAAAAGACGCATCTTCCCTTAACGGACGAGGTCATTGCAGAAATTGACAAGCACAGAAAGCGCCTTGCAGTCTGAACCAACTCGGCCTCGTCAATGTAAAACTGAAGAACCAACAGCATAGTTGCTGTGATGGCATATTTGGCATCCGTTATAGGAACGCGACCGATCTCATGTGTGTGCAGCCCTGGAATCGGCATTAAATGCCGATTGCAAGGCTGCGACGTAAGTAACCGACGGAGTGGTGTCGGCCGAGGCCTTTTTCGCTGCGCGTCAGTCGGCGATCAGAACGTGATCCGGACTCCGCCCGAAAAACGGCGGCCGAAGCGCTCCCATTCGATCGTGAGGTTTTCCGTGAAAGGGGTGGGTGTGCCGGTCGCGGTCAGCAGGTTGCCAGGCTCCGAAAAACGACGGCCGGGCTGATCGAGCAGGTTCGAGGCATCGAAATAGACTTCGAAATTGCGGTTGAAGGCATAACGCATCGAGAAATCCATCTCGTCATCCGCCGCCCAGTAGGTATCGCCCGCGTCAGTCAGATCATTGGCGATCCCGTCCAGCCAGGCGCTCCGCTTCTGGTACTGGAGCCGGGCCGAGAAGCCGTACTTTTCGTAATAGGCGCCGATATTGGCGACATAATCCGACGTGCCCGGCAGGCGTACACTACGCTGCGGTACGATCACCGCGCCGGAGTTGCTGAGGAATGCGGGCTTGGTCACCTCGCTGTCATTTAGTGTGAGGTTGGCGGTGATGCCGAAGCCGCCCACCCATTCCGGCACGCCGAGATCATCGGTCCATGGATCGAGCTGGAGCTGGGCCGCCATTTCAAGCCCGATGATCCGTCCCTCGCCCGCGTTGGCTAGACCGGTGAAGATATAGTCCGACCGGTCGAGCCCACCGAAGTTCAGTACGCTCGACCCGAAGGTGCGCCGGTCGGTGTAGAGCACGTCGCGCACATCGCGGTAAAAGATGCCGATCGACATGAAGCCCTGCGGCGCGATGTACCATTCCAGGTAGCTGTCGAGGCCCCAAGACCGTTCGGGTTTGATCGCCGGGTTACCGCCCGAAATCGTTTCGTTGGCATCGTTGATCTGGACGTTGGGGCGCAGCAGATCATAATCTGCCCGGGCCGCCCCGGTGGTGTAGCCGATGCGGAATTTGCCGTTGGGCGAAACGTTATAGTTCACGTGCAGGCTTGGGAAAAACAGGGTGCTGTCGCTTTGCGCGTTTATCACCGTGGCAGTGCCTGGAATGTTGGCAGTGCCGGTGTTCTCCACCTTCTCTACGCGCACACCGCCGAGGATGCTGCCCCAATCATACCTGAGCGTGCCCATTACGAAGCCGGCCAGGATCGTCTCGCGCACCCGGTAATCTTCATCGGTCAGGCGTGTACGGGCAAAGTTGGCTCGCGCCGCGGCCGAGGCGGCTTCCATTTTCGCGGTGTCGAAATAGCGGAATGTATAGCCCAGCGGCACTTTGCCCTGAAACGGGATATCGAGTGCGAACTGGTTGAAGTCGGTAGGGATGCCGATGGTGGTGAAATCCGCAGCGGTGCTGCGCAGGATTTCGAAGTTCACCGATTCCTTGGTGCGCTGGTCGTACTGGAAGCCCACCTTGAATGTCGCATCTGCGCCAAGGAAGCCGGTGTCGTAGACGACAATGGCCCGGCCCGTGTAGGCATCGGTATCGTCAACCAGATCGGCGACACGCAACTGGCCAAGCGGCTTGCTGAAGGTGTCGATCGCAGTCACCGGAGCACCCGCCTGGAAACGCGTCGGACCGGAGAGTTGCACCGTACGGAACAACTGCACGCGGGCCAGCTGCGGATTGGTGAAGTCATAGGCCACCGTCGGGCGGTCGGCGCGGGCAGACGGGCTGTTCCAGCGTGCCTCACCCACCACCGAACGGTCATCGCGTGAACGGGTGAAGTTGCCGAGCCATTCAAGCCGCAGCCCGCTGTCGCCGAAGGTGTGCTTGCCTTCGATGGTGTTGGTGAAAATCGATTGGCGGAAGGCGCGCAAGGTTGATCGCTGGTTGATGTCGATCCCGTAGACCGTGCCAGTCAGCGGCGTGTTGCCGATACAGATATCGGCATAGCCGGTGGTGGTCGGCGCAGTGTTGACCACAGCCGGGCAATCGGCAGTGCTGGCGACCAGATCGCCCTGACGATCATCGAGGTCGAAGATATAATTGTCGCGCGCTTCATCATCGGTGAAGATGGTATAGACCGAACGCAGCGAAATCTGGTTGTCCCCATTCGGGCGCCAGTCGATCCGACCCGATCCCGACCAATTCTTGCGGGTCAGGCGGTAGAGCTTGTTTTCGGTTTCGCGCGCCCAGAACCGGGTTGCGGCAAGCGGGCGTGTGTCCTGCGAAACGCGTTCCCAATCGATCTCGAAATTGTCGGTGATCATGTTGCGTTCGTAATAGCTGCCCGACACCAACACGCCGATTTCGCCCAGCCCGCCCGCATCGAAGCGGTCCGACAGGACAAGGTTGGCTTCATATTCCCTGCGGTCGCCCAGTTCCGCGATCCCGGCCCCGGCCTTCCCGAAAGCGCGCAGGCCCGGATAGTCGAAGGCTGAACGGGTGATGATGTTGACGTTACCAGCAACGGTTTCGCCCGGCATGTCGGGGGTCACCGCCTTGGAAACGATGACCTGCGAGGCAATCGCGGACGGGATCGAATCGAAGCGCGCGTCGCGGCCTTCGGGGCTGACGATGTTGATCCCGTCGAAGCTCAGCGTGGTCCAGTAATTTGGCGCGCCGCGGATCGAAATGTAGCGCGCCTGGCCCTGATCACGTTCCACCGCGAGGCCGGGCAGGCGGCCGGTGGCCTGGGCGATGTTCTGGTCGGGCAGGCGGCCAGCCGAGTCTGCCGAAAGGACGCTCACCAGATTGTCCGACTGGCGCTGGATCTGCAATGCGGCGGCTTCGGATTCGGCAATTGGGCGCGTACCATCGACGACGATATCTTCACCTTCGACTGGCGGGGCAACTTCTTCTGCCGTGAGGCCCTCAGCGGTGACATCGTCAGCGGAAGCCGTCTGCGGAATGAAGGCAGCCGCAGAAAGCATCAGCGCCTTGGGTGAAAGGCGGGCGACGGAATACATGGTTTTGCGCAATGGAGCCCCCTATTGCATGAATACGTAGGGGCGCCGATAGATGGGCCTCATGACCATTTATTGACGAAATAATGAAACTTTCAATACATCCAAAATTCGGTGCGTGTAACATATTTGTAACAATGCAAAATACAAAAAACATTTTGCATTGTGCGGTCCATCATTGCATTTACCGCGTCAATCGGGATTATTGATTGAGGGTGCAGCACATTGTCGTGGCGTACATCTTTGCTGCTTTCTGCTGCCTTAGTCTGCGCGGCTGGCCCGGCTGCGGCGCTGGACGAGCCGGTAATCGACCTGCGCGGCGGGCCTGCTCCCGCCGCTCCCGGCACGCCCTATTCCGCAACAGGCCTGCCCGATCGCATCGTGCTTTCACCTGGCGCCAACCCAACTACCGAAATGCTGGTCTCCTGGCGGACGGATATTGCGGCAACCCAGACTGTGGCTGAACTTGTCGAGCTTGTCCCCACCCCCGGTTTTAGCGAAAGGTCGGCGGGCCACATAGGCAGCAACGTCGCGACCACCAGCGAAAACGGCGCGGCGCGCTATCACAAGATCCGCTTCACCGGCCTCAAACCCGATACTGCCTACGCTTACCGCGTGCAGGGCTCTGCCGGCTTCTCCGAATGGCACCAGTTCCGCACCGCCAAGGCCGGGACCGCGCCCTTTACGCTGATCTACATGGGCGACACCCAGAACCGCATTCTCGATGTCGGCTCGCTGGTTTGGCGGCGGGCGCTGCTGCAAACGGCAAATCCTGCGCTGATGCTCCATGCCGGCGATCTCGTGGCAAGCCGCGA
>NZ_JBMLSM010000129.1:0-2504 GCF_049240505.1 Novosphingobium sp.
TCCCGGACAGTTTGCGTGATTGGTCAAGGAGTGCGCCGATTTGGCATGACCGTCCCAGCGTGGAAGCTGGGAGAGAGTGATGCCAAGACGGAAGCAGCCGAGACGAACGGACATGAAAGACATCAGATCGATACTGCGGCTGACCCATGAGAGTGGGCTTTCGGTGCGCGAGGTGTCGGAACGGCTCGGGCTGAGCAAGTCGACGGTATCGACATACTTGTTGCGGGCGCGTGAAGCTGGCCTTGACGGGTGGCCGATGCCGGAGGGTTGCGGCGATGACGCCGCGCTTGAGCGCAGGTTGTTCCGGCAGATGGGCCGCCCGCCGCGCGACACGACAGAGCCGGACTGGCAGCTGATCTCTCGCGAGATGAAGCGCAAGAGCGTGACGCTGCTACTGCTGTGGCAAGAATATCGCGAGGCTCATCCCGACGGCTTTGGCTACACCTGGTTCTGCGACAAGTTCGGCGCGCACGAGAAGCGGGCTAATCCGGCCTATAGGCACCGGCACAGCGCCGGTGCGGAGATGCAGACCGATTACGCGGGGCAGACGATCCCGCTGATCGATCCCGATACCGGCGAGGTGCACGCTGCGCAGTTGTTCGTCGCGGTACTGGGGGCCTCGAGCTACACATTTGCGGTGGCGAGCCTGCATCAGCAGCTGCCCGATTGGATCGATGGGCAAGTGCGCGCGCTGGAATACTTTGGCGGCACTCCGGGCTCGATCGTGTGCGACAACCTGAAGGCGGGAGTGGCCAAGGCGCTGTGGTTCGAGCCCACGCTGACAGCGACCTTTGCCGCGATGGCAGAGCATTACGACACGACGGTTCTGCCGACACGGCCAGCCAAGCCAAGGGACAAAGGAAAAGTTGAGGGTGCAGTCCTGATCGTGGAAAGGTGGATCATAGCGCGACTGCGCAACCAGCAGTTCTTCGACCTGGGCGTGCTCAATGCCGAGATCGCGAAGCTGCTCGAGATGCTCAACGGCAAGATAATGCGACACGTTGGCCGTTCGCGCCGGGAGATGTTCGAGGAGATCGAGCGCGCGACGCTGCGCCCGCTCCCGGTCGAGCGGTTCGAATACGCCGAATGGAAGACGGCGAAGGTCCATCCTGATTATCACGTTGCCGTCGACCGCAACTTCTACTCGGTGCCGCACGGGCTGATCGGGAAGAAGGTCGATGTACGGCTGACCCAGCGTGTGGTCGAAATCTTCCATGATCATAAGCGGGTTGCCAGCCACATGCGCAGCTCGCAGCGCGGGTTCCATATTACCGTCAATGCCCACATGCCCAAGGCGCACCAGCGTTACGCTGACCGGACGCCGGCATCGCTGATCGAGCGTGCCGCCAGAATGGGCACCAACGTGCAGATCCTGGTCGAACGGATGATGAGCGACCGGCGCCATCCCGAACAGGGTTATCGCTCGGCGATGGGCATCCTCTCGCTGGGGCGCGGATATGGTCCCGCGCGTCTCGATGCCGCCTGTGATCGCGCCCTGGCGATCGAGGCCATCACATACGCCTCGGTGCTCTCGATCCTCAAATCGGGGCTCGATCAGGCCAGTCCGGTCACGGAACCCAACCGGCCCACCCCATCGCACGGCAACATCCGCGGTGCGGTCTACTACCAATGAAAGGAAAGAACGATCATGCTTACACACCCCATGTTGGACCAGATGCAGACGCTGGGGCTCGCCGGAATGGCGTGCGCCTATCGCGAGCTTGCCGATCAGTCGGGAAGCGAAGGCCTCAGCCGCGATGAATGGCTCGGGCTGATGCTCGACCGCGAGATGGCGACGCGCAGCGACAAGCGGCTCGCCAATCGGCTTGCTGCCGCACGCCTGCGGTTTAGCGATGCCTGCATCGAGAACATCGACTTTGCATCCCACCGCAAGCTCGATCGGCGTAGTGTCCTCGGACTGGCACAGGGCGGCTGGCTAAAAGCGCACGAGCACTTGATCATCACGGGCCCGACCGGCACGGGAAAAACCTGGCTGGGATGCGCGTTCGGTCGTCAGGCTGCACGGCTTGATTACTCGGTGCTCTACGTGCGCATGCCCCGGCTGTTCGAAGACCTGGCAATGGCGCGTCTCGACGGCCGCTTCCCGCGCCTGATCGACAAGCTGACCCGCGTCCAGTTACTGGTGCTCGATGACTGGGGCAGTCACGGGCTGACCGAACAGCAGCGCGGCGACCTGCTCGAAATCTTCGAAGAGCGCTACAAGCGTAAATCTACGCTGATCACTGCCCAGTTGCCGGTTGCGCAGTGGCACGAAATGATCGGGCAGCCGACCATCGCCGATGCCATCCTCGACCGCTTGATCCACAATGCTCACCGCATCGCCCTGGAAGGCGAAAGCATGCGCAAAACCCGGGCACCGTCCCTCTTGACCCAAGGGGAGAAAGCAGAAATCATCGCAGCCTGAAACTCAACAAGGCACTCTTGACCAATCTGCGCCAGCTGTCCGGGACTTAGCGAAACGCTTGTCCGCGATTTAGCGAAAT
>NZ_JBMLSM010000130.1:0-13746 GCF_049240505.1 Novosphingobium sp.
AGCGCGCCCGCCTTGCCTTCATCAACGTGCAGGCAGAGGTCAACCGCGTGCGCGAGGTGGCGCAGGTGATTTCGGACATCCCCACCGTCAACGCCGTGCTCATCACGATGGGCCAGTTCAACATCACCGCCATGTGCCTGATTCATGATCTCGATGCTCTGGTCGAAGTTGCATCGGACCGCATTCTGGCATTGCAGGGCGTCCGTCACGTTGAAACGTCAATCGCGGTGAGGACGATCAAGTACAACGATCGCATGGCAAAAATCACCCGACCGTCCGTGATCTGCGACGACGACTGACCGCCACGATCACGTTGGCGGTTATCGGCTCAGAGGAAATAATCGCCGTTTTCACCGCCCATCAGGACACTGGCGTAATTGCGGGCAAAGCCGACCGGATTGTTGGCGACATGCGCGCGGGCCATCCGCACATCGTGCCACAGGTTCTGGAATTCGCTTCCGCTATAGACAGATCGGCCGCCAGCCACATCCATCAGCAGGTCCATCGCCTCGATGCACCTATCGGCGACAAGGCTTGCCTGATAGCGATAGCGCACGCGATCTGAAAGGGCGGGCTTCCATCCGGCCTTTTCCATCGCCTCGAAATTGCTGACCATCACTGTCAGGCATTCTTCAGCAAGGTTCGATGCGCGCGCGATCCGCTCAAGAACGTCAGGATCGGTCGTGCTTTTGCTCATGTCGGTGGACGCCAGCCCAACCCGGTCGCGGAACAGCGAAACCGCATGGCGGACCGCGCCGATCGCGCTGGTGTTGACCACACGAATGAAGGCTTGCGCCCAGGGCAGATCATAAACCGGGCTGGACTGGTGGTGGACCGAATTGAAACCGTCCATCTGCTTGTGCGTGCGATGGTCGGGCACAAAAACGGGCGTATCGATCACGATGTCATTCGATCCGGTGCCCTGAAGGCCCATCGTGTGCCACGTATCCTCGATCCGATAATCGCCTGCGGGAACAAGGAAAGTCCGGTGCCCCTCGCCCGCCACGATGCCCCCCAGCAGCACCCAGTTGCAATGCAGGCACCCGCTGGACCAGCCCCAACGACCAGAGAGCATGAAGCCGCCGTCTACCTGCTCGACCTTTGCGCCTGCCGGATTGTAGGAACTGGAGATCATCGCATCGGGTCCGGCACCAAAGACCTCGGCCTGCGTCTTTGGGGCCATGAGCGCGATCTGATAGTTGTGCACCGCCACGATACCCAGCGCCCATGCGGTGCTCATGTCTCGTTCGGCAATGGCGATCTGATCGATGAAGAAATCCTGCGGTGTGCCTTCCGATCCGCCAAAACTGGCTGGTGTGAAGTGCCGAAAGAAGCCTTCGTTGCGCAGCGCATTCACCACAACATCGGAAATACGCCGGGCCTTGCGACCTTCAGCCGCGTGGACCGAAACAAGGTCTAGCGTTGTTGCCGAGACCGCCATTGATGAAACTCCCGAAAAATCAACGCGCAGATTTTGAATCCATCATCTACGCAAAAACAGACTGAAAATGTTATTAGACCGAACTATACCATAATTGAACGAGAAATATCCGCCCATTGCACAAAAGTGCAGTTTGCAGCAGCGATCACGCCGACGTGGGCTGAATCAAAATGGGGGCGCCATTGCGGCAACCCCCATCCGATTGTGGCCCCATCCGATCGCAGCCGAACCTACCAGTTGAACTTGAGCGTAGCCCCGAATTCACGCGGGGCGGTCAGGTTGATCTGGCGATACCCGGAATTGAACGTACCTGCGATCAGCGAATTGACGAAACCTTCCCCAAGACCACGATCGGTAATCCGGCGCTGGTCAAGCAGGTTGCGGGCAAACACATCGAACTCCCACTTCCCGTCGTTCGAGCGCAGCCCGACAAACATGTTGAGCAGTTCGCGCGACTGGTAGGTGTACTGCGCGCGTTCGGATGCAAAGCCGGGGCGGTAGGTGAACAGCGCCCGCACGAACGGCGTGACAGAACCCATCGGCACGCGCACTTCGGTATTGGCAGTCAGGCTGAAATCGGGCGTTTCGGCCAGGCGCCCCGTTGCGGCGCAGTAACTGACATTGCCGGTTCCCGTAACCTTCGGTGTCCCGGTCTGGTTCGGCACACCCGTTCCGGCAAAATCGTTGCACGGCACACGCGCATTGTTGAAGCGCGCCTTGGTATAGGCAGCAGCCCAGCCAATGTTCCAGTTGTCGGTCACCAGACCGTCAAAAGCAGCCTCGACACCCTTTACCGTCGCATCGCCGTTGTAGTTGAAATCGAAGAAGCCATTCGTGGGCTGGTTCGCTGGCGCATTATAATAGATGCCGGTGAAGCGCGAAAGGAAGTTGTCGATCTTCTGGTAATAGGCCGACAAGGAGTAGTTCAGGCGGCGATCGAAGATCGTGCCTTTGAAGCCTGCCTCCACGGAATCGCTTTTCTCGTCAGCCGTGCGAATCAGGTCGGCAGATATGCCTGCCGGAACGGCCACCCCGGTGCTTCCAGCGCGGAACGAGTGGCCATAGGCCGCAAACACGTTCATTTCAGGCGAGATAGCGTAAGAGATGTTGACCCCACCAGTGATGGGCTTGTTGGTGTTGCGCTGCAGGTTGGCCGGAATGATCTCTGTTGGCCCGGAATTTGCCGCGCCGGTCAGGGTCAACTGTGTCGTCTGAACCGATTTCATGATCGAATAGCGCACGCCACCCTCGATAGAAAGCGGGCCAGAGCGATAGCGCAGGTTTGCGTTGAACGACCATGTCTGCGTGTTCACCGGCACGTTCACGCGCGTGGCAATGCCCAGCGTATTGGGCAGGGTGAATGGCGTGAAGCCGGGGAACGGAACGCCAATCGCTGCAAATGGCAGGTTCACCTGTGCATTCGGATTGACCGCATACCAGAACTGCGAGGCATCCTGACTGACCACCGTGGTGCCAACTTGCCGGGTGTAGAACGCGCCCACGCCCCAGCCCAGCCCTTCGGTGTTGTTCGATGCAATGCGCAGTTCGGCGGTGTCCACCTTGTACGGTGTTTCCACGTTCGAATACTGGACGTAGCCCGGCAAGGCGTTGGTAACATCCAGATCGCGCTGGATATTCAGCCTGCTGAACTGGTGTGCGCCCACCAGCGAAACGGTGGCTGCGCCAAGGTCATATTCCAGGTTAAGATTGACGATGTGCGACTTGTTCCGGTTGCGGAACACCCCGTCCTGCACCGAAGTATAATCATCGGTGGTGAGTGCAGGGCCTGATCGCACGCTTGTATCGGGCACGAACACCCCGGCAAGTGGCGCTGGCAGATCACCAAGGCCGGGCACGGGGATGGTGAAATACTGGCTGTAGGGATTGTTTCCTGCGCCCACGACCTGCTGAAACTGGCGATTGTCCGCTTCAAGATACTGGTAGGTGAGATAACCGGTGAAATTGTCGGTCGGCCTCCAGCCCAGCGTCACACGCGCGCTCTGCGTGCTGCTCTTCGACCGCTCGTTGCGAGTGATGTTGCGCACGTGGTTCAGCCGGTTGCCATCGACCAGCGCAGCAACGCGGATCGCCAGCTTGTCCGAGAACGGCAGCGATGCGCCCATCTGTGCGTTATAGCCTGCGCGCGTGGTGCCGCTGATCTGCGCATAACCTTCCGGCGCATCAAAATCGGGGCGGCGCGTTGCGATAGTGATCGCACCGGCAGGGGCCGATAGGCCGCGCAGCAGACCTTGCGGCCCGCGCAGCACTTCGATCTGCTGGATATCATAGATCGCGGTATAGACCGTCTGCGGATCGGTCGGAATTTCGTTGTAGTAGACCTGCACGGCGGGCGCGGTGCCCTGATCGGGATCAAAGGCGATACCGCGCAGCGTCGTGGTGTTGTTGCGCCCGGTGGAGTTCGTCAGCTCCAGCCCCGGTGCCAGTTGCTGCACATCCTTGACGTCGAAGATCTTGAACTTCTCAAGCTGCTCGCCGGTTGCCACATTGACGGTCATCGCCACGTCCTGCAGCCGCTGGGATTGGCGCGTTGCGGTTACGATAATCTCGTTGCCAGTCGGTTCATCAGCAGGCTGCGCTGGCGCTTCTGCAGCCGCCGCGCCTTCGGCAGCGGATGCCGCACCGGGAGACATCATCGCCATCAGGCTTCCGCCGATGAGCAACGAAAACTTCAGAGTCCCGAATTTCATATTTCCTCCCCTTCGATGCAGGCAACCCTTGCGTCGGGCTTGCCGCGTTTAAATCATGCACTCACCAGTTCATTCGCCGTGCCACTTGCCGGCCAAGCCAGATGCAGATCCGGTCGGATGAGGATGGAAGCGGGCAAAGAAGTGCCCTGCACGCCCTGCCCCGTGGGCAGGCTGCACACCGCCTTTACGCCATCCCCTCGATCGTCTCGCATTCGCGATTCACTTAGAAGTTAGTCTTAACTAACATCATCGATGGGGTACGTCAAATCTTTTGCAATCATTTATGATCATTTACACTCTTTCGGCGGCAAACGTTCATGGTTTGCGTAGCAGTGCTGCGAAAATGCCACGCATTATGATGGGCGCGGGTGAGCGGTTGCGGCCACGCTGGCAGATGAAAGGTCGCGGCGACGGGGTGGCTTGTTAGGGTCAGGACCCATTACTCGCACCTTCGAGGTGCCGGAATGGCGAACATATCGAGCGGAAATTCGTGCCGGGAAGGCTGGTTGCCTTTCCAAACGGATTTCTGTTCGAGATGGAAGCCATTCCAGCGTCCCGGAGGGATTTGACCAAAATGGCCCATCACTGCGTTGGATGGTCTTGAAATAGAACCACTATTCCCGCGCCCATCCGCCTTGCGCTGGGCCATTTTGCCTCAAACCTCGAAGGTGCGAGTAATGGGTCCTGACCCTAAGCCCCGTTTCGATCAATCGCAGTCGGGCCACACTTGCGCGAAGAACGGATTGGCAGCATTGTTCGCACCATAGCTTGCCTGGTCGGTCATGCAGGTTGGGCACCAGTGACCACCTTTGAGATAAAGGCGCGGTGTCATCGTGAAGTCATGGCCAAGCGCGCAACGGAACTGTGCCGGAGCATCCGGTTCGCAGGAATTTCCATCGAAGGTGCCTCCACGAAATTGCGCTGCCGCCGAAAGGTCGCTGGCTGACCAGTCGCTTTCGGCTTTGCTGGTGTCATAACCATGATCGAGCAGTGAGACGGCGCGCGAAGGCTGGCGGAACTCGAAGTCCGCCCAATCGCGCGGCAATCTTTCCCACGCCTCACGCGATCCGAAGTATGCTTCGATATGCCCCCTGTCGTCGCTCGCAAGCCAGTTGAGCGTGCCTCCCGGCCCCTTGGCCAGTTTCTCCATGCGTGCGCGGCCTGCGCCGGGAAACAGCCTTGCGATCAGTCGCACCAGCGCCGGCATCCCCGCCACCATGTTGTGCGCCCAGTCTTCCAGCGTTTCCGACCGGAAGGGCACCAGCGCTTCCAGCCGATCTGAATCGGCATACCATTGCCCGTGAAAGTTGCGCGTGGCGAACCAGTGCGGGCGGTAGCTGGCAAAGGCATCCTTCTGCCGCAGCGCGCGGGCCGTGATCTGCGCGAATTCGTGGTTCACCACGCGCAGCCTTTCTCCACCGCCGATGTTGTAGAACTGCCGCCAGAACGTTTGCGGCACGGCATCCTCGCAGGTGTTGGCGGCAAGCCGTGCGGAATCGCCCACCGTCACCCATTCGAAAACGCCGTTGAACGGGTTGTGGAAGATGATCGGATCAAAGGTCTTCCAGATATCGGGGTGGGCGATACCGGTCTGTCGCAGGGAAACCCAGCGCTTCAGGCCGCTTTGCGCAACGATGGCTTCGGCTTCGGTCTTGCTCACCGCATATTGGTCGTAACGGCTGATCTTGATCGGATCGCCGGTGCGGCCCCAATGCACCGGTGCGTTGCGGTGCCCGGTCTGCGCCACCGTGCCGATATAGACCAGCGCGGTCGTTTCGGCCTGCCCCGCCGCCTTTATCGCATCGACGATATTGCGTGCGCCGCCAACATTGACCTTCATCGTCAGTTCCGGGTGGTGATCGGCCAATGGCGATACAAGGCCGCCGATGTGCAGCACCTGATCCGCACCCTTGACGCCGCGCCACATGTCATCGGTGCTCGTCAGGTCACCCCACACCCATTCAACCGCCGGATTCCCATCAAACCGCTTCACCACCGGATGATCGCGTTCTTCGGGGCGCACCAGCGCGCGGACTTTGAAACGATCCGCGCGGCTGACCAGTTCGGCCAGCGTGGCGCGGCCCATGTTGCCGGTGGCACCGGTCAGGAACACGGTCTTCTTGGTGGAAATCGCCACGGGGCACTGCTCCAAACGGACAATCGATCCCCTATGTTCGATTATAACGCCGCTTCCGTCAACAGTTGTAAGTGACCACTTCCCATTTCAATATCGATGATGTAAGTGAACACTCATAACTAATGAGGAGGTATCCTGATGGCTTCGATTCTCGCCGCAGAGCGCACTGGCTTCAATCCCCTGGCCGATGGGCCGGATCTTGCCCGCGCCCTGGATGAAGCCAATGTGCCCACGCTGCTGGCAGCTTACGCCTATCTCTCGCACGATGCCGACTTCCTCGAAAAGTTCGCGGCCCATATCCGCCCGGCGTTCTCCTATCCGCCGACCGATATTCCCGAAGCCCTTGCCGACGAGTTGCGCCTCAAGCTGCGGCACCTCCTCACCACGGGCGAAGGCCTTGCCCAGACGGAAGCATCCGATACGCTGGTGCAGCGCATCATGTCGGTCACGGTGGGTGAACCGGTCGAGGATGAATTCATCGCGCTTGTCTATGACCAGTGCGGCTTCCGCCCGTGGGTGGATCGCAGCAAGCTGCCAGACCGCCCTGCCCCGAAGGCTGGCTTCAAGGTGCTGGTCATCGGTGCCGGCATGACCGGCATGGCGGCTGCCACCAAACTGCGCGAGGCCGGTTACGACTTCGTGGTCATCGAAAAGAACCCCGAAGTCGGCGGCACCTGGTATGAAAACCGCTACCCCGGCGTGGGGGTGGACACGCCCAGCCACTTCTACAGCTTCAGCTGGGAAATCTGGCCCGATTGGCAGCACTATCACCCGCACGGCGCGGATATGCAGCGCTATATGACCGGTGTTGCCGACAAATACGACATGCGCCGCGACATCCGCTTCAACACCGCCGTCGAAACGCTGGTCTGGGATGAAAAGACCTGCACCTGGACCGTTACCGTGCGCAACGCCGATGGCAGCAGCGAAGCGCTTGTCGTCAATGCGGTGATCAACGGCCACGGCCCGGTCAACCGCTTGAAGATGCCCGACATTGCCGGGCTTTCCGATTTCACCGGCCCTGTCGTCCACACCGCCGCCTATCCCGCCGATCTCGATGTGAAGGGCAAGCGCGTGGCCGTGATCGGCACCGGCGCCAGCTCGGCCCAGCTCTGCGGCGCGATCGCGCCTGATGTGGCCGAACTCACCGTTTATCAGCGCACCAAGCACTGGGTCATCTACAATCCCGAAATCGCCCATGAAGTGGGCGAGGGAATGAAGTGGGCGCTAGGGAACATTCCCAGCTTCAAGGAATGGTTCCGCTTCCGCGTCTATTGGGCAGCGGCGGACGGCCTGTTTTCCAACGTGCTGAAAGACCCGGCATGGGCCGAAAACATGCAGGCCGTCTCGGAAGGCAACGAGATGACGCGCCAGTATGCGCTCTCCTACATGCAACAACGCTTTGCGGACCGGCCTGATCTGATCGAGAAGCTGACGCCAGACTTCCCGATCTTTTCCAAGCGCATCATCCTCGACAATGGCTGGTTCGATGCGCTTGCACGCCCCAACGTCCATCTCGAAGATCAGGGCATCGCGCGCATCCTGCCCAACGGCATCGAGGCTGCGGACGGTTCGGTGTTCGAATGCGACGTGATCATCTGCGCCACCGGCTTCAACGTCTCGAAGATGGTCGGCAATCTCGTCATCAAGGGCGAAGATGGACGCGATCTGGGTGAGGAATGGGGTGCCGAAGACCCGCGCAGCTATCTTGGCATGTGCGTGCCGGGCTACCCCAACTATTTCCACACCGTCGGCCCCAACAGCGCACCCAACCACGCTGCGGGCCAGAACCTGATATCCGAAGCGCAGGTCAACTGGATCATCGAAGCGCTGGACCGCATCAACGAATCCGGCGCGCGCGCCTTTGAAGTGGAACAGAGCGCGTTCGATGCCTGGAACCGCAAGGTCGATGAACGGATGCCCGAGATGATCTGGACCCACCCGCGCGCCAATTCCTATTACAACAATTCCAAGGGGCGCGTTTTCCTGTCGTGGCCGTGGCGGCTCGTCGATTTCTTCAACGCGACCCGCGCGCCTGAACCCGGCAGCTACCGCCTGATCGATTGACGGCGGATAAGGCCCCACCCCGGCCCTGCGCTGCATCTTGCGCGGGGCCGGGGTTTGCGCCTAGTTTCCGCATTGATGAAACGCACTCGTCTTCCCGCGAAAGACCGCAAAGCCCTTATCCTGACCAACGCCCGCGCAATTTTTGCACAGAACGGTTACGAAGCCGCGCGCACGCAGGACATTGCAAAGCGGTCTGGCGTATCCGAAGCACTGATGTATCGCCACTTTCCGTCCAAAGTGGCACTCTACCGCGCCGTTCTGCGCGAAGTGATCCGCGAACAGGACGCCAGCTACGAAGTGCTGGCTCTTCAGGAATTGAGCGGGCGCGCGCTCATCCGAAACATGCACGCCTATTTCAGGATCGTGGTCGATCCGGCACCATCACAGTTCAAGGAAGGCTTTCGCCTGCTGCTGGCCAGCCTCGTGGGCGATACCAATTTCGCCAATCTGGTCTATCGCCGAGCGCACCGCCTGATGAACCACCGCCTCACGCAGGCTTTGCGCAACGCGCGCGACGCGGGTGATATCGTCGGGCGCGAAATCTCGGTCAGGAACACGTCGCTGTTCACCGAACATGTCGGCACCGTTCTGAACGTGCTCATCGCTGATGGCGAAAGGATGCCATACGATGGCACTGCCGAAGATCTGGCGCGCGATGCGGTATGGTTCTGCAGTCGCGCCGTTGGCTTTACCGATGCGGCGATTGCGCGGCATCTGGAAGACTGATCCCGCAGGTGCAGCCGTGCCGTCCTGCGTCGCCAACATCGCCCCTCGCTACGCAGAATAGCCGCATCCTGTCGGGTAATTCCTCATTATCGAAAGTATTTTGGCTTTTTAATTGACGATTTGCGTATCCGATGCCATCGTAAATTACGAATGCAGCGTAACGCCGACCAAATGTGAGTCGGTAGGTTGCATGGTCCTTTTGGGCAAAGTGATTTGGGAGAGATCGGGAACATGGTCAGCGCAGTCGCGATGTCGCGGGCAGACTCAATTCCGCTGGGGGATGAACTGGTTGCGCGCGCCCGCGCGATGATCCCCACCTTGCGCGAACGATCGCAGGCCTGCGTTGCCGGGCGCGATGTTCCGGCTGAATCGATCGCAGAAATGCAGGCTGCAGGGTTCTTCCGCATTCTCCAGCCACAGCGCTGGGGCGGCTACGAAATGCACCCCAACGTGTTCTACGATGTGCAGAAGGCCTTGGCCGAAGGCTGCATGTCCACGGGCTGGATGTATGGCGTGGTCGGATGCCACCCTTATGAAATCGCGCTGTTTCATGAAGAAGCGCAGGCCGAAGTCTGGGGTGAGGATACTTCGACGCTCGTATCGTCATCCTATCAGCCGGTGGGCAAGGTCACCCCGGTCGAAGGCGGCTTCCGCCTGTCAGGCCGCTGGGGCTTTTCCACCGGGTCGGTTCACTGCAAATGGGTCGTCCTCGGCGCGCTGGTGCCGCCCAGCGAACCCGGCGGTGCGCCTGATATGCGCGCCTTCCTGCTGCCGCGCGCCGATTACACGATCGATACCGATAGCTGGCATGTCTTCGGCCTTCAGGGCACCGGCAGCCATGACGTGATCGTCGATGACGTGTTCGTGCCCGAACACCGCACGCACCGTTCGGTCGATGGCTTCCTTTGCACCAACCCCGGACAGGCCACCAACCCCGGCCCGCTCTACACGCTGCCCTGGGCACAGGTGTTCATGCGGTCTGTCTCCACCGCGGCGTTTGGCGGGGCACGCGCAGCGATCAATGCCGCGCGCGAAATTGCCGAAAACCGCGTGTCCACCAACACTGGCAAGGCATCGAAGAACGATCCGTTCCTGCTCGCCGCTGTGGCCCGCGCCCACGCCGAAGTGACCGAGATGGAAATGACCCTGCGCATGACCTTCGAAGATCTGATGGGCTATGCCGAACGGGGTGAACCGATCCCGATGGAGAAGCGCACGCTCTACGCCTACAATTCGGCTTCGGTCGTGCGGCGCATGGCCGATCTGGTGGATGATATGGTCAAGCTGCTGGGCGGACGGGCGATCTACAATCATAGCCCGATCATCCAGCCGTGGCTCGATCTTCACGCAGGGCGCGCGCACGTCGCCAATGACCCGGCCAATCGCACGCTCGATGTGGTCGGCGCGATGAACGGGCAGGCCCCCACTTTCAACTTCCTCTGACGCGGAGCGTAACCAATGGCCGATCTCGCCAAAACCACGCATCGCGTCAGCGGCGGCTACGATATCCTGATTGCCGAGGCCGGAGACGCAGGCGCGCCTGCCGTCGTGTTCATCCACGGCAGCGGTCCCGGCGCATCGGGGGCATCGAACTTCCGTTCGAATATCGATGCTTTCGTGGACGCCGGATACCGCGTGATCCTGCCGGATCTGATCGGCTATGGCGCATCGTCAAAGCCCGAAGGCATCGATTACACGCTCCAGCTTTTCACCGACACGCTTTACGAAGCGCTCATTGCCCACGGCATTTCCAGCGCCAGCCTTGTCGGCAATTCGCTGGGCGGCGGCATCGCCCTGCAGATGACGCTGGATCATCCCGAATTCACCCGCAATCTCGTGATGATGGCACCGGGCTGCGTGGCAGAGCGGGAAAGCTATTTCGTGATGCCCGGCATTGCCAAGATGGTGTCCAACTTCGGCGGGCCGGATTTCAATCTGGCCGAACAGAAGCGCCTCGTCTCCAACCTCGTCCACCCCGATTTCGCGCCGAACATTCCCGATGCGCTGGTGGTAGAACGCTTCGAAGTGGCCCGCACCCAGCCCAAGGACGTGATCGTGCGGATGCGCACGCCCGATCTTTCGCCGCGCCTGCCCGAAATCATGCAGCCGATGTTCGTGCTGTGGGGCCTGAACGACGAATTCTGTCCCGAAGCACACGCCCGCCTGTTCCTCGACAACTGCCCTGATGTCCGCGCCATCACCTTTGGCCGCACCGGCCATTGGGTACAGGTCGAACGCGCGGCTGAATTCAACGCCTATGCCATCGAGTTCCTCAATGCCCGCCGATAAGATTCAGCACTATGGCGCCGCGCTTTACGGCGCCCTGCGCGCGCGCAAGACCATTGCCCCGCTGATCGAACAGGACGCATCGCTCACCCTTGATGATGCCTATGCGATCAATCTCGATTTCCTGTCGCGCCGCGTGGCCGATGGCGAGAAGGTCGTCGGCAAGAAGATCGGCGTGACCAGCAAGGCCGTGCAGGACATGCTGGGCGTCCACCAGCCCGACTTCGGCTTCCTGACAGACTGGATGCACGTCGAAGGCGATATCGATATCGATGCCAAGGCGCTTATCGCGCCGCGCGCCGAAGCGGAAATCGCCTTTATCCTGAAAAGCAGCCTGAACGGTCCCGGCGTGACCGCCGCCGATGTTCTGGCCGCGACCGAAAGCATCGCGCCCTGCTTCGAAATCGTGGACAGCCGCATCGATGACTGGAAGATCAAGATCGTCGATACCGTGTCCGATAACGCTTCGTGCGGTGTCTATGTGATCGGCAAGGAACGCCTCGATCCCGCTCGCCTCGATCTCCCCAACCTGCATGTCGCCGTAACCAGGAACGGCGCGCCGCTCTCCGAAGGATATGGCCATGCGGTACAGGGCGATCCGGCGCAGGCCGTGGCGTGGCTGGCCAACACGCTCGGCGCCTATGGCGTCACGCTCGATGCAGGCGATGTGATCCTGTCGGGCAGCCTCGTCCCCCTCGCTCCGGCGGCCAAGGGGGACCGTTTCGAAATGACCTTGAGCAATGCAGACGGCCCGCTGGGCACCTGCGTTGCAAACTTCGTTTAAGGACCACTGCAATGGCACGCATAAAGGCCGCGATCATCGGTTCGGGCAATATCGGCACCGACCTGATGATGAAGATGATCAAGTATCCGCAGAACATGGAACTGGCCATCGTCGTCGGTATCGACGAGAAGTCCGAAGGCCTTGCGATGGCACGCCAGCACGGCATCGCCACCACGCACGAAGGGCTTGAAGGCCTGCGCGCGCACCCGCTCTACAAGGATATCGGCATCGCATTCGACGCGACCAGCGCCTATGCCCACAAGGTCCATGACGAAGCGCTGCGCGCCGATGGCATTCAGGTGGTGGACCTGACGCCCGCCGCCATTGGCCCGTTCATCGTGCCGCCGGTCAACATGGAAGCCAACCTTGGCGCGTCCAACGTCAACATGGTGACATGCGGCGGTCAGGCCACGATCCCGATGGTCGCCGCCGTCGCCCAAGTCGGCAAGGTCCACTATGCAGAAATCGTGGCTTCGGTTTCCTCCCGCTCCGCCGGTCCGGGGACCCGCGCCAACATCGATGAATTTACCCGCACCACCGCCCGCGCCATCGAAGAAGTGGGCGGCGCGACCAAGGGCAAGGCGATCATCATCCTGAACCCCGCCGAACCCCCGATGATCATGCGCGATACGGTGTTCACCCTGTCCGAAGGTGCAGATGAAGACGCCATCCGCCAGTCCGTGGCCGATATGGTGGCGCAAGTGCAGAAATACGTGCCGGGCTATCGGCTCAAGCAGGAAGTCCAGTTCGAACGCTTTGGCGATAACAACAAGCTGAAGATTCCGGGCCAAGGCGAATTCACCGGCGTCAAATCGATGATCATGCTCGAAGTCGAAGGGGCGGGCGATTACCTGCCGCCCTATTCGGGCAATCTCGACATCATGACCGCCGCCGCCAAAGCCACCGGCGAACTCCTCGCCGCGCGCCGCATGGCGAAGGAGAACGCAGGATGACCGCCAAGTTCAACGTCGAAGCGGGCGACAAGCTCTATATTCAGGACGTCACCCTGCGCGATGGGATGCACGCCGTGCGCCACATGTATGGCGTCGACCATGTTCGCGCCATCGCCGCCGCGCTCGATAAGGCCGGGGTCGACGCCATCGAGGTTGCCCACGGCGATGGCCTGTCCGGCGCCAGCTTCAACTACGGCTTCGGCGCACACACCGATTGGGAATGGCTCGAAGCCGTGGCAGACGTGCTTGAAAACAGCGTCCTGACCACGCTGATCCTGCCCGGCGTCGGCACGGTCGAAGAACTGCGCCGCGCTTACGACATCGGCGTCCGCTCGGTCCGCGTCGCGACGCACTGCACCGAAGCTGATGTTTCGAAGCAGCACATCGGCATCGCCCGCGATCTGGGCATGGACGTGTCGGGCTTCCTGATGATGAGCCACATGATCGAACCCGAAGCGCTCGCCGCTCAGGCGCTGCTCATGGAAAGCTATGGCGCGCAGTGCGTCTATGTCACCGACAGCGGCGGCGCGCTCGACATGGACGGCATCCGCGCGCGCTTCCAGGCCTATGACCGGGTGCTCAAGCCCGAGACGGAGCGCGGCATGCACGCGCACCACAATCTGTCGCTGGGGGTCGCCAACTCG
>NZ_JBMLSM010000131.1:0-9380 GCF_049240505.1 Novosphingobium sp.
CTGTTTTGGAACTGCCGGACTGGTTCCGGCAAGCCAGTGAGAAGGAACCGGATCAATGATCCAGATGCAATCCAATCTCGACGTGGCGGACAACAGCGGCGCGAAGCGCGTCCAGTGCATCAAGGTGCTGGGTGGCTCGAAGCGTCGGTTCGCAAGCGTCGGCGACATCATCGTGGTGTCGGTGAAGGAAGCGCAGCCGCGCGCCCGCGTTAAGAAGGGCGACGTGCACCGCGCTGTTATCGTGCGCACGAAGAAGGACGTCCGTCGTTCCGACGGTTCGGTCATCCGCTTCGACGGCAACGCTGCTGTGCTCGTCGGCAAGAACGAAGAGCCCATCGGCACCCGTATCTTTGGACCTGTTGTTCGCGAACTGCGCGGCAAGGGCTTCATGAAGATCATCTCGCTCGCGCCGGAGGTGCTGTAATGGCCGCCGCAAAGATCAAGAAGGGCGACACTGTCGTCGTTCGTTCGGGCAAGGACAAGGGCCGCACCGGCACGGTGCTGCAGGTTCTTCCGAAGGATGAAAAGGTCGTGGTGCAGGGCGTCAATATCGCCGCGCGTCACCGCAAGCCGAGCCAGACCAACCCCCAGGGTGGCATTGATCGCTTCGAAGCGCCGATGCACATCTCGAAGGTTTCGGTTGCTGACAAGGATGGCAAGGCCACCCGCGTCCGCTTCGAAGAGCGCGATGGCAAGAAGGTCCGTGTGGCCGTCAAGTCCGGGGAGGCCATCGATGGCTGATAAGTACACTCCGCGTATGCGGTCGAAGTATGACGCCGAAATCGCTGCCGCGATGCAGGCCAAGTTCGGCTACAAGAACGCGATGGAAATCCCGCGCATCGAAAAGATCACGCTCAACATGGGCGTGGGCGAAGCGAGCCAGGACAAGAAGAAGGTTACGACCGCAGCTGCCGAAATGGAGCTGATCGCCGGTCAGAAGCCTGTCATCACCAAGGCGAAGAAGTCCATCGCGCAGTTCAAGCTGCGTGAAGGTATGCCGATCGGTTGCAAGGTTACCCTGCGCCGTGAACGCATGTACGAATTCCTCGACCGTCTCATCACCATCGCAATGCCCCGCATCCGCGACTTCCGTGGTCTTAACCCGAAGTCGTTCGATGGTCGCGGCAACTACGCGATGGGTCTGAAAGAGCAGATCATCTTCCCAGAGATCAGCTACGACCAGATCGAAAAGGTGCGCGGCATGGACATCATCGTCACCACCTCTGCCAAGACCGACGAGGAAGCGCGCGAGCTGCTTCGCCTGTTCGGTTTCCCGTTCCCGCAGGATGCTGCTGAACAGCAGCAGGCCGCCTGAGCCAGTTCTAGGAAAGAGCTTAAGTCCAATGGCGAAACTGAGTTCGATCAACAAGAACGAGAAGCGCAAGGCTCTCGTTCAGAAGTATGCGGCGAAGTACGCTGCGCTGAAGGCCACGGCCGACGATGAATCGCTCGATGAAACCGAGCGCCTCATTGCCCGTCTGAAGATGGCACAACTTCCGCGCAACGCGAACCCGACCCGCGTCCGCAACCGTTGCAACACCACCGGCCGCCCGCGTGGCTACTATCGCAAGTTTGGCCTGTGCCGCATCGAATTGCGTGACCTGGCCAACAAGGGGCTTATCCCCGGCGTGACCAAGTCGAGCTGGTAAGGATCATCCGATGGCAATGACCGACCCCCTGGGTGATATGCTCACCCGCATCCGCAACGGCCAGCAGGCGAAGAAGGACTCGGTCCTCTCGCCCGCTTCGAAGCTGCGTGCGCACGTGCTCGAAGTCCTTCAGCGTGAAGGCTACATTCGCGGTTTTTCGGAGGACACCACTGGTGCCCACCCGCAGCTGCGCATCGAGCTGAAGTATTTCGAAGGCGCACCTGCGATCAAGCATGTTGCCCGTGTCTCCAAGCCTGGCCGCCGCGTCTACTCGGGTTCCAAGGAACTTCCGGTGATCCGTAACGGCCTTGGCATCACCATCGTCTCGACGCCGAAGGGCGTGCTTTCGGATGCCGAAGCACGTGCTGCCAACGTCGGTGGCGAAGTGCTTGCGGAGGTGTTCTGATGAGCCGCATCGGCAAGAAGCCGGTGACGATCCCTGGTGGGGTCACCGCGAACATCGCTGACGGCGTGCTGACCGTGAAGGGCCCGAAGGGCACCCTGACGCTCGCGCTCCGTGACGAAATCAGCTACACCGTCGATGGTGACAGCATCCTCGTGAAGCCCGCAAACGACACCAAGTCGGCTCGTGCTTTCTGGGGTATGCAGCGCACCCTCGTCGACAACCTCGTGACCGGCGTTACGCAGGGCTACACCAAGGTTCTTGAAATCACCGGCGTCGGCTATCGTGCCAACGCGCAGGGCAAGAACCTGAAGCTGCAGCTTGGCTACAGCCACGATGTCGATTTCGCGGTGCCGGAAGGCATCGAGATCAAGACCCCTGACAACACCACGGTGGAAATCTCGGGTATCGACAAGCAGAAGGTCGGCCAGGTTGCCGCCGAGATCCGTCGCTGGCGCAAGCCCGAGCCCTACAAGGGTAAGGGTATCAAGTACCGCGGCGAGTTTATCTTCCGCAAGGAAGGGAAGAAGAAGTAATGGCAAAGCTGTCTCTCTTCGAACGCCGCCGTCGTCGCGTCCGTACCGCGCTCAAGGCGCGCTCGGGCGGTCGTCCTCGCCTGTCGGTGCATCGCTCCGGCCGTCACATCTACGTCCAGATCATCGACGACGCACAGGGCAAGACGCTTGCCGCTGCTTCGACGCTGGTGAAGGGCGAGAAGTCGATCGGCGCGAATGTCGATGCTGCCGCCAAGGTTGGCACCGAGATCGCCGAGAAGGCCAAGGCCGCCGGCATCACCACTGTCGTGTTCGATCGCGGCGGGTTCCTGTTCCATGGCCGCGTCAAGGCGCTGGCCGATGCCGCCCGTGAAGGCGGGCTGGAGTTCTGACAATGGCTGACGAAACCAACCTGGAAGTCGCCGCCCCGGCCGAAGCAACCGGCGGTGAGCAGCGTGAAGGTCGCGGTCGCGGTCGCGGTCGTGGCGGGAATGATCGCGGTGGCGAACGTGGTGGCCGTGGCCGCCGCGATGACCGTCGCGGTCGTGGCAACAACGACGAGGAAGGTGGCGAGGAGCTGATCGAAAAGCTCGTCCACATCAACCGCGTCTCCAAGACCGTCAAGGGCGGCAAGCGCTTCGGCTTTGCAGCACTCGTCGTGGTCGGCGACGGCAAGGGCCGTGCAGGCTTTGGCAAGGGCAAGGCTCGCGAAGTGCCTGAAGCGATCACCAAGGCTACTGCCGCTGCAAAGCGCGCAATGGTCCGCGTGCCGCTGAAGGAAGGCCGCACCCTGCACCATGACGGCAAGGGCCGTTTCGGCGCAGGCAAGGTGAACGTTCGCACGGCTCCGGCCGGTACGGGCATCATCGCCGGTGGTCCGATGCGCGCCGTGTTCGAAAGCCTTGGTGTTGCCGACGTGGTGACCAAGTCGGTCGGCACGTCCAACCCCTACAACATGATCCGCGCCACCTTCGACGCGCTGACCGACCAGACTTCGCCGAAGTCGGTTGCGCAGCGTCGTGGCAAGAAGGTTGCCGATCTGCTCGGTCGTGGTGGTGCTTCGCAGGTCGAAGCCGAAGCTGCTGCCGAAGCCATCGCGGAGTAATCGGTCATGGCAACGATCAAGATCAAGCAGATCGGTTCGCCGATCCGTCGCCCGGAAAGCCAGAAGAAGATTCTGGTCGGCCTGGGCCTGGGCAAGATGAACCGCGTGGTCGAGTTGGAAGACACGGCGGAAGTGCGCGGCGCCATCGCCAAGCTTCCCCACATGGTGGCCGTGGTCGACTGACCATTGCTTCCCTAATGGGAAATGGGACACCCCGGCCATGTGCCGGGGTTTTCCTTTGGGGCCGGAAGCGCGGTGCTTCGACAGGTCCTGGAGGGGTGACAAGCCGTGACCGATGGTCTAGGCGCGCAACCTTCCGAAGCGCGACTCAAAGCGAAAGCGAGTGCACGATATGAAACTGAACGAAATTAGCGACAACTATGGTGCCCGTAAGGGCCGTATGCGCGTTGGCCGTGGCATCGGCTCGGGCAAGGGCAAGACCGCCGGTCGTGGCCAGAAGGGTGCCAAGGCGCGTTCGGGCGTCAGCATCAACGGCTTCGAAGGTGGCCAGATGCCGCTGCACATGCGCATCCCGAAGCGCGGCTTCAACAACATCTTCGCCAAGGACTATGCCGAAGTTAACCTGGGCATGATCCAGAAGATGATCGATGCGGGCAAGCTCGACATCTCGGGCACCGTCGATCACGCAGCGCTGAAGGCCGCTGGCCTCGCGCGTGGTGGCAAGGACGGCGTGCGCCTGCTCGCCAAGGGCGAACTGACCGCAAAGGTTGCGTTCCAGGTTGCCGGTGCCTCGAAGGGCGCGGTTGCAGCAGTCGAAAAGGCTGGCGGTTCGGTTTCGATCCCCGAAGCTGGTCCGAGCGAGGCCGAAAAGAAGGCGGCACGCGCCGCTGCCAACAAGGCCAAGTAAGCATTCCGGTCCCCGCCCGCCAGTCGGGCGGGGATTTCGGTATTGCAGGGGTTCGACTTTCGCGTCCCCGCACTATATGGGCTAGCTCATGACGTCGGAGACCCTGAGGCATCGGCCCGGTCTCGCAGCAAGGCTTAGAACCCCGAAATGGCATCACGCGCCGATAATATCGCCAGCAACCTGAATCTGGCCAACTTCTCCAAAGCGACCGAGCTTAAGAAGCGCATCTGGTTTACGGTGGGTGCGCTCATCGTGTTCCGCTTCCTGAGCTTCGTGCCGCTGCCGGGTGTGAACCCGCTGATCATGGAGACGCTGTACGACCAGACGCGGGGCGGCGTTCTCGACATCTTCAACGCGTTTTCGGGCGGATCGCTCGAACGCATGAGCCTGATCGCGCTGGGGGTGATGCCCTATATCACGGCCTCGATCGTGGTTCAGCTCGCCGCCTCGCTTCACCCCGCATTGGCGGCGATGAAGAAGGAAGGCGAAAGCGGGCGCAAGAAGCTCAACCAGTACACCCGCTATGGTGCGGTGTTGCTGACCGCGATCCAGGGCTGGGTCCTCGCCTCCGGGCTTGAGGCATACGGCGCGTCAAGTGGTCTGCAGGCGGTGGTCAACCCCGGCATCCTTTTCCGCGTCGGCGCGGTGATCTCGCTGATCGGCGGCACGATGTTCCTGCTGTGGCTGGGTGAGCAGATCACGTCGCGCGGGATTGGTAACGGCGTTTCGCTGATCATCATGGCTGGCATCGTCGCGCAGCTGCCGAAGTTCTTCGGCAACCTGTTCGAAGGTGGCCGCACCGGTTCGATCTCGCCGTTCCTGATCGTTGGCATCGTGATCATGCTGATCGGACTGGTGCTGGGGATCTGCTTCTTCGAGCGCGCCACGCGGCGGCTGCTGATCCAGTATCCCAAGCGGGCAACGCAGCGCGGCATGATGCAGGCCGACAGCAGCCACCTGCCGCTGAAGCTCAACACCGCAGGCGTCATTCCGCCGATCTTCGCCAGTTCGCTTCTGCTGCTGCCGCTGACGATCACGCAGTTTGCGGGCAACTCGATTTCGCCCGATACGACGATGGGGCAGGCGATCGTCACGCTGAACCAGTACCTCGGGCACGGCAAGCCGCTGTACATGGTGCTCTATGCGCTGGGCATCATCTTCTTCGCGTTCTTCTATACCGCCGTGGTGTTCAACCCGGAAGAAACGGCCGAGAACCTGAAGAAGAACGGCGGGTTCATTCCGGGCATCCGCCCCGGCAAGAACACCATGAACTACTTAGACTATGTGCTAACTCGCATCACCGTGCTGGGTGCGGCATATATCACCGTGGTCTGTGTGGTGCCGGAATTCATCATGGCCGAGACGGGTATGGGTGCGGTGTTCTTTGGCGGCACCAGCCTGTTGATCGTGGTCAACGTGACAGTCGATACAATCACCCAGATCCAGTCGCATCTGCTGGCGCACCAGTACGGCGACCTGATCAAGAAGGCGAAACTGAAGGGCAGGCTGCGCTGAGGGCAGCAGCCGCAAGAGGGGAAGACTTACCGTGAACATCATCCTGTTGGGCCCTCCGGGCGCGGGCAAGGGCACCCAGGCACAGCGTCTGGTCGAACGCCACGGCATGAAGCAGCTTTCGACGGGCGACATGCTGCGCGCAGCGGTAAAGGCCGAGACGCCGGTGGGCCTCAAGGCCAAGGCAGTGATGGAAGCGGGGCAGCTCGTTTCGGACGAGATCGTTTCGGCGCTGATCGGTGATGAACTTGACGCGATGCCCGCAGGGCAGGGTGCGATCTTCGATGGCTACCCGCGCACGGCGCCGCAGGCGGAATCGCTTGATGCTATCCTCGAAAGCCGTGGGCGCAAGCTGGACCACGTGATCGAACTGGACGTGAACGAGGACGCGCTGGTTGAGCGCATCACCGGGCGTTACACCTGCGCTTCGTGCGGCAAGGGCTATCACGATACGTTCGAAAAGCCTGCCGTCGATGGCACCTGCGACAAGTGCGGTGGCCACGAATTTAAGCGTCGCCCTGACGACAACGAGGAAACCGTGCGCACGCGCATGGCCGAATATCGCGCAAAGACTGCGCCGATCCTGCCGATCTATGAAACGCAGGGTATCGTTTCGCGCGTTGATGGCATGGCCGACATGGACGAGGTTACGGCAGCCATTGAGGCGATCCTCGGCAAGCGCTAACAGACGGATGTAAACGCCCGTTCGGGGCGGGCGGAGACTCCGGCAATGCGCATCGTGCATCTTCTTCTGGCGGCGGGGCTGGCTGGCTCCGCCGTTTCTGCGTCTGCAGAAGTCACGCTGAAGAACGACGATGGTTTTGTATCGCGGGTCACCGCTGAAGTAGCGGCCTCTCCGGCTGAGGCGTGGAAAGCGCTGGTTACGCCATCGTCATGGTGGAATGCCCAGCACACGTTTTCGGGCGATGCGGCGAACATGACGCTCGATGCAAATGCCAATGGCTGTTTCTGCGAGAAGCTGCCGGTTCCCAAGGATGCGCCTGCCGGGCAGAAGCCTGGTTCGGTGATGCACATGCGCGTGGTCTATGCGGAGCCTTACCGTGCGTTGCGGATGGTTGGCGGGTTGGGGCCGCTGCAGTCTGAAGCGGTGAACGGCACCATGACGGTGACGTTCAAGCCGGTCGATGGCAGCGGAGGCAAGGCCACGCGCATTCTGTGGGAATATGTCGTCGGCGGTTTCATGCGATACAAGTCCGACATGATTTCGGGCGCGGTGGACAAGGTGC
This sequence comes from Novosphingobium sp., assembly GCF_049240505.1. Lineage (GTDB taxonomy): Bacteria > Pseudomonadota > Alphaproteobacteria > Sphingomonadales > Sphingomonadaceae > Novosphingobium. The sequence goes on from NZ_JBMLSM010000131.1 coordinate 7,279, forward strand.
TGGCCGGACAGCTCGATGGTCTGGTGAAGTTGTTGGGACCAGTGCAGCCAGCAGCCGACAAGCCTGAACCTGCAATCGCGACCGAACCGGTCAGCGCTGAACCGCAAGTAGCGGAAGAGAACTCGAGTTATACTCCTGATCCGGCGCGTGACGAGGAAGCGGCCGGGCAGTCGGTCAAATCCGCGCTCGACAAGCTTTTCCCCAAAAAGGATGGCGAGACGCCAGCGGGCAGATGATTTGCGGTTCCACCGCTTTCGCCCACGCCAAAACACGCTAATCTTCGTGTGACAAAAGATTGCGACTCGGGCGACGTTCCGAAGTCGCTCGTGAAACGGGGCGCACCAGATCGCAACAGGAGCCTTCAGGCTCCTTCGAGGGGGAGAGCACCGTGGCCGTATCCGATCATGTCGATTTGCCGACGTTCATGGAGGGCGTGAAAAAGCGCAATCCGTATCAGCCGGAATTCGTCCAGGCCGTGCAGGAAGTGGCCGAGGACATCTTCGAGTTCATCGAGGACAAGGAAGAATACCACGCCCAGCAGATCCTGCGTCGCATTGCCGAGCCGGACCGCGTTGTTTCGTTCCGCGTGTGCTGGGAGGACGATAACGGCAATGTCCGCGTGCAGCGCGGATGGCGCGTGCAGAACAACAACGCGATCGGGCCATACAAGGGCGGCATCCGTTTTCACCCCAGCGTCACGGAATCGGTGCTGAAGTTCCTCGCGTTCGAGCAGACCTTCAAGAACGCGCTGACCGGACTGCCGATGGGCGGCGGCAAGGGCGGATCGAACTTCAACCCCAAGGGCAAGAGCGTGCGCGAGATCATGCGCTTCTGCCAGAGCTTCATGACCGAGCTGTACCGCCACATCGGCGCCGACGTGGACGTTCCGGCGGGCGACATTGGGGTAGGCGGTCGCGAGATCGGGTTTATGTTCGGCCAGTACAAGCGCATTACCAACAACTTTACCGGCGTGCTGACCGGCAAGGGGCTGGAGTGGGGCGGCTCGCTGATTCGCACCGAGGCGACCGGATATGGCGCGGTCTATTTCCTTGCCAACATGCTGGCGACAAAGGGGGAAGACCTGATCGGCAAGACCGCCGTCATCTCTGGTTCGGGCAATGTGGCCACGCACGCGGCGGAGAAGATCGTCCAGCTTGGCGGCAAGGTGCTGACGCTTTCGGATTCCGGCGGATATATCCATGATCCAGACGGCATCGATCAGGAGAAGATAAACTGGGTGAAAAGCCACAAGACGCATCGTCGGGGCCGGATCGAGGAATATGTCGAGGCCTATCCCAAGGCGACGTTCGTGGCGGGCAAGACGCCGTGGGGCGTGCCGTGCGATGTGGCGCTGCCCTGCGCCACGCAGAACGAACTGCTGGGCGATGATGCACGCATGCTGATCGCCAATGGCTGCAAGGCGGTGGCCGAGGGTGCCAACATGCCGACCGATCTGGACGGCGTTCATGTGTTCAAGGCCGCGAAGATTCTTTACGCGCCCGGCAAGGCATCGAACGCGGGCGGTGTTGCCGTTTCCGGCCTGGAGATGAGCCAGAATTCAGAGCGGCGGTCGTGGCGGGAGGACGAATTGCAGCAGATGCTCAAGGACATCATGGCGGGCATTCACAAATCGTGCCTTACCTACGGCGATCAGGGTGGCGGCTATATCGACTATGTAAAGGGCGCAAACATCGGTGGCTTCAAGAAGGTGGCCGACGCGATGCTGGCCTTCGGCGTGGTGTGAGCTGACGCGACATCTGACGGCGATTGAATGGAACCGGCTGCGGTTGGGCGAATCCTCGCCCGGTCACAGCCGGTTCTTTCATTTCCGAGGCATCTCTGGCGTCGTGCGGTCAAGGATTTGCAGCTTTCCCACAGGTGCGCAGACCTGTGGAGTGACGGAATTTGCTTTCGCCGATAAGGATTTGCTGAGTGTTGCCACCATCGCGGAGAAATATTTTCGTTCCCTACTTGTTCCATGAGAACGAAATGGGTACATAACCCTTGTTGACGGTTCATGTGAGCCAACTCTAGCAAGGGGAACGAAGCCATGGCGGCTCAGCTCAAGCTCATCGAGGAAGGTAAGATCAAGGACATGGATC
>NZ_JBMLSM010000132.1:0-8672 GCF_049240505.1 Novosphingobium sp.
ATGGGTTACCGGGTTGTAGTGGTCGGTGCGACGGGGAATGTGGGCCGCGAGATGCTCAACATTCTGGCCGAGCGCGAGTTTCCCTGCGACGAGATCGCGGCAGTTGCATCGTCGCGCTCGCAGGGCACCGAGATCGAGTTTGGCGAAACCGGCAAGATGCTGAAAGTCCAGAACGTCGATAACTTCGATTTCACCGGCTGGGACATTGCTCTTTTCGCGGCGGGGTCCGGCCCGACGCAGGTTCATGCACCTCGCGCTGCCGCCGCAGGCTGCGTGGTGATCGACAACTCGTCGCTCTATCGCATGGACCCGGACGTGCCGCTGATCGTGCCCGAAGTGAACCCGGATGCGATCGATGGCTATACCGCCAAGAATATCATCGCGAATCCCAACTGTTCGACGGCGCAGATGGTGGTGGCGCTGAAGCCGCTGCACGATGCAGCGAAGATCAAGCGCGTGGTCGTGTCTACCTACCAGTCGGTTTCCGGCGCGGGCAAGGAAGGCATGGACGAACTGTTCGAGCAGAGCCGTGCGATCTTTGTCGGCGATCCGGTCGAACCCAAGAAGTTCACCAAGCAGATCGCCTTCAACGTGATCCCGCACATCGACGTGTTCCTTGACGATGGTTCGACCAAGGAAGAGTGGAAGATGGTGGCCGAAACCAAGAAGATCCTCGATCCCAAGGTCAAGGTCACGGCAACTTGCGTGCGCGTGCCGGTGTTCATCGGTCACTCCGAAGCGCTGAACATCGAGTTCGAGAACGAAATCTCGGCCGAGGAAGCGCAGAACATCCTGCGTGAAGCGCCCGGCGTGATGCTGATCGACAAGCGCGAAAACGGCGGATACGTAACGCCGGTGGAATGCGTGGGCGATTTCGCCACGTTCGTTTCGCGCGTGCGCGAGGATTCGACGATCGACAACGGTCTGAACATCTGGTGCGTGTCGGACAACCTGCGCAAGGGCGCTGCGCTGAACGCGGTGCAGATTGCCGAATTGCTGGGTCGGCGCCACCTGAAGAAGGGCTGATACGGCCCCATCCGCATTGAAACTGGCGGGTGCTACGGCTCCCGCCAGTCGCCCCGCTATGCCTGTCTGGGCGGGTGCGCTGATAGCTGTATTCCCAACTCCTAAAGTAGAGATTTTTCAAACGACCCATTGCGCAGGACATAAAGGAAGCGTTATGTGCGGTGCAGCAAGGCGGTTGCCAAGCGGTTCCGTGGGGGTTTGATGCTAGAACATTTTGACGTTCTCCACGGCATAGCAGGCCTGCTTGTGGGTATGCTTGTGGGATTGACCGGCGTGGGCGGCGGTTCGCTGATGACGCCGATTCTGGTGCTGATGTTCGGGGTTAGCCCCGCGACGGCCGTGGGCACCGACCTTCTTTTTGCAGCGATCACCAAGATTGGCGGCTCTTTCGTGCATAACAAGCATGAGAGCGTCGACTGGAAGATCATGAAGCGTCTGGCCGCAGGCAGCGTTCCGGCGGCGATCGTGACCCTGATTGGCGTTTCGTACTTCGGCAAGGTGGGTAAGGATTCGAGCGGGATCATCCTGCTGGTTCTGGGCACGATGTTGGTGCTGACGGCCTTTGCCACTCTGTTTCAGAAGCAGTTGGCGCGGTTTGCCAAGACTCATGAACGGCTGGACGATTCCCATACGACAGTACCGACCGTGGCGTTGGGCGCAGTGCTGGGCATTGCCGTCTCGATCTCCTCCGTCGGCGCAGGGGCCATCGGGGTCACGGCGCTTTTGATGCTCTATCCGGCGCTGCGCGTATCGCGCATTGTCGGCACGGATATCGCCCACGCGGTGCCTCTTACGCTGGTGGCCGGGTTCGGGCATTGGCTGATCGGTGGGGTTGATCCTTATCTGTTGTTGAACCTGCTGATGGGATCACTGCCCGGTGTGGCCATCGGAAGCATGTTGTCGGCACGTTCGCCGGATAAGGTTCTGCGCCCCGCGCTGGCGGCGGTGCTGCTGTTCTCCGGCGTCAAGTTGCTGACGGCATGACGGTTGCACCTGAGTATTTCGAAGGGTTTGGTGGGGCGCGTCTGGCTCTGCATCGGTTGGGGGCGGGACGGCCCGTGCTGCTTTTGCACGGGCTGTTCTCTTCTGCCGAGGTCAACTGGATCAAGTTTGGCACGGCGGCAAAGCTGGCCGAGGCCGGGTTTGAATGCCTGATGCCCGACCTCAGGGTGCATGGGCAAAGCGCGGCTCCGCATGATCCGGCGGCCTATCCCGAAGACGTTCTGGTACGCGATCTCGAAGCGCTGGTTGCTCATCTTGGGCTGATCGATTTTGATCTGGTGGGTTTTTCACTGGGATCGCGCACTTCGGCAAGAGCGGTGATTGCCGGGATGAAACCACAGCGTCTGGTGCTTTCTGGCATGGGTTTGCAGGGGCTGGCCGGTTGGGCGCGGCGGCAGGATTTCTTCGTGGACGTGATCGACCGTTTCGGCACGATCAAACGCGATGATCCAGCCTATTTCGCGCAACAGTTCCTGAAGACGATGGGGACCGATCGCGAGGCAGCGCGGCTGCTGTTGGGAACGATGGCCGATACCGATCCGGCGCAACTGGCAGCGATCACGATGCCCTGTCTGGTCCTGTGCGGCGATCAGGACAATGACAACGGTTCGGCGCAGCAACTGGCTGAGGCTTTGCCCGATGCGCGGCTCGCGCTGATCCCCGGCACGCACATGAGCAGTGTGACAATGCCGCAACTTGGCGATGAACTGGTGCGGTTCCTTACGCCTTAGGGTTGACCTCGACGGTTTCACCGGTAACCAGAAAGGCAAGCCCTTCGGCGTCGCGCCTTGCGATGCGGGGATCGTCCTTCAGGGAGATCGGATCAATGAAATCGCTCGTTTCGAGTATGGCGCTGGGCGTTGCCTTGCTGGCGACACAGGCTCACGCACAAGGGAATGCCCCTGCTGCCGATGCCGCCGGAGTAGCGGATTGGGTGAAGAAGGCCGAGGCAGAGATGCTGGCGTCTTCGCAGATCACCTCGCGCGCAAGCTGGATTTACGCGACCAACATCACCTACGATACTGCATCGCTGACTGCCGATGCCAATGCAACCAGCACCGCGATGCTGGTTGCACAGGCCAAGCAGGCAGCAGATTATGCCAACGTCAGCGGGCTGGCGCCCGATGTAGCGCGCAAGCTGGTGATGATGCGCACGCGGATCACCGGCCCTGCGCCGAGCACACCCGGGGCAACCAAGGAATTCGCATCGCTGCAGGCTGGAATGCAGGGCGTCTATGGCAAGGGTATGGGCACGCTGAAGGGGCAGCCGATCAACGGCAGCGATATCGAGGAAGCGATGGGCACCAATCGCAATCCCGATGAACTGAAGGAAATGTGGCTGAGTTGGCACGATAACGTGGGAACGCCCATGAAGGCCGACTATGCGCGGATGATCGCTATCGGCAATGCGGGCGCGCAGGAACTGGGCTTTGCCGACATGGGGGCGCTGTGGCGTTCGAACTATGACATGCAGCCAGAAGAGTTCGCCGCGCTGACCGAGAAGATCTGGAACGAGGTCAAGCCGCTTTACAACCAGATTCATTGCTACACGCGCATGAAGCTTAATGAGAAGTACGGCGATGCGGTGCAGGCCAAGACCGGCCCGATCCGTGCTGATCTGCTGGGCAATATGTGGGCGCAGGAGTGGGGCAATATCTACCCGCTCGTCGCGCCTGCCGGGGCGGGTGACATCGGTTATGATGTGGGCGAACTTCTGACTGCCAAGGCCTATGATCCGGTGAAGATGGTGAAGGCCGGTGAGGGGTTCTATTCCTCGTTGGGCATGGCCCCACTTCCGCAGACGTTCTGGGAACGGTCGCAGCTTGTGAAGCCGCGTGACCGGGACGTGGTTTGCCATGCTTCGGCATGGAATCTGAACAATGTGGACGATTTGCGCATCAAGATGTGCATCAAGGTGAACGGCGACGATTTCGTCACGATCCACCACGAACTGGGCCATAACTACTACCAGCGCGCGTACAACAAGCAGGATGCGCTCTATCTGGGCGGCGCGAACGACGGGTTCCACGAGGCCATCGGGGATTTCGTGGCGCTTTCGATCACACCCGAATACCTTGTGCAGATCGGGCTGCTGGATCGGACCAAGGTGCCATCAGAGTCCAAGGATACCGGGCTTCTGCTGCGTCAGGCGATGGACAAGATCGCGTTCCTGCCGTTCGGCCTGCTGATCGACCGTTATCGCTGGGATGTGTTCAGCGGCAAGATTGCCCCTGCCGACTATCAAAAGGGCTGGGACGCCATGCGGCTGAAGTATCAAGGCGTGGTGCCACCGGCGGCGCGGCCTGCAGATGGGTTCGATGCAGGGGCAAAGTATCATGTGCCCGCCAACGTGCCGTACACGCGCTATTTCCTCGCTCGTGTGCTGCAGTTCCAGTTCTATGAGGCGGCGTGCAAGCAGGCGGGCTGGAAGGGGCCGCTGCATCGTTGCAGCTTCTATGGCAACAAGGAGGTTGGTGCAAAGCTGAATGCGATGCTGGAGATGGGCGCTTCAAAGCCCTGGCCCGATGCATTGGAGGCGTTTACCGGTAGCCGCGAGATGAGCGGCAAGGCAATGATCCGCTATTTTGCGCCGCTGACCAAGTGGCTGGCGAGCCAGACCAAGGGGCAATCCTGCGGTTGGTGATAGCAGAGCCACCCTTTTTGCATTTCCCGTTAAGGCCCTCTTGCCGGATCGGTTCGTTGGTGGCAGCTTGATGACACAACGAACGGACCGGCAAGAGTCCTATCGGGATTGAGGAAGCATGACGGTTAAAGGTATGCTTGCGGGGCTCGCCGCAAGCGTTCTGGTTCCTTCGATGGCCAGTGCTGCGGCTGGATCGACGGCAACGGTATCTGCGGTAAAGCCCGAAGGCGTGGCTGAGGCGCTGAAGAACCTTGGCTACACGGCGGAACTGGCCAAGGATGCCAATGGCGACCCTTTGATCAACGCGGACATCGGCGGTTGGCAGGCCGCTCTGTTGTTCTACGAATGCAACGAGAAAACCCACGACGGTTGCCAGTCATTGCAGTTCGTGGCCAATTTCACGGCGGAGAAGAAGTTCACTGCCGAAGACGCCGTGCGTTTCAACCGCAACACCCGCTTTGCCTCGGTTTCGCTGGGCAAGGATGACGCGGTGATGATGACCTGGGATGTGGTGACGGGCAAAGGCATCGACTTCGAGGTGTTCTCAAACTCGGTCGACATGTTCCGAAGTGCAATGGACACACTGGGCACAGAAGTCTTCAAGTGATTTGAACCCCGCTCCGGCCACCCCGGAGCGCTGGGACGCAACCTCGGCAATCCGCAAGCAGGGCTAGCTGCTTCGGATTGCCTTTTCTTTTGGCGTCATGCCGTCAGCGGAACGGCGGTTCGTTGAACGCGCGAAGTTTGCGGCTGTGGAGGCGAGAGCCTTCCTTGCGGAGCAGATCGCAGGTGGTGGTGCCGATGGCGAGGTGGGCGGCGATGGCTTCCTCATAGAAGCGGTTGGCCTGTCCCGGCAGCTTGATCTCACCGTGGAGTGGCTTGTCAGATACGCACAGCAAGGTTCCGTAGGGCACGCGGAAGCGATAGCCCTGTGCGGCGATGGTGGCGCTTTCCATGTCGATGCCGACGGCGCGGCTGAGCGAGAGGCGGCGGGCGGAATGCGAATAGCGCAGTTCCCAGTTGCGATCGTCGGTGGTGACAATGGTGCCGGTTCGCATCCGTTTCTTGAGATCGGTGCCGCCTTCGCCCGATACGAGTTCCGCCGCCTTTTGCAGGGCGACCTGCACTTCGGCGATGGCTGGGATCGGAATCTCGGGTGGCAGGACCGGATCAAGAACGTGATCGTCGCGCAGATAGGCGTGTGCCAGCACGTAGTCGCCGATCTTCTGCGTGGGGCGTAGGCCACCGCAGTGGCCGATCATCAGCCAGGCTTCCGGGCGCAGTACCGCGAGATGGTCGCAGATCGTTTTCGCGTTGGATGGGCCGACGCCGATGTTGACCAGCGTGATGCCTGACCTGTCCGGCGCGACAAGGTGGTAGGCGGGCATCTGGTGGCGCCGCCACGCCGTGTCGGACAGGCGCACGCGCGCGTTTTCGGTGTGAGCATCGAGCGAGAGGCCGCCGGCACCAGTCAGTGCTATGTAGCTTTTGCCATCGATCTGCTGGCCAGCCCAATCGACGAATTCATCGACATAGCGGTGGTAGTTGGTGAACAGGATGTAGCGCTGGAAATCCTCTATCCGCGTGCCCGTATAGTGGGCGAGGCGGGCAAGGCTGAAATCGGTGCGCAAGCCGTCGAACAGCGAGAGTGGCAAAGGGCCGTCCCCGACGTTGTATTCCGCATCGGCAATTTCGTCACCGATATGGGCGAGGTCGGTCGTGGGGAAGTGCTTGGCCAGTTCCTGCGGGCTTACGCGGCCGATCTGCGCGCCGTATGCGCCATCCAGCACATAAGGGAAGGGCATTTCCTGCCGCGACCGCGCGACTTCGATCTCGACCGGATAAGATGACCAGATCAGTTCGATCTGTTCAGCCAGATAATCCGCAAACAGCGCAGGACGGGTGATCGTGCAAGCATAGTCACCGCGCTGGGTGAGGCGGCCAAACGCGCGGCCAAGTGATTCATTTTCAGGATCGGTGGCCAACCTTACGCGCAGTTCGGGATAGCAATAGCTGCCATCAAACCGCTTCTCCGGGGCTGGGATCGTCCCGGTGTTGGCATATTCCGCGATATCATCGCGAAGCTGGGAAACGGCGCTGTCATAAAGACGATTAAGTTCGGAAAGGATCGCTTCAGTTGTTTTCATCTGCAATCATGTAGCGCGCGAACGTTGCGCTGCAAAGACGGCGTTCATTTGCAGCCTCGTGCTTATACCCAAACTGCAGCCAGAGAATATGCAGCGGCGCTTGCGTCCAAGCGGAAACCGTCTGATAACGCTGTCAAACTTCAAAAGTGGAGATTTGAGGATGCGTGCAACACTTGCCTTGTTTGCTGTGGCCACCTTTGCCGGAGGTGGCAGTGCTTTGGCCCAGAACACGTCTGCAGACGTAGCGCCGATTATCGACGTTCACATGCACGCGATGGACGATGCTTCGTGGGCCACGCCCGTTTGCCCCAATCAGACGCGGTTTGAGGCATCCGATCCGAAGAACGGGCCGGAGGCTCCGTTTGGCTGGTCGAAGGAGGAATGCTCGCCGAAGCTCTATCCTGCGCCCAAGGGCGAATACATGAAGATGGTTCTGGCGGAGATGGAGCGCCTGAACGTGCGCGGCGTGGTGTTTGGCGAGCCGGATCAGGTGAAGAAATGGCAGGCGACATCGCCCGCGCGCGTCATTCCCGGCACAGCGTTCGGGCGCGTGACCGGTGGGGATGCGGCAAAGCAGCTCAAGATGCTTGAAGTCGCCTTCGGAAAGGATGGCTTCAAGGTCATGGGCGAGATCGGCCTGCAATATGAAGGTATTTCACCATCGGACATGCGCGTGGATCAATATTTCGCGCTGGCCGAAAAGATGGACATTCCCGTAGCGATTCATATGGGCACAGGCGGTTCGGGCCGTGCAAACGTGGCCATGCCGACGTTCCGTGGGTCGATGGGCAATCCGCTGTTGCTTGAAGAGCTTTTGGCCCGCCATCCAAAACTGCGAGTGCAGGTGATGCACGCAGGCTATCCGATGATCGACAACATGCTGACGCTTCTGCAAGCCAACAGCCACGTCTATGTCGATATCGCCGGACTGATCTGGAGCTATCCGCGCAAGGACGTGAACCGCTATATCGAGCGGATGGTGGATGCCGGGTTTGGCGACCGGGTGATGTACGGTACGGACCAGCTCGCATGGCCGGGGCTGATGGCTTATTCGATCGGCCTGATCCAGAATGCCGATTACCTTAGCCAGGAACAGAAGCGCGATATTCTTTACAACAATGCTGCCCGTTTCCTGCGGCTGGAGACAGCGAAGTAAGCGCAATCAGAACAGAATGGTGCCGCTTGTAAACACGAGCCCGAATTTTTCGTCATTGCGAGCGTAGCGAAGCAATCCAGAGCGGTTCTGCGATGACTCTGGATTGCTTCGTCGGCTTCGCCTCCTCGCAATGACGATATGTGTTTGCAACGGATATAATCGCCAACGAAAAAGGGGCGACCCGAAGGCCGCCCCTTTTTCTTTTGCCGAAGCATGAAGGAAAGCCTCAGGCTTCCGCTTCTTCGCCGCCGTCAAGCAGATCGGCAGCGATTTCGCCCGGTTCTGCATTGGGGTCGTATGCTTCGGTGAAGCCGCCGACTTCGGTGTCGAACATCGCGTCGATGACGTTGACGCCCTGCGACTGCAGTTCGGCTTCGTCAGGCGAACGGGCAACGTTTACCTTCACTGCAACCGAAACTTCGGGGTGCAGCGAAACCTTGACGGTGTAAACGCCGAGCGTCTTGATCGGGCGTTCAAGCACGACCATCGACTTGTTCACCTTGGCGCCCTGTTCAACCAGCGCGTCCGAGATGTCGCGAACCGAAACCGAACCATAAAGCTGGCCGGAGTTCGAAGAAGCGCGGATGAGCACGACTTCCTTGCCTTCGACGTTGCTCGATTCAGCCTTGGCTTCATCACGGCGGGCAGCGTTTTCAGCTTCGATGCGGGCGCGGTTGGCTTCGAAGACCTTGCGGTT
>NZ_JBMLSM010000133.1:0-6540 GCF_049240505.1 Novosphingobium sp.
CGATAGGAGAACACCGGACGTTCGGCCTGCTTTGGCACGAAATAGTACATCATCGCCAGGAAGCCGGCGGTCAGGAAAAAGCCCACCGCATTGTGGCCATACCACCACTGCACCAGCGCGCCCTGCACGCCTGCGAAGATGGGATAGCTGCGGCTGCCAACGAAGCTGACCGGCCAATTAAGATTGTTGACGATGTGGAGCAGCGCCACGGTGACGATGAACGACAGGTAGAACCAGTTCGCCACATAGATGTGCGGTTCGGTCCGTTTCACGATCGTACCGACGAAAACCGCCAGATAGGCAACCCACACCACGGTCAACCACAGGTCGACGTACCATTCCGGCTCGGCATATTCCTTGCCTTGGGTAATGCCCAGCAAGTAGCCTGTTGCCGCCAGCACGATAAAGAGCTGGTAGCCCCAGAAAACGAAACGGGCGAGGCCGGGGAAGGCCAGCCTCGCCCGGCAAGTGCGCTGCACGACATAGAACGACGTGGCGATCAGCGCGTTGCCTCCGAAAGCGAAGATGACCGCAGAGGTGTGCAGCGGACGCAGGCGGCTGAAAGAGGTCCATTCGAACCCGAGATTCAGCACCGGCAATGCAAGCTGCAACGCGATGTAAAGTCCCGCCAGAAACCCGGCCATGCCCCAGAACACGGTTGCGATCACGCCCCAGCGGATCACATCGTCGTCATAGCGGCCCTGATCGGGAGCGAGGATGGCTTTCGACAGATCCACACCGCGCAGCGTGACGACCAGCCCGATTATGCAGGCGAGCGCCACGATGCCCATGTGAATTGCGAAGCCCGTGTCGACGGCTGCAGCGCAGGCGGCGACGGCGATAAGGAGCGACACGAGCCAGAGGCCCGAGCGCGATAGTGCCGATTCCATGGAGCCTTCCCTTCCATGAGTGATGTGCAGGCCGCGCTGCACCTTCATCGGCAGGAGAACATTGACACGGGTCAAATCGCGGAGTTCGTGCGCTTTATCTGGCCCTATACTTTGGTCGAATGCCGCGCCTTTTCATTTTTGCGCTTTGTCAATGTCCAATGATTCGGCGGCGTGCATCAGGCTGTCCAAGCCACGGAACGATCTTGGGCCAACGAGGGGTTGGCCAGCCGTGGTGCAGGACAAGAGCAATGAAGAAGCTGATCTCCACCGCGATCCCCGCCCTCGCCGCAGCCGCCGCGCTGATGGCCCCGACGCAGGCAATGGCCGGATCGACGGATGGCAAGCTGCAGGTGAAGGTCATGGGCACCGCTGTCCTTCCCGATGGCAAGATCTTGGAAGTGAAGAACGATCCGCTGGGCCTGACTGTCGGTGCCAACACAAAGGCGAACGACAACTATGTGCCGACGCTGGCCGTGGAATACTTCGCCACGCCGAACGTGTCGGTCGAGACGATCTGCTGCTTCACCACGCATGGTGTGAGCGGCACCGGCACGCTCGCGCCTGCTACCGACATTGTCGATCACGTGATGATCCTGCCCGCCACGGTGACGCTGAAATATCACCTGCCGCTGGAAGGCGGAATCAAGCCCTACATCGGCGCAGGTCCGTCGCTGTTCCTGGTGCTCGGCGAAAAGCCGGGATCGAGCGTCACCCCGCTGGGCGTGACCAAAGTGAAGATGTCGAACGAGCTGGGCTTCGCTCTGCAGGCCGGTATCGACATTCCGGTCAACGACAAGGGAATGGGAATCAGCCTTGATGCCAAGAAGTACTTCATGGACACGACCGCGCACTTCTTTGCCGGGAATGCTGAAGTGCTGACCACCAAGCACTCGCTTGATCCTTGGGTCCTCAGCGCAGGTTTGGCCTTCCGATTCTGACGCGAAGACGCTGACGAAATCCCCGAAGGTTCCGGTGCCCCCCACGCGCACCGGAACCCGTGGGGATAGCGGGCAGGAGACGACGAGGTTCTGGGATCACCTCGTCGGCTTCCTGCCCGCATCCATTTGCCTACCAGAGCACGCCCTTGCGATCCGCGACTATAGGTTGGGGCGCTTCCAATCCCACCGATTGCAGCAGATCGATCTCGATCGTTCGGCACATTGCCGACAGGGGCAGGTCGTGTGGTTCGTTCGCGAACGGATCGACAAGATCGTCACCGATTGCCAGCACCGCCAGAAACATCAGGCCAGCGATGGTCGAACCCAACGGCGTGGCGAAGCCCAGCGTCTCTACCAGCCCGAATGGCAGGAGGATGCAGAACATGTGCACGAACAGCATGGGAAAGAAGCGGAAGTGATTGGGCAGCGGCGTGTTCTTGAGCCGCTCCATCCCACCTTGGGCGTTGGCGATATCGACCAGCACGCTTTCCATCGCGCTCTGCTGGATCGTATCGATCCACCCTGCGCGGCGCGCGTCCTCGATCTTGCGCCCGGTACCGTCCAGCAAACCATTGGCAGCATTGTTCCGCTCTATGGCGATCTGGGCACCGGCCTTGGCAACATAGGACAGCGTAGCTTCATCAAGCGGCTGGCGTCGAAGCTGGCAACGCAGCGCATTCACATAGGCGATCTGCCTGAACACGATATCTCGTTTGAATGATGCGGCCTCGGGGTCTGGCAGAAAATTGCGCGTCGCGCGCGCCAGATTGCGGCTAGCGTTGATCATCAGCCCCCAGAGGCCACGTCCTTCCCACCAGCGCTGATAGGCCGAATTGCTGCGAAAGCCGAGGAACAGCGCCACCGCCGAGCCGAACAGCGTAAGCGGCAGTTCTGGCGCGCGGAACGGCAGGATATAGTACACCACCGTGACGATGACGTCCCAGACGAACAGCAACGTCAACGGCTTCCAGACTTCGCGGACAATCGTCTTGAACGAAGGGACCAACTTGACGATCACGCATCATTTCCGTGCTGAGCGGCTTCGTACAACGCTGATGACGCGGAGGAAACCGGGCGGAGCACAAACCAGTCGGGGTGGCCGATCGCCACGAGATAACCCAGCACCAGAAGTCCGAACGCGAAAAGCATCACGCTGGCGCGAAGCGTTCCGGCGCGGTCATCATCGGAATGAAAAGGGTTAGGCTGCGACAAAGGGAACCTCCACATCGGCAAGGACGACACGCAGGAGGCAATGCTTTGCGCCAGAACAGTTTCCGTTAGAAAATATGTCTTCCGCAAGTGCATTGAAATATCGACATAATTTCAATTCCCGAGCGAGATTCAATACCGATAGAGCGATCTTCAGCCAGCCAGGGCCTTAAGCGCAATACGATCAACAATTTCCACTTCACGCCGCGAAGGCAGTTCGATCACGCCATCGTTCTTCAGTTTGGTGAATTGGCGGCTGACGGTTTCAATCGTCAAACCCAGCACATCGGCCACCTGTTGGCGCGAAAATGGCAGCGAGAAGCGCTTTGCCGGGCCAAACGCCGGGGTGCAGCCCACTTCGGCCAGCCGATCAGACATTTCGAGCAGGAATGTAGCGATCTTTTCCGATGCGTTCTTGCGGCCCAGCAGCATCATCCATGATCGCGTGCGGTCCAGTTCGGCAAGCGTGCGCTCAAGCAGCTTATGCTCCAGCCCTGGGTGTTCACGCGCGAAACGATCAAAATCATTGCGCGAGAAAACACAGACCCGTGCATCGGTAAGCGCGACGACACTCGCACTGCTGGTTTGGCCAAAGGGGCGTCCGATGAAGTCGGACGGATAGGCAACGCCGACGATCTGTTCACGCCCATCTTCGGTGCTGGTGGTCAGTTTCAGCACGCCTTCGATGACATTGGCGACGAGCAGCGAATCATCGTCTTCCCAGATCAGCGATTCCCCTGCGGTCACCATGCGACGGCGGCCAATGGCGTTGAGCGCGGATATCTCGCCATTGTCCAATCCGGCACAAATCGCACGGTTGCGGACGACGCAGGTTTCGCAGGATGTCATTCGAAAGCGTTATCATTCTCGCCCGGCACCGGCAATTGCCCAAAACTCCAGACTCGTGGCAAATAAATTGGGCGGCAAAAAATTGGGCGGCACGAAAATCGGGCCGCCCAAGTTGGGGAGAAATCGCCGAGGCGGGGATGGTGCTGGTGGATAGCACCGGACCGCTTCGTCGAAATCATCCCTAGATGCCGCAGCGCACCACGACCTTGACGGATATCAAAACGCGCGAATTTTTGCGGGAAGCCCGAACTTTTTTCAGCGCGGACCTGTTTCAGACTGCCGGCAAGTCGGCAACATCGTGATACTGTCCACGGAAGAACAGAAGCGGCGTGCCATGCTCGCTACGGTCCAGCGCTTGCACCGCGCCGACAACAAGCAGGTGATCGCCGATATCTTCAACCCGTTCCAGCGTGCAATCGATCCATGCCAGCGCCTCTTCGAGCAAAGGCTGGCCAGACGGTGTGTGCCCATGTGCAAGTTCTGCAAACTTGTCATCCGCGCGCGCGGCAAAGCGCTTGCACAGATCAAGCTGCTGAGCGCCCAGCACGTTTACGCAGAACCGTCCCCCTGCCGCAATCTTGGGCCACGTGCTCGATCGCTTGTCCGGGAAGAAGCCCACCAACGGCGGGTCCAGCGAGATAGAGGTGAACGATCCGACCACGAGGCCATGCTTCGTGCCGTCGGCATCAACAGAGGTGATCACGCAGACACCGGTCGGCCAGGTGCCAAGGACATTGCGGAAATGACGGGGATCGATCATGCGCGCCTGCCTGTCGGCAAACGGCGCGCACGTCAACCGTCAGAGTGCGGATGCCCTATTCGAAGTACGCGATACAGCGCACTTCTATACTCTCGCGAATCCTGGCATCCGGCAGGCTGGTATCGTGAAACGCGGTGTGCGGGCAGCGCCATGTCACCGAATGGTCGCTGTCCTGAAACTTGAACAACAGCACGTCGTCAGCAGCCATGTTCGAAAAGTACCACCAGCGATGGCGGGTCCGATGGCGGAAAATCGTGGCGGCGATCATCTGGTCCTCGCCTTCGACCGGCGCGGTTAGCGCATCGCCTACGGGAAATTCATCGACCACGAACAACGTGTTCGATGCCGTCTCTTCATTCTGAACCGTTCGCCCGTCGCACACTGCCAATGGCCAGTCCTGCGGCCCCGGCGAGAACGTCCGCCAGAGCGAGAAGCAAACGTAACGCTTGTAGCCGGGACCATCGGGGAAGCGATCGTTGTAGATGCGCTCTGCCGCGCGGCGACCGGTCACTTCGTTATAGTCGACGTGCGCTTCACCTGCAGGCGGTTGAATCCCGCCAGAGTGCTGATAGCCTTCGACCTTCTGCTTTGCGCGCGCGGTCAGGTCTGCCGACGTGCGGATCATCCACCCCTGTGCGGCAGTGCGCGTGGCACCGCAAAGCTGGGTCACCAGTTGCTCAACCTCTTGAAGGTATGCAGCATCTACCGTCGGCTTATCGTGAAAGTCGGCAATGGCAGACCGGTGCTTGCCCAGCATGAAGCCATGAACGTCGAGCGAGAAGTGATCCCGTATCGGCATTCCATCGCGCACGTCGCAAGGGTAGTCGAAATAATCGCCGGTGTTCATCTCGGCACCCTGCGACACATATCGCCGGGTCACATAATCGCCTTCACCAAGATAGCGTATCAGTGCGGGCGCGCGGCGTGCGGTTTCCTCGACAGATTCCATCTCTGCGGTGTCGTTCATCAGCCTCTCCACGCCGTGTTGATCCGGCTCTGCACATCATCACATATGTTAGTATACCTAATCAAGTGCTGCTGCGTGAAATAGTGCAAGCCAAACCCCTTAAATGCGTGTAGGGGCCGCGACACAGGTATCGCCGTGCACTGTGTGGGAACGGGCTGTGGCGATTCGAGCCGGACATGATCCGGCATCCAGCCGATAGGCCCAACACTTTGCAAATGCTGCGCAAGCGGCAGGAATGGCGATTTTGACGATGACATTTGAACACCTCCCCAGCCCGCTTGCGCAGGCTCTCGAAGCGCATGGTTACACCGCGCTGACGCCTGTGCAGACCGCTGTGACGGAACCCCAGGCCGCCGGTCGCGATCTGGTCGTCTCGGCACAGACCGGTTCGGGCAAGACCGTTGCCTTCGGCCTTGCAATGGCGGGCGAACTCATCGGCGATGAAAGCGCGCTGCCGTTTGCCACGGCACCGCTGGCGCTGGTCGTTGCGCCCACGCGCGAACTGGCGCTTCAGGTCAGCCGCGAACTGGCGTGGCTCTATGCCCCTACGCACGCGCGCATCGCCACCTGCGTTGGCGGGATGGACCCTTCGCGTGAACGCCGTGCGTTGCAACATGGTGCGCACATCGTGGTCGGCACACCCGGCCGTCTGCGTGACCATCTTGAACGCGGCGCGCTTGACCTTACCGCGCTGGCCTGCGTCGTGCTCGACGAAGCGGACGAAATGCTCGACATGGGCTTCCGCGAAGATCTGGAAGAACTGCTCGACGCGACCCCGGAAAACCGTCGCACGCTGCTGTTCTCGGCCACGATGCCCAAGCCGATCGAAGCGCTGGCCAAGCGGTATCAGCGCGATGCGCTGCGCATTTCGACTGTGGGCGAAAATCGTGGACACGGCGATATCGCCTATCGCGCAGTCGCCGTCGC
>NZ_JBMLSM010000133.1:6550-10788 GCF_049240505.1 Novosphingobium sp.
ATTCGCCTGTTCCCCGATGTGGGCGATCCGGCGGAGATCGAAGCCGCAGTGGTCAATCTTCTGCGTTTCCACGAAGCCGAAACCGCCATGCTGTTCTGCGCCACGCGCGACAATGTGCGCCGCCTTCATGCCACGCTGGTCGAACGCGGATTTACCGCTGTCGCGCTTTCGGGTGAACATAGCCAGTCAGAGCGCAACAACGCCCTTCAGGCCCTGCGTGACCGCCGCGCCCGCGTTTGCGTGGCGACCGACGTCGCGGCGCGCGGGATTGATCTCCCCTCGCTCAGCCTCGTGGTTCACGTTGAAATTCCGCGCGATGCCGAAACGCTGCAGCACCGATCAGGCCGCACCGGGCGCGCGGGCAAGAAGGGCACCGCCGTGCTCATCGTCCCCTTCCCGCGCCGTCGCCGCGTCGAAATGATGCTGCGCGGTGCGAAGATCAACGCGGAATGGGCTGATGTGCCCACCCCCGAAGCGATCCGCGCGCAGGATCGTGAACGCCTGCTCGAAACCATTCTCGCTCCTGTCGAAATGGACGAAGCGGATGTGGACATCGCGCGCACGCTTCTGGAACAGCGCACGCCCGAAGAACTCGCCACCGCTCTCGTCCGCGCCCACCGCGCGTCGCTGCCTCAGCCCGAAGAACTGCTTTCGGGCAGCGACGATGGCCGCAAGCAGGCCGCACATCGCCCCGGCTTTGACGATGTGGTGTGGTTCCGCATGGATGTTGGCCGCCGCCAGAACGCCGATCCGCGCTGGATCCTGCCAACGCTGTGCCGGCGTGGCCACGTGTCGCGGCAGGAAATCGGCGCCATTCGCATCGCACCGAACGACACCTGGTTCCAGGTCCCGCGCGCCATTGCCGATCGCTTTGCCGATGCCGTCCGCCGCACCGCCGATCCGCGGGGCGAAGACGAGAACGGCATCCACATCGAAGTGGCTCCCGACGGCCCGCGCGAAATTGCACGCGACAATCGGCGTGGCAACGATGGACCACGTCGGAACGGTCCTCATCATGATGGGCCGCGCAGTGATGATCGCCGCCCCCCGCGCCGCCCGCACCCCGCCGGGCAGCGCCCTCAGGGCAAGCCGCATCGCAAGGGACCACAAGGGTCACGCTGATACAAAAGAACCCGCCGGATCGCTTCCGGCGGGTTCTTTGTTTCCTGTAAAGCAAAGGCTGTAAGCTACTCTTCGCCCATCCGCAGCGCAGCAATGAACGCTTCCTGCGGGATCGAGACGTTGCCGTACTCGCGCATCCGCGCCTTGCCCTTCTTCTGCTTTTCCAGAAGCTTCTTCTTGCGACTGATGTCGCCGCCATAACATTTGGCGGTCACGTCCTTGCGCATCGCGGCAATCGTCTCGCGCGCAACAACCTTGCCACCAATAGCCGCCTGAATCGGAATCTTGAACAGGTGGCGCGGGATCAGATCCTTCAACCGCTCGCACATATGCCGCCCGCGTGCCTCGGCGGCGCTGCGGTGAACGATCATCGACAGCGCATCGACCGGCTCATTGTTGACGAGGATGCTCATCTTCACCAGATCGCCTTCGCGCAACCCAATCTGTTCGTAATCGAACGAGGCATAGCCACGGCTGATCGATTTCAGGCGGTCGTAAAAGTCGAACACCACTTCGTTGAGTGGCAGTTCATAGGTCACCTGCGCGCGCCCGCCGACATAGGTCAGCCCGGTCTGCACGCCGCGACGATCCTGACACAGCTTCAGCACTGACCCCAGGTATTCGTCAGGCGTATAGATCGTGCCCTTGATCCACGGTTCGTCGATCTGTTCGATGCGGCTTGGGTCGGGATAATCCGCCGGGTTGTGCAGCAGGATTTCGCGCGCATCATCGGTTCGGCTCGCGCGCAACTGGATGCGGTAAACCACTGAAGGCGCAGTGGTAATCAGGTCGAGATCGTATTCCCGGCTGAGGCGCTCCTGAATGATTTCAAGGTGCAGCAATCCGAGGAAGCCGCAGCGGAAACCAAAGCCCAGCGCCGCGCTCGATTCCATTTCGAAGCTGAACGAAGCATCGTTCAGACGCAGCTTGGCAATGCTTTCACGCAGCTTCTCAAAGTCCGCAGCATCAACCGGGAAGATGCCGCAGAAGACAACCGGCTGCACTTCCTTGAAGCCCGGCAGCGGCACCGTCGCGCCCTGCTTTACGGTGGTGATCGTGTCACCCACGCGCGCCTGCGCAACTTCCTTGATCTGGGCTGTGATAAAGCCGATCTCGCCGGGGCCGAGTTCGTCCAGCGTATCGATCTTGGGCCTCATGCAACCCACGCGATCGATCAGATGCTCGGTGCCACCGGCCATGAACTTGACCTGCAGCCCCTTCTTGATGACGCCATCGATCACGCGAACAAGGATCACGACGCCAAGGTAAGGATCGTACCAGGAATCCACCAGCATGGCCTTGAGCGGCGCGGTCCGATCTCCCGTTGGCGCGGGAATACGCTCGACCACGGCATCCAGCACTTCCTCGATCCCGATGCCCGATTTGGCGCTGGTCATCACCGCATTGCTGGCGTCCAGCCCGATCACGTCCTCGATCTCGGCTTTCACCTTTTCCGGCTCGGCGGCGGGCAGATCGATCTTGTTGATCACCGGCACGATCTCGTGATCGTGTTCGATAGACTGATAGACGTTTGCCAGCGTCTGCGCTTCCACGCCCTGCGCGGCGTCAACCACCAGAAGCGCGCCTTCGCACGCGGCAAGGCTGCGGCTGACTTCATAGGCAAAGTCAACGTGGCCCGGCGTGTCCATCAGGTTGAGCTGGTAGGTCTTGCCGTCCTTGCCCTTGTAATCAAGGCGCACGGTCTGCGCCTTGATCGTGATGCCGCGCTCCTTCTCGATGTCCATGTTGTCGAGCACCTGCTCGGACATCTCACGCGCAGAAAGCCCTCCAGTGTACTGGATCAGGCGATCCGCCAGCGTGGACTTGCCGTGGTCGATATGGGCAATGATCGAAAAGTTACGGATCAACGAAAGGTCTGTCATGCGCGCGCCGTTAGCAGGTGCGAGGCTGCGAGTCACGCCAGACACCGGTGTGAACGTCGTTACAGGGCGCGGCCAGAAATTTGCATTTCAAAGACATTTTTCTGACGTGTTTTGCAAAACTGTAACGAACTATTTCTGTAGATTTTTCAGTATATTGATCAGAATTCACCCTCTCATTCGCCAAGGAATGCGTCAATTTGCTGTCACATATTCGTCATTTTGAGCGACTAGCGGGCTGCCCAGAAGCAGATCGCTGCGAGTTGGAGATTCTCAGGAAATGAACGGCAGGGCTTTCAGGGCGGCACTCGCGGCAAGCGTATTTGTGAGCGCGGCAGGAATTGCGCAGGCTCAGGAAGCGCCACAGGATCAGAATGCCAAGATCGCCGATCTCCAGCGTCAGGTCGATGAACTGAAGGCGATGGTCCGCGCGATGCAGGAAACGCAGCAAGGCGCGGCGCAAATGGCTGCCGCTTCTTCGCATGGCGCAACACCGGCAGCTGTTGCAGCAACCGGCACGCCTCCGGCGCAGCCCGTGCAACTGGCCGCCGCCCCCGCTGCCACCGCCTCCGCCACCACACCGGCAGAGAAGAAGAAAAAGGCGTGGTACGAAAAGCTGCAGATTCGCGGCTATACCCAGTTGCGCATGAACGAGATCGTCAGCGGTCCCAAATCCGCTGCATCGGGCTTATCACGCCTGCGGTCCGTGCAGGACAGCGGCATCAATGAAAACGGCAATTTCTCGATTCGTCGCGCCCGTCTGGTCGTGCAGGGCGATATTTCGGATCGCGTCTCGCTCTATCTTCAGGGTGATCTCGCCTCTTCGATTGCCAACCAGTCCGGCGGCGAATCGCGGCTGCACTATTTCCAGATGCGCGATGCCTATGCCGATGTCTTCCTGAACGATTCAAAGACTCTGCGCCTGCGCTTCGGCCAGTCGAAAGTGCCATTTGGATGGGAAAACCTGCAAAGCTCGCAGAACCGCGTGCCGCTCGACCGCACCGATGCCATCAACCAGTCCGTTCCCGGAGAGCGCGATCTGGGCGCAGTAGCCTATTTTACACCACCGGCAATTCAGGCGATCTGGGACGATCTGGCAAAGGACGGGCAAAAGCTGTTCGGCAACTACGGCGCGCTCGGCTTTGGCGTCTACAATGGACAGACGGTCAACCGCACGGAACGCACCGGTGGCCTGATGACGGTTGCTCTGGCCACCATGCCGGACAGGCTCGATGG
>NZ_JBMLSM010000134.1:0-14460 GCF_049240505.1 Novosphingobium sp.
GCATCGTTGACATGGCGCGACCAGCCTTCGCCGGTCCACCAGATCACGTCGCCGGTGCGCAGATCACTTCCGGTAATGATCTTCACTGCACTGCCTCCAAAACTCGCTTCAATTCCATCATGTCTCCCCGGCCTGCCACATCGCCAATCACGATAAGGGCAGGGCTCTTGACCTTGTTTTCAGCCACCAGCGGGCCAAGCCCGGCCAGTGCCCCTCGCAACACGCGCATTTGCGGCCGTGCCGCGTTCTCGATCACCGCCACGGGCACATCGGGCGCCAGCCCGTCGGCCATCAGCTTTTCCGCAATCGCCTCTGCCGTGGCGACGCCCATATAGATAACCAGCGTCCTGCCAACCCCGGCAAGGCCCGCCCAGTTCTGGTCGGTCAGCCCTTTGCACTGCCCGGCCACAAAGCTGACGATGCTGGCGGCATCGCGGTGGGTAAGGGGGATCATGGCCGAAGCCGCAGCGCCCATCGCCGCGCTGATGCCGGGCACCACTTCAACCGGCACGCCTGCCGCAAAGCAGTCTTCCGCTTCTTCGCCGCCGCGCCCGAACACGAAAGGATCGCCGCCCTTCAGCCGCACCACGTCGTTCCCGGCCAAAGCCTCGCGCACCAGCAGGGCGTTGATATCTTCCTGCTGCATCGTGTGGCGCGAACGCTGCTTGGCGACCGAGATCATCCGGCAGCTCTTGGGTGCCATCGCCAGAATGGCCGGATCGACCAGCCCGTCATGCACCAGCACGCGCGCATTCATCACCAGCCGCGCCGCACGCAGCGTCAACAGGTCCGGGTCACCCGGTCCTGCGCCCACCAGAAATACGGTTCCGACTCTTGGCATGGAATTGCTCATGAAAGCGCAGATGGGCGCGGGGAGCGTAACCTGCCAGCGAGAATGCTTTGCCCCCCGCCTAGATCAGCTTTAGCCGTCCTTGTTGTCCCGTTTCGCCATCGCCTCCGCCAGCGCCCGCAAACCCTCGCTATCCTTCAGGTTCACGTCCTGCTGCGGAAAAGGGATCTGCACGCCATGCTCCCCGAACAGACGCCACACCCGCCACAGCACGTCCGATCGCACATTGCCCACGCCGCCTTCGGGATCGTCGATCCACACCACCATCGTCATGTCGATGCTGCTCGGCCCGAACCCGCTCAGCAGCACGCCGGGCGAGGGGAAGGGCAGCACGCGCGGGGTGGAGGCTATCGCTTCCAGCAGCAGCTTCTGCACCAGTTCCAGATCGCTGCCATAAGACACGCCGATGGGAATGTTGATCGCCACCTCGCGCGATGAGTAAGACCAGTTCTCCACCTGCTGGGTCATCAGGTTTTCGTTCGGAATCAGATACTCACGGTTGTCTCGCGTCGTCACCGAAACCGCCCGGATGCCGATTTTCTTGACCTCGCCAAACGAATTGCCCTTGCCGTCGTTCACCGCGATCACGTCACCCGGCTTGATAGACCGGTCCATCAGCAGGATGATCCCCGCGATCAGATTGCCGAACGTCTTTTGCAGGCCAAACCCGATGGCCAGGCCGAACGCGCCCGAAAACACTGTCAGCGCCGTCAGGCTGATGCCCAGCACGTCGATGCCCACCAGAATGGCAATCGCCCACACCGCAATCGAAACCAGCTTCTCGCCCAGCAACTGCTGCGCGCCGTCCAGACTGTCGATCCGCCGGAACAGTCGCTTCGCCAGCCTGCTGCCCAGCCGCGCGAACACCAGCACCAGCACCAGCACGATTACGATGCGCAACGCACCCCAGACCGAGATGTGATAGGTGCCGATGTCGAACCCGATTTCGTTGAGCGTGCGGACAACATCCGCCACCCCGCTACGAAGCTCGTTCACGCATGTTCTCCATGACTGGCCCAAACGGCAAGCCCGCGCGCCAGATCGGCAATCAGGTCCGCCGTATCCTCCAGCCCGATGGACAGCCGAACGCCAAAGCAATCCTCAGGTTCCATGCCCGGCAGCGGCCACGCGCTCGCCGTGCGGATGCTTGCCGGATCAACGGGCGTGGCAAGGCTTTCAAACCCGCCCCACGAATAGCCGATGCCGAACAATTGCAACGCATCGATCAGCGCATCACGCGCCGCGCTCGTGCCACCTTTCAGCACGAAGCTGAACAACCCGCACCCGCCGGTAAAGTCGCGCCGCCAAAGCTCATGCCCCGGCGATCCCGGCAACATCGGGCACAGCACCCGCGCCACCTCAGGCCGCGCATCAAGCCACTGCGCGATTTCCAGCGCCGAAGCCGTCTCCGCCTCCAGCCGCAGCTTCATCGTGCGCAGGCCGCGCAGCATCAGCGAAGCATCATCGGGCGACACCACATTGCCCAGCCCCTGTGCCCGCACCCGCAACTTGCGATACCACTCAGGCCCCGCAGAGGCAGACCCCATCATGCAGTCCGAATGGCCGGAAACATGCTTGGTCAGGCTCATCACGCTGATATCCACGCCATGCGCCAGCGCGGCAAAGCCCAGCGCCGAAGCCCAGGTATTGTCCAGCACAGAAACAATCCCGCGCGCCTTCGCCGCCGCCGCCAGCGCAGGCACATCCTGCACTTCCATCGTCAGGCTGCCGGGGCTTTCCAGCAAAACGCACCGCGTCCGCTCGCAACAGGCCGCCTCGAACGATGCCAAGTCGGTGGGATCGAACCACCGCGTCTCCACCCCGAAATCCCGCAGCAGCCCACGCCCCATCGCCCGGCTCGGCTCATAGGCATTGTCAGTCATCAACAACACATCGCCCGGCCGCAACACGGTGAGCAAAACCCCCGCAATCGCGGCCACCCCCGAAGGATAGAGCACAGTGCCCGCAGCGCCCGGCTCCAGTTGTGTCAACGCCTCAGCCAAAGCCCACTGCGTAGGCCCGCCGCGCCGCCCGTAGTAGAAATTGCCATCCTCATTCGCCGGATGCGCCCGCAGCGCCCCCATATCGGCATAAAGATGCGTAGAAGCCCGCCAAACCGCCGGATTGACCACCGCACCGGGATGCTCCGGCGTGCCAGTCCAGGCCTCACGCCGCCCGGCGAGTACGCCTCGCGTTGCGGGGCTGAGGGCGTCAAAATCGTCAGAATTGCTCATGGCAAAGCCAATAGCAGAGGGAAGGACCGGAAGTCATGGGCTTAGGTGATGGGGCATGTAACATCCGCAATCGCACCCGTCTTTCGTTATTCCCGACATCATGCAGCAAGCGCACGAATGCGTAGACGACTATCCGTTATCGTGATGGCAGGTGTCAGCGTATGCAGTGCTTTAGGATTCCTCTTTTTCAATTCCGAAATGAGGGATGCCCGTTGTCACGTTCTCTGCCTGGTCTGGAATGAAATATATCCGTTCAGTTTCCAATGATTTGTGATTAGCCCAACGGGCATCATGCACTCGCACGTCTTTGGTGTAACGGCTATCATAAATAACATAGATATGGATACATATCCTAGTGTCGCCGGCGCGGAATTTTTCTGCTTCGTCGGGACTAAGAATTATATCTGCAACAACCTTTCGAGAAGATTGACTAGCAATAACGCCAGTAACGAACGGCTTTTTCTTAAAGATGGCATCACTGTATTCGCCGATCTTGGCTATCTGCGCGGAGGTCCAAGTTCGAACATTATTTGCCGGGAGAAGGCCAATGTTTTCCACGGCTATGACAAACTCATATCTAACCCTCCCAGTCTTTCGCTCCTCTTCATTCATTTTGATTTTTGGGAATCTTACGAAGGGCCGCGTTTCAATTTCGAGCGTAGTGTGGGCAGTGGTATAGGCTTTTCTCGCATAGTAAGCGGCAAATCCAGCAGCAACGAGCGTCAGCAGCCCGCCGATTAGTCCAGCCAGTGCAATCTTGGTGGCTGTGTATCCAAGCAAGGCGGCGGCATTGGCCGCATCCGCCGCGCGGGTTTGTTGTACGAGATCATTGGTCTTGAGGCGATGCTCCTCAGCTACCTCTTTGCAGCGATCGGTTTCGCTCGTAGCTTTGACCCCAGTGAGGTGCGCCAGAATCTCTGGTCCGCAATTGGTGCCGCCTGGATAATATTGAACGGGCTGGGTGTCGGCGTTCTGGTAATCGGGCAGTATTGGCTGCTTTGGTGAAAATGCAGTCCATAGCATGGCACTACCTATGAGGCAGCTAGCACCCGTAATGAACCAACGCTTATTGCTTCTAAACATTAGATCAAGAACATCGCTGTGAATTTACCCTGCCGGATGTTGTTGCTGATACCTGAATCAGATTCCATAACGCTGATGTCTGCCAGCGCACCGACCGGTTGCGACTCCCCCTAAATAAACCAAGCCACCCTCGTCGCCTTAGGCGTAGCCGGGTCCAGTCCCCACTCGCTCTACGACCCATCGTAAAGCGAAATGTCCTCCCTGCCGATCAGATCCGCGACGAAGATCAGAGCATGGGCCGTCTTCCCAATCCGCTCACAAACGCAAAGCACTCACCCCTGCTGTACCGCGCGGGCTGACGGTTACAGACACCTGCACCTTGCGGTTGAGCCGGTCGAGAATTGTCATCAGCCGGTCGATGGTAAAGCTATTCAGCCGTGCCTGCCGGATGCGTGAAAAGTCAGCGGCGGCCACGCCGGTGATTTTCTCGGCGGCGCGGACGGTCAGTTTGTCGGCGGCCAGCGTCTTGCCGATTTCGGCGGCAAGGATAGCGCGGAACTGTTCCAATTCCGCATCGGGCAGGCCAAGATCGGCAAAGACATTGCCAGAACCGCGCACCAGTTCGAAGTCGTCGTCCTGCGCTTCAATCATCTTGCTCATGCCAAAGCCTCCTTCAAGCGCTTGATCCGTTCCTTCACCACGTCGATTTCATGCTTTGGCGTGGCGATGCCGCTGGTCGATTTCTTCTGGAAGGCGTGAACCACCCAGATATCGTCATCCAACTGGAGCGCATAAATCACGCGGAATGCGTCCCCGCGCTCCTTGATGGCTAGTTCCCACACACCCGCGCCAAGGCCCGTCATCGGCTTGGTAATCTCCGGCGTGTCTCCCTCGGCAATCTGCGTCAGGCCCCGCGCCGCCTTTTGCTGTGCGGGCAGAGGGAACGCCCGAAAGTCCTTCAGCGCTCCTTTTATCCAGGAAATGTCGCGCAGTGCTTTTCTGGCCATAAATCAATGTAGTGAAATTTAACTACAAATGCAAGCGACAGTCTTGAAGGATGGCGTTCAATCGGAGCCTATTCCACCCCAACTGCCTTCGGCGTCTCCGGGTCCAGCCCCCATTCGCTCCACGATCCATCGTAAAGCGAAACGTCCTCCTTGCCGATCAGATGTGCGGCGAAGATCAGGACGTTGGCGGTCATGCCTGATCCGCAGGACGATATCAGCGGGCGGGAAAGGTCTACGCCTGCGGTTTCGAACAGCGCCTTGATCGCGTCTGCCGCTTTCCACGTGCCATCGGGATTGAACAGGCTGGAATAGGGCACGTTGCGCGCGCCGGGAATGTGGCCGCTTGCAAGGGCCGGATTGGCTTCCGGCATGTCACCGGTGAAACGGCCTGCGCCGCGTGCGTCCACGACCTGTTCGGCAAGGCTTCTCAGATTGGCAAGGACATCGGCCTTGCTGCGCACGTGGCTGTCGTCGGACCACACGGTAAAGTGGCGTTGGCGCAGGCTTTCCACGCCTTGCGCGCATTTGCGGCCTTCCGCTTTCCATTTGGCGATCCCGCCATCCAGCAGGGCCACGTTCTGCGCGCCGAACTTGGTCAGCATGAACCATGCGCGCGTGGCCGATTTGATCGGACTATCATCGTAGATCACGATGCGGCTGCCATCGCCAAGGCCCAGCGCCTGCATTCGGCTGGCAAATTTTTCCGCGGGCGGGAGCGTGTTGGGCACGGGCGATGTCTTGTCGGTCAGGTCGGCCAGATCCATGAACACCGCACCGGGGATATGGCAGGCTTCGTATTCCAGTTGCGGCACGCGGCCATGTTCCGGCAAAAATGCCGTAGCGTCGACAATGCGCAAGTCGCTCGCGCCGATCTCATCGGCGAGCCACTGGGTGGAAACCAGCGAATCCATAGGGTCTCAAAACTCCTGCCTGCTTTGCACGACCCGTCTTTGCGAGTTCGCACGTGCAGCAGACTAGACTCAGGTGTGACGTGCGTCACCATGAAAAAAGGATCAGATGACAACTGTTTTGGGCATCAGGCGAATTGGGGCACGGTCAATTCGCGATGGCCGACTGTGCCATAGCTGCGCGGCCCCTGATCAAGGCGGAAGGGCTGCAACCTGCCGCTCGCCCCACTTTCATCCAGCCCCACCACAAAGGCACGGCGCAGGCGGAGCGGCGCTGAACCACTAGCGGCTTCTACCGCGATGCGCACCAGTGGCACGAACAGCGCGGCACCGCCGTGGTGGATCGGGGTGATCGTGGCCAATGGCAGGCGGATTTCGCCTTCCAGAACAACTGTTTCGCCAGCGGCAAGGCCCGCCAGCCGGTGCAGTACCGGCGCGTCGGTGGCGCCAAGCTGCTCCTCGGCAGGGCGCGATGCGTGGGCAGCGGTCATGTCGGCCCGCAGTTCCACCGGCCCGATGTCAGCCCCGGCCGTCAGCAAAAGGCGGTAGGACAAGGTGGCGTTGATCAGGCTCGCGTTCATGCGCACGGCATCAAGGTCCAGCGCAAGAGGCGGCGCGGCTGCTGCTGCAGCGGCGACGGGCGCGGTAGTGCGGGGCGGGGTGGTTTCCGGCAATCTGGGCGGTGTGAAAGCCGGTTCGGGCAAAGCTTTGTCGCGTCGCCGAAACAGCAGGGCCAGTCCGCCAAGCGCTGCAAGCGCCAGAGCGCCCAGCAGCCACGGCCAGAAATTGCGTTCGTTTCCAGTCGCTTCGATGGGTGAAGCAGGCGCAGGCGCAGGCGCTGGCGTCGGTGCAGTTGCGGGCAACTGGCTTTCCACCAGCGGCGTGGGCGCGCTCTCCGGTTCGGGTGGCGGCGAGGGGAGAGGTGCGGTTGCCGGGCGCGGTGCGGGTCGCGCGGTGGGGGGCGACGGGAGCGCTATGGTCGGCGTCGGTGACGGCGTGGGCGAAGGTTCGACACGGGCGGGTTCGGCGGGGGCAGCCTCGGTGGTTGCGGCTGGACGCGGTGGTGGCGCATCTGGAACGACGGGGCCCTGCACCGTCGGCGTGGGCGAGGATGCGGGGGGGAGCTGATAGCTCCCGGTGTCCTGCGCTGCGGCTGGCAGCGCAGTGAGGAGGATCGTTGTGAAAAGTGGCAGCCCCGTCCGGTACATCATGCCTGTCGGAAAAAGCGGCGGCGGTTTAATCGCGGCTGAACCGGACTGCCCGATCCGGCCACTTGCTCCGCGCGTGCGACAGGTGCATGGGGCAGGGCAGTTCGGCACCGTTCACGCGCTTTCAAAGGCGGCTAGGTGCATCTAGGTGCATCTAGGTGCATCTAGGTGCACTTCGGAAATGCAGGCGAAAACATGACGAAGACACCGCTTTTTCTTGGGCAAAACAGCAGCTTGCCAGCTTCTCCTGAAGAGGCCGTGCTGGATTACGTGCCCAATCCGCGTCCCGGCACGCTCTATATGATCCGTTTCGCCGCGCCGGAATTCACCTCGCTCTGCCCCGTCACTGGCCAGCCCGATTTCGCGCATTTGGTGATCGATTACGCGCCGGGTGAAACCATCGTGGAATCGAAGGCGCTGAAGCTTTTCCTCGGTTCATTCCGCAACCATGCGGGTTTTCATGAGGATGTGACGGTCGGCATCGGTCAGCGTCTGTTCGATGAAATGAAGCCGCAATGGCTGCGTATCGGCGGATACTGGTATCCGCGCGGCGGAATCCCGATCGATGTGTTCTGGCAAAGCGGGGCGCCGCCTGCCGGGCTTTGGCTTCCAGATCAAGGGGTTGCGCCCTATCGCGGGCGCGGCTGACATTCTGGCGGCGCGCCTGATTACACCAATTACGAGGGATCCAGGTCAAACTCGTCATCAAGGCTGTGCAGCGCATTGCACAGATGAATGCCAACCATGCGAAGTTCGAGACGGTCAGCCTCGGCCAAAGCATCGGTAATCACTTTTTGCAGGCGCAGCAAATCCTCGGAAGGAGCGGCATCGACGATGCCTTGATCATGCATGGCCGGAATCGCTGCGTGTTTTAAGCGAATGGTCCGCCTGCATTCCATCAGAGCGTGAACGGTGCCCGGAAGTCGACGGCCGATCAGGGCGCTTGATAACCCAGTGCTTCTTGCTGACACGGCGCATGGGCTTGCCGCAGCCAAGGCAGTGCGTGGAAAAATACAGCGGTTCGCGCACCGCTGTACTTCGATCCGGCCGGTGGAAGCCGAGTAGGCATCTCAGAGATTGCACTGATTAATCCAAATCCGATGCTGCTTCTCTTGACAGAGTGCGCAAATTTTTTCCGATTCGGATAGCTTATCAAAAGTTAAATTGTTGCGATATATTGCTGCACAATGAAGAGGTTGCGCGTTACCCGCACCCTTTTGGCAGGCCCGACCAGTCCACGCAGAGTCGGGCTAGAGGCATTGAGGCCAAGGTTGCGCGCTGGAAAACGGTCAGCGCAGGGCGAGTACTTCGTCTGTCCCGAGGCGCGACATCGCCAGCGTTGCAGCACGGCGTGAATCGATCCAGCGACCGTTGGCAAGCTGCACATCATAACGATCATCGCTGCGGAGCGCGGTGCGATAGAGCCGGGCGGCTTCGTCCTTGCGACCGACCATCTTGTAGGCCGTGCCGAGATTGATCATCGCCAGGGGATCGCCCTTGCGTGCGAGGTCGCTGGCTTCGATCCGCTTGATTGCGGCGAGCGGACGGTTTGCCATGATTTCATTGAAGCCAACATCGCCGCTGGGCAGCGCCGGGGCGGGGACGGTCAACGGAGGCGTGACCATCACGGCGGACTGGGTGAAAAGTGCGGCGGCGAGTAACAGGCTCATCAATGCTCTCCGTTCTGATTGCTTGGTTGGATGCGAGTATGTGCCGATTCTCCCGAACTGCAATCAAACTGAAACATTGTCACAAAAGTGCAATCAACGAACGCCCGCAAATCCGTGGGTGCAGTCACAAATGTCAAATAACCGTCAGATAATTTGACACAAATCTGTCAGGAAACCGCAAACAGGCTGTCACTTTCCATCCCTAGACGGTCCCTCGCGACGGCAGGAATTGCTCCGGCCGCTTATCCTTGGGGGATATCAAGTGAAGACCAGCCACGGCCTGTTCCTCGTCGGTTGCAGTGCGATTGCGCTCGCCGGCTGCGGCCCCACCGATATTGCTTCGCCTGGCACCGGCGGCAATGTGACGATCAATCAGCCGACGCCAACCCCGACGCCAACGCCGACCCCGACTTCGAGCGGTGTCGTGGCTGCCGCTGGTTGCCCGACCATCGCCAACCCAACCGGCCTGACTGATTCGGGCACAGTAACGTCGTCTCAGGGCACGTGGCGCGTTTGCACGCTGCCTGCGCGCATCACCGCTTCTTCCACGCTGCCCAAGATTGCGGGTCTGCTCTATTCGATGAACGGCCGCGTTGACGTCGGGACCGATGCTGGTTTCAGCAGCACCAGCACCGGCGTCACGCTGACCATCGAACCGGGCGTGATCCTGTTCGGCAACACCGGCACGTCATGGCTTGCCGTCAATCGCGGCAACAAGATCAATGCCACCGGCACCGCGACCGCACCGATCATCTTCACCAGCCGCGACAACGTGCTCGGCCTGAATGGCGAAACGTCGCAGGGTCAGTGGGGCGGCGTTGTGCTGATGGGCCGCGCGCCGATCACCGACTGCACCACCGGCGCTGTTGCCAGCGGCGGAACCGCCAGCACCTGCGAACGCCAGACCGAAGGTGCGGCTGATCCTGCGCTGTTCGGCGGCACCAACTCTGCCGACAACAGCGGCACGATGAAGTACGTCCAGATCCGGTATTCGGGCTTCGTTCTGGGTTCGAACTCCGAACTGCAGGCGCTGACGCTGGAAGGCGTTGGTTCGGGCACGCAGCTTGATTACATCCAGAGCTACAACAGCTCGGATGACGGCGCTGAATTCTTCGGCGGCACGGTCAACATGAAGCACTATATTTCCGTTGGTGCGGACGATGACAGCCTCGACATGGATACTGGCGTTCAGGCCAACCTGCAGTACCTGCTGCTGATCCAGCGTTCGGGCGCTGGCGATACGCTGATGGAACTGGACAGCAACGGCAACGAAGCACAGGCTCCGCGCCAGGTTTCGCGCATGTCGAACGTGACGGCGATCCAGGCTGCCACCAGCAGCAACAACGAAGCCAACGGCCAGGCGGCGCTGTTCTTCCGTGGCAACTCGGACATCTCGCTCTACAACAGCGTGATCGTGGCTCCGGCCAACCAGTGCATCCGCATGAATGGTTCGGGCGGTGCGAACTCTGCCACGCTGACCGCGCGTTCGGTTGTGATGACCTGCGCCGGAACGGGCGATGACCGCTTCATCGGTACGGGCGCCTATACCGCCGCGCAGGTTGCCGGGTTCTTCGGTTCGGGTGCGAACGGCAACAATGCCGGGCTGACCTCGACCTTGACCGGTGGCTTCATCAACGGTGCCAACGAAACCGCCGTAAGCGCATTCGATGTGACCTCGCTGTCCTCGTTCTTCTCGGCCGCGACCTACATCGGTGCGGTGCGCGATGCTTCGGACACCTGGTACGCCGGTTGGACCTGCAATAGCGGTGCCGCCAACTTCGGCACCACCAGCACCGCCTGCACGGCGCTGCCGACGACCTGATCGGCTGCCTTTCGGGATACGGGGGGTGGCCGGTGACGGCTGCCCCCTTTCCCGCACCAGAAAATACATTCTTTCCCCAGGGGGAACACCGACATGAATACGTCGCGGCTCGCAACCATGCTGCTGCTTTCCACCGCGCTTCTGGCGCCATCCGCCGCTTTTGCGCAGGATGCGCAAGCCGCACCGGCGGATGCCGTGCCGCCCGTGGCCGATGTGGCTGGCGAAGCGCCTGTCGATCCTGTGGCCGATCCGGTTGCAGGGCAGCCGCAAGAGGAAACGGAAGTTTCGATCCCCGGCGGTGAAATCGTCGTGACCGGCGCACGCGACCGCAATATCCAGCGCGCTGCGCCGCAGGTCGTTTCCGTCCTTGGCACCGCTGAAATCGCGCGCACCGGCGAAGGCAACATCGCAGGCGCGCTTGGCCGCGTGACTGGCCTGAGCGTGGTCGGCAATGGCTATGTCTATGTGCGCGGCCTTGGCGATCGCTATTCGCTGGCGCTGCTGAACGGTATGCCGCTGCCGAGCCCCGAACCGCTCAAGCGTGTGGTTCCGCTCGACCTGTTCCCTTCGAGCATCATCGCTTCGTCGCTGGTGCAGAAGTCCTATTCGGTGAACTATCCCGGCGAATTCGGCGGCGGCGTGGTGAACCTGACCACCAAGTCCAGCCCCAGCGAGCCGTTCGTGACCATCGGTGCCGGTGGTTCGTGGGATAGCGAGACGACCAACCAGCTTGGCTATACCTATTACGGTTCCAGCACCGACTGGACCGGGTTCGACAACGGTCAGCGTGACTACACCAGCGCTTTGAAGACGTTTTTCGCCAGCGGCGAGCGGCTGAGTTCGGGCAATCTCGATAACGTCGAGATCGGCAAGGGCATCGTCAACACGCGCAATGGTCTGATCCAGAAGATCCCGAACATGCCGGGCAACGGTTCGCTTTCGCTTTCGGCAGGCAAGTCGTTCGAACTGGGCGCGGTGACGCTGGGCGTGATCGCCACGGCCGGATACAGCAACAAGTGGCTGACGCGCGACGTGACCAGCCAGACGTCGGTTGAATCCGATCTGGCCGATCTGCAATCGAACTTCCGCCGCGTGGTGACCGACAATCGCGTGGTCGTGAACGGGATGCTGGGATTGGGTCTTGAGTGGGATCGCAACAAGATCCGCTGGACCAACCTTTACATCCGCGACACGCTGAAGAACACGCGCCTCAGCCTTGGCCAGCGCAATCAGACGACGGTGGACTACCAGCAGCAGGACACGGCCTGGTACGAACGCCAGCTTATCGACACGCAGCTTGTGGCCGAATTGAAGCCGCTGGACGGGCTGAGCGTTGACCTGCGCGGTGGTTTTGCCAATTCGCAGCGTGAGGCCCCGTATGAACTGGGCTTTGAATATGTGCGAACGAATGTGGCGTCCGATCCGTTCGGCCAATACTTCGTCAACAATCTGGACGGCAACGCAGGGCGCGCTACGGTCAGCTTCTCGGACCTGAACGAGGATCTGTGGACTGGCGGGATCGACGTTTCGTACAAGGTTATGCCTGCGGTCACGGCGACGGTCGGCTATGCCTATGTCGATACGCGCCGCACCAGTTCGCGCCGCGACTTTCAGTGGCGCGCGGTGGATCTGCCCGATGGCGTGAACATGTTCCGTCCCGATTACCTGCTGAGCCATGCGGTGATCGAAGCGTTCAACGTGAACCTGATCGATACGAACGAAGGCAACCCGGCGTTTCTCGCCACGCTGCGCAATCATGGCGCCTATGCCAAGGTCGACGCGCAGTTGACCGATACGTTGCAGCTGGACGCGGGTGTGCGTTACGAGAAGGCGCGTCTGGTTGTATCACCGATCCAGGTGTTCAACGATGGCGCGACCACGGCAACGCCGACTGCCCTGAACAATGACTACTGGCTCCCGGCAGCAACGCTTACGTGGTCTTTCCGCGATGACATGCAACTGCGCGTCAACGCTTCGAAGACCATCGCGCGTCCGCAGTTCCGCGAGCTGATCTATCAGTTCTACTTCGATCCTGACACCAACCGTCAGTATCGCGGCAACCCGAACCTGCAGGACAGCCAGCTTACCAACGCCGAAGCCCGCTATGAGTGGTACTTCGACCGCGACCAGCGCTTCTCCGTCTCCGGCTTCTGGAAGCGGATCAAGAACCCCATCGAAAGCTTCGTGGCGCTGGAAAGCGACAACTTCATCACCAGCTTCGCCAATGCGCCCAAGGCCGACCTCTATGGCGCGGAAGTGGAACTGCAGAAGTATTTCGACCTGAGCGACTGGGGCGGCATGTGGGAATCGCGCCGCTTTGCGGTGATCCCCAACTACACCTGGACCAAATCGAAGCTGAAGGTGCAGGAGGGCGATCAGACTTCCTATTACCTCGCCGCTTCGACCCGCGCGCTGGACTATTTCCGCGATGGCGCGCCGCTGACCGGGCAGAGCGAACATATCGTCAACGTGCAGCTTGGGCTGGAAGACACCGACAAGCTTTCGCAGCAGACGCTGCTGCTGAGCTATGCCAGCAAGCGCGTGTTCAGCCGTGGCCTGCTCAACACCGGGCAGCCGGACATTTTCGAAGATCCGGGCCTGCGTATCGATTTCGTGGCGCGTCAGGGCTTTGATGTGTTCAAGAAGCAGGTCGAGCTGAAGTTCGAGGCCCGCAACATTACCGGGCGTCGCCACATCGAATACCAACAGTCTGGTGCGAACCGCGTCGAGGTGAACTCCTATGACGTGGGCCGGACCTTTGCGCTTTCGGCTTCGATGACGTTCTGAGTTAGCACTGTAGTCAACCACCCCTCGGGAGGCGGCCCTTCACCGGGGCCGCCTCTTTTTTGTGGTGGTGCAATGGCAATTCGTACAGGGTGTTTTGCGCTAATATTTGGAGCCATCCATCGTGAAGTTGGTCGAGATGAAGATTGACCAAACGCCGACGTTTTTCTTCGTGTCGGTATTTCCCCACTCGCGCGCGTACTGAAAGCCGCCGTTGAAGGTTCCGTCCTTATCGACAGAAAGAAACACAGGAAGGGCCATTCGGCTGCGACTTGTTTGCGTGCTGTAGGATATTGAAGGTGAGAAACCAATAATCGGAATATAGCTATTTGCCCAATCACTGATCTGTCCCGTCCCAATTTTGGTGCGCACATTCAGCGAAGGCTCAAATGACATATAGGACACTGGTGCGGCGATATTGAATTTTGCGCACTCTGTCGCAGGAGAGTTTGTAACTTTGCAGAAGGTCTTGTCGGCAAAATCAGATTCAATTTCCCAACGCCGGGCGAGCGTAGCGCCCTGCCGAACTGTAATTCCTTCAGGTAGCCATCCGCCAACATCGAAATGCCTGAAAACGAAGCCGGTCAATTCAAAGCTCCACTTTCGTTGCTCTAGCTGGCCAAGGTTTGGAGATTTGTCCTTGTCGGTATTGAGCGTCGTCAGAATGGAGGGATTGCCATTCGATACGAGAATTCCCGGTGCAAAAATATTCGGCTGGATGTGCTTGTATACCTGCGTGCCGATCGTGCCTGTCGCCCCCCAACCGTATTCTGGAATGTCTTT
Source organism: Novosphingobium sp. (assembly GCF_049240505.1). GTDB lineage: Bacteria > Pseudomonadota > Alphaproteobacteria > Sphingomonadales > Sphingomonadaceae > Novosphingobium. The sequence continues at coordinate 14,290 of NZ_JBMLSM010000134.1, forward strand.
GTCGGCTGGTTCCCAAAATGCCTTGTTGTAGCCGGCGACGTTGTCCTTGTAGTTCGGACCGTCCGGGGAAAACGCCCAAGCCAGCAGTTGATCGCCTTCGCACCTTGCCGTGGGTCTGTTGAAGGACAGTTCACAGGAGCCGTAAGGCGACATCTACCTTTACGATTTGTC
>NZ_JBMLSM010000135.1:0-1603 GCF_049240505.1 Novosphingobium sp.
CACGGCATCTGCTACGCCTTCTTCTTCGCCACGGTCTATATCTTCGTCGACGAAGCCTTCCCCAAGGACGTGCGCTCTTCGGCGCAGGGACTGTTCAACCTGCTGATTCTGGGCGTGGGCAACATGGTGGCAAGCTTCGCCTTCCCCGCGCTGGTCGCAGGGCTGACCAATGCAGAAGGTGTCGTCGACTACACCACGGTGTTCCTTGTTCCGGCAGGTCTTGCCGCGATCGGTGCGGTGCTGCTGCTTGTGGCCTTCCGCCCATCCACGCACGGTCCCGCCAATCCGCAGGAGATTCATTGATGTCGCAAGTTATGATCAATCGCCGCGCACTGCTGGCTGCGCTTGGCGCGACGGCGGCGCTGGGGTTAAGCGAAACGCCCGCAATGGCCGCGCTGCGACGGGGCAAGCCTTTCTTCAAGCGCATTGGCAAGCCGATCGGCCTGCAACTCTATACGCTGGGCGATATGCCGGTGAAGGATCTGGATGGCACGCTGGCAAAGCTGGCGGCTGTGGGCTTTACCGATATCGAACTGCCGAACTGCTATAACCGCAAGCCCGCTGATCTGCGCGCGGCGGCGGACAAGGCTGGCGTGCGGTATAGCTCGATCCACATGAACATGCCGGGGCCGTTCACCGGCGGCACGCTTTCGCTGATGAGCTCGCCGCAGGAAATTGCCGACGGGCTGAACACGCTGGGGATCTATCAGGTGTTCATGCCGCTGTGTCCCCTGCCCGACGGCTTCTCGATCCCACAGGGCAAGAACCCGCAAGTGGCCATCGGTGACGCCTTGCGCGAAGCCGGGGCCGACCACTGGAAGCGCACGGCAACGCTGCTGAACGAGCGTGCGGCGGCATTGAAGCCGTTCGGGATTTCGCTGGGATATCACAACCACAACATGGAATTCGCGCCGCTGCCGGGCGGCATGACGGGTTGGGAAATCCTGATGAAGGAAACCGATCCCTCGCTGGTGAACTTCGAACTGGATCTTGGCTGGACTTCGGCAGCAGGCCTTGATCCCGCGGTTGAACTGGGCAAGCTGAAGGGCCGGGTCAAGGCTGTTCACATGAAGGACGTAAAGGCCACCACGAAGACCAACTACGTGATGAGCCAGGACCCGACGGAAGTCGGATCAGGCCGTCTGCAATGGGCAAAGATCCTGCCTGCGGCACAGGCGGCGGGCGTGCAGCACTTCTATGTGGAGCAGGAACCGCCGTTTGCGATGGACCGGCTGGCCGCCGTGACCAAGAGCCACGGCTTCCTGTCGCGCTTCGTGGCCTGACGTTTTATCCATGTGAGATGACGGAGAGGGAGGCCACTGCGTCTCCCTTTTTCGTATGTGTAACACACGAGTAAGTTGCGCAAAAAGAAAGGCCGGTCCGAAGACCAGCCTTGGAAAGTTTGGGAGAGGATGCCTGAAAGGCCTGCTCTATGTGCGGTTTTCAGCCGGTTTCGGCAAGTGCGAAGGACGGCGAAGCAGTTGCGTTTTACGCAATCACAGCTTCCCTGTAAGTTCCGGCACTAGCGTGAACAGATCACCGACCAGACCGATGTCAGCGACCTGGAAGATGGGGGCGTCTTCGTCCTTGTTGATGGCGATGA
>NZ_JBMLSM010000136.1:0-17224 GCF_049240505.1 Novosphingobium sp.
GCACGTCGCGCCAGCCGATCAGTTCCTGGCCTTCCTTGGCGATGAACTTCTCGAAAAACTCGGTCACGAACAGGCGCGCAGCTTCGTCCTGCGGCAGGAAGCACATGGCAACGGCATAGTCGCCCGGCTGCGGCAGTTCACGGCCTTCGGACGCGGCCCACTTGCGGAAAAGTTGGTCGGGAATCTGGATCAGCAGGCCCGCGCCGTCACCCAGCAACGGATCAGCGCCCACCGCGCCGCGATGGTCGAGATTGCGCAGAATCTCCAGCGCCTGATCCACGATGGCATGACTTTTCTGGCCTTTAATATGGGCAATGAAGCCCACGCCACAGGCATCATGTTCGTTACGCGGATCGTACAGGCCCTGAACCGGCGGAAATCCCATCTCGATGATCGTCCTACATCCAAAAAGAGGCAATGCGCGCGAATCACCCTCGCGGAAAAGCGACGAAAATTGCGCGAACTGCCCCCATGACTGCAGGAAAGTTATTTTGCAACCGCGCAGGACGATCAACCGGACGCTTAATGCCGGAAATACGGTTGCGACATGGCAGAATGTGCGGTTTGCCTGACATTATCGGCAGAAAACCGTGACACCTAGGCAACGCTAGGGGGCCACGGTCAGGTGTTAGCCTGCCCTTTCGGACAGGCCTTATGCGCTAGGCTTCACCCCTGCGCGGTCATCCGCTGTAAAGTGGCAAGGGCAGCGCGAAGGGCGCGGTCAGCCTCTTCGGCATCGGCCACCACACCGGCGGTTGCTGATGCCGCTTCCTCCAGGGGATCTAGCGGGCTTGAAGGAGCAGCCCTTCCCGGCGCGGCAAGCGGCGATCCTGCCACTGCCACGATTGACGACGGCACCGATGCCGCAGGAGCGGCCCCCCCTGCAGGGCCATCGAACGGGCGGGGAGCGCTGTGCAGTGGCGAGGACTGACCGGGGAACACGACAACCGGCTCCATTTCATCGGTTACTGCTTCGCCGTCTTCGTCTTCGTCATGCGAAAGACGCAGGGCCTGTGTCCGATGGCTACCCGTGCCCATATCGAGCAGCGAGGGGTAGCGCTCTTCGACCACTTCGGCATCATCATCACTGCCATTCCAGACTGCAACGTCCTCGTCGTCGTTTTCCTCCAGCACATCGGCGTCCAGCGCCTCGCTTTCCAGATCGGCGGCAGGCTCGAACGTCTGGGCCGGGGCCGGTACACGCAGGAAGCGGTCAAGACCGGGCACGTCATCTTCATCGAACACATCGGCTTCGGGCACGAAAGGCTGAAGCGCGGCGGGGCGCAATTGAACAACGCGCTCGGTGGACAGTTCCGACACCTGCGGCGCAGCATCGGCATCGGCCTGGGCCGAATGAAAGCGGGCGATGGCCGGGGCCGGACGAGGAGCAGCCACAGCAAAGGGGGTGACTTCTTCCGGCGCAAGTTCAGGCTCTATTTCGCTGGCGACAGGTGCTGCAAAAGGTTCGGCAGCGGGCACTGCATAAGGCGCAACCGGGGCCTGTGTTGCAGCAGCGGCACGGGCGCTGCGACGGCCGATGGCCAGAGCAAGACGCTCAGTCAGTTGCACCAGCCCCAGATCATCCAGCGGCGTGCGCGCCAGCGGCAGGCTTGCGGCAGCCGGCGCCTGCATCAGCGGGGCCTTGATCAGTGGGGCGGATGGCGCAGGAATTTCGTCACAGGCAGGCAGTTCGACCGCCAGAGCATAGTCCACGACTGCTTCTTCTTCAGCAACAGCCTCGGCGGTTTCAGCAAAGGGCTGATGCGCATCGCCGTCCTGCCCATCGGCCATCTCCTCGTGCGACACCACAGCGGCGTCATCAAGCAGAAGGTCGAGCGCGAGCGGATCTTCGGCCCGCACTTCGTCACACGCCTCCTCATGCCCGATGGCAGGCTGGTCGAAACCGAAATCGTCATCCCAAGGCAAATGTGCGGTTTCGACGATAGCGGGCACCGGCTCGGCAAAGGGAGCGACGCCATCGGCGGGAAGTTCGTTGGTCAGCGTGAATTCGCCCACCACCGACGGCTCGCCCAGATCTTCGATGGGATTGAGCGGGCGGCGGTGATTGGCCGACTTGATGTTCACCCGCTGCGGCATTTCGACATCGCCAGCTTCGACGCGTCCGAAAGCACGGGTGCGCACGGGCACCTCCTGCTTGTCCCGTGCGAGATGGCGACCGATCAGATAACCGATCAAGCCACCCACGCCCATCATCACGATGGCCACCAGCGCACGCACCGTAAAGCCAAGCGGCGGCTGCGCGGCAGGCAGGATTTCGGGAATACCGAGTGCGACGACCGGCCCTTCGAGCAGGGCAGGCGCAACCGCAAAGCTGCCAAGGCTGAGGAAAGCCGCGAACCACAAGGCGGTCACGACCGGGAACATCGGGTGCGCGGTGATGGGCTTTGGCTTGCGCTTGGTCACGGTCACTGGCGTTACGTCCTGCTCTCTTCCCGGTTGATCCCCGGCTTCGTCATGGTCCGCAAGCAGCGCCGTTCAGGCAGCCACTGCGGGCACTTTCAAAGTGGGTAACAGGACTTGGTAAACGGGATGATAACGCCTGACGTTGATCGCCCAGTCGTGGCTCTCACGCACAAAGCGCTTGGCCACCTCGCGCCGAGCGCCCCAACCCGCGCGATTGCGCAACAAATCCGCCATTGATGCCGCGAGCGCCGCAGGGTCATCAGGCGCAAAGAGCGTGCCGGTTACACCATTCTGGATCAATTCCCGATGCCCGCCCACGTCCGACGCCGCCACGAGCTTCCCCTGCGCCATCGCCTCCAGCGGCTTGAGCGGGGTGACAAGTTCGGTCAGGCGCATAGCCTTGCGCGGGTAGCAGACGACATCGACGAGCGAGTAATAGCGGTCCACCGCATGATGCGGCACCCGGCCCACGAAGCGGATCGCTTCCGAGGCAGTGCTTGCCGCCGCCTGCGCGCGCAGTTCCGCTTCGGCGGGGCCACCACCCACCAGTAGCAACCGGGCATCGGGCACCTTCGCCACGATGGCAGGCATGGCCGCGATCATGTCGTCCAATCCCTCATAGGGATAGAAGCTGCCGAGAAAGCCAATCACCGGCCCGTCGCCCAAGGCCAGTTCACTTGCCAATGCGGCATCGCGCGGCAGGGGATCGCCAAACATCGCCAGATCGACGCCGTTGGGCATGATCGATATCTTTTCGGGCGCAAAACCCCGCGCGATCAGATCCTGCCGCAACCCGTCGCAGATCGTCACCACCCGGTCCGCGCCACTGACCACATCGTTTTCCAGTACGCGCGTCAGCCAGTACTTTGCCGAACCTTCGCGCCCTGTGCCGTTGCCGACCGCAGCGTCTTCCCAGAAAGCGCGGATTTCGTAGACCACGGGAATACCCAGCTTCCGCCCGGCCCTCACCGCCGCAAGGCCGCACAACGCGGGCGAGTGGGCATGAAGCACATCGGGCCGCCATTCCTGCGCCAGCGCCACGATCCGCTCGGTCAGCGCGGCCACCTCGCCCCATTCACGCACCAGCGGCAAGCCTTGAGCCACGCCGGGCGTGCGGTGGAACAGCAGGCCGTCAACCTCTTCAGGATCGCCGGAAAGCGCTGCGCTGTGCCGCTGCCCGGTCACCCCGCGCACTTCCAGCCCCATCGCCTGCTGCGCCTTGAGAATCGCGCGGGTGCGGAAGGTATAGCCGCTGTGCAGCGGCAGCGAATGGTCAAGGACATGAAGCACGCGGGTCATCGCCCGCTTCCTGCCAGACAAGCCTTAACGCCGCGTCAACCCCGATGGTCTAACCGCGTCTGCACCATGATCGACAAGTTCACCGTCTTCCTCCCGCATTTCCTGATGGCGCTTGCCGTCTGGCGGCTGCTGAAGCGCGATGATCTTGATGACGATCCCTCACTGCCCAGCCGCCGCGCGCCGTTCCGCAACCGACGACAACAAACGTCTGGCGACGCCGATGCTTGACCTGTTCCTGCTCAGCTTCGTGCTGGCCTTCATCGGCGCGGGCTTCCGCCGTCCGTTCATCTTCGTGCTGGCCTATACTTATATCGACGTGGTTTCGCCGCAGAAGGTCAGTTGGGGGATTCTCAGCCACATCCCGGTTTCGCTGATCGCCTTCATCTGTGCGTTCGGCGCATGGTTCGTGGCGGAGGACAAGAACGGCACCCGCTTTTCGCTGCGCCAGTTCCTGATGCTGATGCTGCTGATCTATTGCGGCATGACCACGCAGCAGGCCGATTTCCCGCTCGAAGCGGCGGAGAAATGGTCCTGGGTGTGGAAAGCGCTGATCTTTGCGATGTTCCTGCCTCTCACCCTGCGCACGCGCCTGCGGATCGAGGCGCTGACGCTCGTCATGGTGCTGTCCATCGGGGTGATCGTGATCGGCGGCGGCATCAAGACGATCACGGGCGGCGGCGGCTATGGCACACTGCGCCTGTTGGTGGACAACAACACCGGGCTTTATGAAAGCTCGATCATCTCGGCCGTCTCGATCGCGGTGATCCCGCTGGCGTTGTGGCTCGCGCGCTTCGGCACGATCTTCCCGCCTGACTGGCGGGTAAAGGCGTTTGCCTGGGCGCTGTGCTTTTCATGTGCGCTCATGCCCATCGGCACCGGCGCGCGTACCGGCCTCGTCTGCGTGGTGGTGTTGGCCGCACTGATCCTGCGCACGGCCAAGCGGCGGATGCTGATCCTGTCGCTGATGGGGGCAGGCGCGCTCATATCCCTGCCCTTGCTCCCGGCAGAATTCGTGGCGCGGATGAACACCATCGGCAATCACCAGTCCGATGAATCCGCCTCGACCCGCGTAGCCGTGTGGATGTGGACGCTGGATTTCGTGAAGGATCGCCCGTTTGGCGGCGGCTTTGACGCCTATCGCCAGAACAAGCTGGAATACAACGCCGTCACCGCCGAGAACGCTGGCGACAACAACACCGCGCTTGAATATCGCCCGGTGGTGGATCAGGCGCGCGCCTATCACTCCAGCTATTTCGAGATGCTGGGCGAACAGGGCTGGCCCGGCCTTTTCATGTGGCTGGCGCTGCACCTGCTGGGCCTGTGGCAGATGGAAGTGCTCAGGCGCCGTTTCCGCAAGGAAGAAGCCGAAGCGTTCCGCTGGGTCTCTCCTCTGGCCGAAGCCTTGCAGCAGGCACAGGTCATCTACCTTGTCGGCTCTACCTTCGTCGGCATTGCCTTCCAGCCCTTCTGCTACATGCTGGTCGGCCTGCAATGCGGGCTGTGGGCCTATATCCAGCGCGTGAAGGCGGCTCAGCCCGAACCGTTCCGCAAATCGCGCAGCATGGCAAGCGCGCCCGCAACCGCTTAACCGCCTGTTTAAACCCGCTTGCACATCATCGGGCTTGTCGCCATCCTGCCTTGCAAAGAGCAAATAGGGCAAAGAGCAAACAGGAGAGCATCGCGCCATGACCCGGTTCATCCCCGCCAACGAGATCGAGCAAATGGTCGGTCAGGTCGTCGGCTCATCGCAATGGGTGGAAATCACGCAGGAACGGGTCAACAAGTTCGCCGAGGCGACCGGCGATTTCCAGTTCATCCACGTCGATCCCGAAAAGGCGAAGCTCACCCCCTTCGGCGGAACTATCGCACACGGCTTTCTCACCCTGTCGCTGATCCCGCTGCTGACGATGGAAAGCGATTGCCCGCGCCCCGAAGGCATCAAGATGGGCGTCAACTACGGCGGCAATCGCACCCGCTTCCTTGCACCGGTGCGCGTGGGCAAGCGCGTGCGCGGCCATTTCAAACTACTCGAAATGGAAGAAAAGCGCCCCGGCCAATGGCAGCAGACAATGGAAATCACCGTCGAGATCGAAGGCGAGGACAAGCCTGCCCTGCTGTGCGAATGGGTCAGCCAGTTCTTCGTGTGATTGCCCGAAGCGCGCCTCACCCTGTCCTTTGGGGCAGGAAAGCGAATCCGTGAATTTTTAACGCCCCTTTACCGGCAGTTTGAGGCGTGGCGTTGGGCGGCGGCGCATGTCGGCGTGAACTTAGCTTATGCCTACCGCGAGCGATAAGGTGTGATCACGATCACAGATGGAAGCGGTTCCGCAATAGCACAAACATCCACTTTGGAGGCGCTTTGATCAAAAATGATCAAAATATATCTGCGGATTTAGTTTTTATACCTTGGCGAACCAGCATTATTTTATAGAAAAACGCTCCATAAATTAGCATTAACCCGGCGTTAATCAACATTTATTGAAATAAAATTTTGAATTATTCGAAAAACATCTCCCTACTACACAATTTACCAAATGCTACCTACAGTGCAGGCAACGTGGAAACTCGGATTTTTCCCATAAGGTCATACGCATATCGCAATTTTATATAATCCAATGTCATTTTTACATTAACCTTTTGCACGACTTGTTACTTTATCCGCCCTCGCTTAATTCGGTCATGGGCGAACCAGACTGTCGCATCCATTTTGGACGTGCGACAGGCTGATGGAGTGGGAACAAATATGCGCAACGCAGCAACGGCGCTTGCCGAGTTTGCAATGCAAACGATTGTGCGACAAGATTGCGAAGCGACCCTCAAGCGGTCATCGCTATTTTTTCAGCCTGATTGGGCAACCTTAAACGTCAGAGACATCCGCGCGCGCGCCGCGCTGTTCGGTGACGGCAACAACCTGCCACAACTGAACTGGATGGAACTGTGCTTTCCGAACCAAACATTCACTGCGGTTTCAGAAAGCTACATTGCTGACATCAGTCCTGCAGGCAATGATTTCGACATTCTTGTGGTTGCCGGCAACGACATGAGGCGATTGCGTCAATTGCTCCGGCTTTATCGACCTCTCCTGCATTCAAAACCCAAGATTGCAGTAATGCCGGCAACCACGCCACGCGAACGGGCGGCCCTTTTAAACGCTGGGTTCGATGAAGTGTGTGACCCAAGAATGCCGATCCCCGAGGCACAGGCGCGCGCAGTCAGCCTGGTCAATCGATACAGAACTACAGCCCTTCATGTGTCGCAAAAGCCGCAGAATCGATGCTTTCTCGATGAGTCCAAAATCACGGTTACAGCGCTTACCCGCCGAGAACAGGCGATTTGCAGCCTTCTGCTTGAGCAATCGCCAAATCATGTAAGCATTTCAACGCTGTGCAATACGACCGGGGCAAAAATGATTACCCGTTCATCGCTGCGGGTGCTGACATCCAAGATACGGACGAAACTCCGCGAAGGATGGCAGATCGAATATGCCAATCCAGGCTCATATGCGCTTGTTTTTGAAGATGATAATAGCGGATTTTCCAAATGAAGATATCGTTTGGCGCAGATTATGTTCGAGATTTCGCAGACCTATGCGAGGAAATTTCCGCATCTGAAATCCCGGACGTTACCGCACGGATAATAGATGTCCTGCCATATGTCATAGAGTGCGAGTTCGGAATTGATTTGGATAAGCAGAAATCCAGATCATTAGACCTTTTAAAAGATGGTTTGCATGAAAGCGCTCTAATCGCTCTAATACCCGATGATGTCCAAGTCGCCATGACATTCAACATGGCAAGAAGTTATATATTTACCGATAATTCGGTGAAAAATCCTCTATCTGTCTATTACTGTAAATCAGATTGCTATGCCCTGTCTGTTCTCAGTGCGTATCTCAAGTTCCTAGCAGATCGGAAGGATTTTTTGGAACAAGAAAAATCGCCGCCAATTGGACGACATCTCAAGCTCGTCAGTCCGTGATGGAACCTTACAATTTGAGTGAGCACGAAAGATGACGAAGCGCGATCTGGTCGAACTTATGGCACGGCTGCTGCCTGAGAATATGTTTACGGCTATCAGGCGTCGACATGCGCTGTGCCGATTCAACTATCACTCGGCAATAAAGGTCAGGCGCTCAGCCTCCGGGGGGTTCGGCGTCGGCCTTTTCGCCACTTGCAAGCACTGCGGCCAGCTTGTCGAACGTGATCGGGCGCGGCAGTGGCGCGCGTTCCCCGCTGGTCTTTTCATTGAAGATGCGCCTAAGGTTTCATTCGAAGCTCGGGCAACAGCAGACACCGCCCCGGCAATACCCCTCGTCGCCGAGGAAACAGCCTCATATCTGTTGGCCGACCATCAACCTGAATCGGCAGAAACCTGAAATCGGTTCCTTCGGCGTCGCAACCGGGGAAGGTAGCGCCAGCAGGCGCGGGTTGGGGGGGGAGCGAGGCCGATCGACATGCCACCGGTCGGCCTCGCCTTTTTTCCTCAGAGCCTGATCCGAAAGTTGTTGAGCAATACCAGCATGTTGTGATTCACGCCTCTTTGCGAAGAGAAGGAGTGAATGGTGACATGGACTGGTATTGCCCGGCGCGAGCATAGCCGGGAGGGACTGCGATATCCATCGGATATGACCGACGCGGAGTGGGCGCTGACAGCGCCATTCCTGCCTCCGGCAAGGGGTGGAGGGCGACCTTGAACGGCAGACATGCGCGAAGTCCTGAACGCGATGCTGTATATTGCCGCGAGCGGGTGCGCGTGGCGACTTTTGCCCAAATGCTTTCCTCCGGTGTCGACTGTGCGGCGTTACTTCTACGCCTGGCGCGATGCCGGTCTGTTCGAAGCGATCAACACGGTGCTGGTCATGAACCTGCGGGAAATCGAAGGTCGGGAAGCCTCGCCTAGTGCTGGAGTGATCGACAGCCAGTCGGTGAAGACCACGGAAAGTGGCGGAGTATCGGGCTTTGACGCGGGCAAGAAGGTCAAGGGCCGTAAACGGCACATCCTGACCGATACCTGCGGCTTTCTGATCTTCATCCTCGTCCACTCCGCCGACATCCAGGACCGCGATGGGGCCGTAGATGTGCTGGCCGCTGTTCGTAGGCGGTTCCCATGGTTGCGCCACGTGTTCGCCGATGGCGGCTATGCAGGCGACAAATTACGATCCGCCCTCGTCGGCATGGGGAAGTGGACAATCGACATCATCAAGCGCTCGGACAAGGTCAAAGGCTTCGAAGTGCTCCCCCGACGATGGGTAGTTGAACGCACCTTCGCATGGCTCGGCCGCTGCCGACGGCTCGCCAAGGACTGGGAAAAGTCCATCGCATCTTCAACCGCCTGGGCAATGATCGCTTCAATCCGCATGCTCACGCGCAGAACTGCAAGATACTGCTTCGCTTGAGAAACTTCTGAATCAGGCACTCAGGCCACCACGCTCAACTTCCGGCCCTTGGCCTTCTTCTCGAACGTGCTGATCCACTGCTCCACCACTGGCGCGATGGAGCTGCGCCAGCGCGAGCCATTGAAGATACCATAGTGGCCCACTTCGGGCGCGAGCAGGTACTGCTTCATCTCGTCGGGCAAGTTCGGCGTTACCTTGAGCGCAGCCTTGGTCTGGCCGATGCCCGAAATGTCGTCGCGCTCGCCTTCGATGCAAAGGATCGCGGTGTCAGTGATCTCGCCAAGATCGACCGCCTGCCCACGGTGCACCAGTTCGCCCTTGGGCAGGGCATGGCGCTGGAACACCACGTCTACTGTCTGGAGATAGAACTCGGCGGGAAGATCGCAGACCGCGCGATATTCGTCATAGAACGCCTTGGTCGCGTCGGCGTTTTCATCCGCCCCGGCGTTCATGTGCTGGAACAGCTTGTAATGGCTCATCATATGGCTGGCCATGTTCATCGACATGAAGCTGGCAAGCTGCACGAAGCCCGGATAGACGCGGCGTCCCTCGCCCGGATAGTTGGCCGGCACGGTGGTGATCACGTTGTGCTTGAACCAGACGTGCGGCTTGGTGATCGCGTGATCGTTTACCGCAGTCGGGCTTTCGCGCGTATCGATCGGTCCCCCCATCATCGTCAGCGTTACCGGACGGCAGGGGTGCTTGTTGGCCCCCATGATCGCGGTTGCCGCAAGCGAGGGCACCGAAGGCTGGCACACCGCCAGCATGTGCGCGCCTTCACCGATATGTTCGAGAAATGCCGTCAGATAATCGATGTAATCGTCCAGATCGAACACGCCTTCGGCCAGCGGCACATATTTCGCATCAGCCCAATCCGTGATGTAGACGACGCAGCGTTCCAGCATCCGCTCCACCGTGCCACGCAGCAGCGTGGCGTAGTGTCCGCTCATCGGCGCGACGATCAGCAGGCGCGGCGCATTCTTGGGCAAGCCATCGTGCGTGAACATCTTGAGATCGCCAAACGGGCGCGTGACGACGGTCGTCTCTTTCACCGCATGGGCGTGGCCATCAACGTGAACGACCTTGATCCCGAAAGCAGGCTTGCCACGCGGCGCTGCGGCATGGGCGAACACGTCGAGCGCGTTGGCGATGGTCTGCGAAGGGCCGACGCCTGCCATTGGATTGCGCGGATCGGTCAGCATGTCGGCCATCATCGAGGCCCAGGCGCTGCCTGCATTCATCAGCGAGCGCTGGATTTCATAAGCCTTGTAGAGCACTGCGAACACCTTTTTGTTTGTTGCCCCGCCAGCGGAAAATGCCGCCGCGCTGGGAGTCGTTGCAGGCAGATTGCCGCGATTCGATTGTTTGTGCAATGCAACAAACATCCAGTCAGGTTGGGGCCACCCAACGCTCCCCCTTTCGGCAGGGCGTGGCTTGGGCTAGGCGAGGCGCATGGACGAGCAGACCCAGCAGCCCGAACCGCCAACAGATACGCCTGCCGAACCGGCCGCCAAGGCCCGGAACCTCGGCCCGCTGCGCATGATTTGGGCAGAAGCCGCGCGATATCCGGGGCATGTTGCCGCTGCCGCGTTCGCGCTGGTGGTCACTTCCGCCGCCACGCTGGCAATCCCGTCCGGCTTTCGGCTGATCATCGACAAGGGCTTTGCCGCAGGGGCCGATGTCGATCAGCTTGGCCGCTGGTTCCAGTATTTGCTGCTGATCGTGCTGATCCTTGCCATCGGCACCGCCGGGCGCTTTTACTTCGTGTCATGGCTGGGGGAGCGCGTGGTGGCTGACGTGCGGCTGAAAGTGCAGGCCAATCTGCTGCGCCTGCCCCCGTCGTTCTTCGAAACCAACAGTCCGAAGGAAATCGCCTCGCGCATGACTTCGGATACGGCGGTCATCGAACAGGTCGTGGGCACCACCGTCTCGGTCGCCCTGCGCAATACCATCACCGCCATCGGCGGCATCGGCTATCTGCTCTATCTCGCGCCAAAACTGACCGCGATCCTGCTCATTGGCATTCCGCTCGTCGTCGGCCCCATCGTGGTCATCGGTCGCCGCCTGCGCAATGTCTCGCGCTCCAGCCAGGACCGGGTCGCCGGGATCGGCGTGATCGTCTCCGAAGTGCTGGGCGCGATGAAGATCGTGCAGGCCTTTGGGCAGGAAACCCGCGAACTCGCCCGCTTCGGTGAAAAGGTCGAGGCTACCTTCCAGACCGCGCTGCGCCGCATCTCGATCCGCGCGGGTATGACTGCCGTGGTGATCCTGCTGATTTTCGGCGGTATCACCATGCTCGTCTGGGAAGGTGCGATCGGCGTTGCCAACGGCACCATCAGCGGCGGCACGATCTTTGCCATCGTCCTTACCGCCGGCCTTGTCGCAGGTGCATTGGGCGCCCTGTCCGAAGTCTACGGCGATCTGCTGCGCGGCGCTGGCGCTGCCAGTCGGTTGAACGAACTGCTGCGCGAAGAGCCGGACATCGCACCGCCCGCCCGCCCCACGGCGCTGCCGGTGCCCCCACGCGGACAGCTCGCGTTCCAGAACGTCGCTTTCCGCTATCCTTCGCGTCCCGAAGTGCTTGCGCTCGACGATTTTTCCCTCACCATCGAACCGGGCGAGACGGTGGCCATCGTTGGCCCATCGGGCGCGGGCAAGTCCACATTGTTCCTTCTGGCCCAGCGCTTCTATGATCCCCACGGCGGCACCATCCGCATCGATGGCGTGCCGCTGACCAGCGCAGATCCCGCAGAAATCCGTGCCCGCACCGCGCTCGTCCCGCAGGACGCCACGCTCTTTGCGGCCTCCGCGCGGGACAATCTGCGCTACGGTAACTGGGGCGCTACCGACGAAGCGATCTGGGAAGCCGCCCGCGCGGCCAATGCCGAACAGTTCCTGCGCGATCTTCCGCAAGGCCTCGACACATTCCTTGGCGAAGACGGCGCACGCCTTTCGGGCGGCCAGCGCCAGCGCATCGCCATCGCCCGCGCGGTGCTGCGCGATGCGCCGATCCTGTTGCTGGATGAAGCCACGTCCGCGCTCGATGCAGAAAGCGAACGCCTCGTGCAGGACGCGCTCGACCGGCTGATGAAAGAGCGCACGACGCTGGTCATCGCCCACCGCCTCGCCACGATCCGCGCGGCAGACCGCATCGTGGTGATGGATGGCGGACGCATCGTCGAACAGGGCACCCACGCCAGCCTTACCGCGGCAGACGGCCTCTACGCACGCCTCGCCCGCCTGCAATTCGATGGCATGGCAGCTTAATCCTTGACTTGATGCTGCACTGCGGCGAACCCACGAGGCATCATGGATTCCATCATCACTGCAATTCTGCTCGGCATCGTCGAGGGTCTTACCGAGTTTCTGCCGGTATCCTCCACTGGCCACCTGATCCTCGCCACAGAGCTGTTCGGCTTTGACCCACATCAGTGGGCGATGTTCAACGTGGTGATCCAGTTGGGCGCGATCCTGGCCGTGGTGGTACAGTACTGGCGCACCTTCTGGGCCGTAGGCATGGGCCTGCTCCGGCTTGAACCGATGTCCTTACGCTTCCTGCGCAACCTTCTGGCCGCCTTCATTCCATCTGCCATCCTTGGGCTGCTGCTGAAGGACTATATCGATGTGCTGCTGGGCAGCCCGTCGGTCGTCGGGTGGGCGCTGGTCGTGGGCGGTATCGCAATTCTGGTGATCGAGAAGGTCGCCAAGCCGGGTGAACTCACCGGCATCGGACAACTGCCGCTCAGCCAGGCCCTCGGCGTCGGTTTCGTGCAGTGTCTATCGATGGTCCCCGGCGTCAGCCGTTCGGGCGCAACGATCATGGGCGCGCTGGCTATGGGTATCGAACGTCGCACGGCTGCGGAGTTCAGCTTCTTCCTCGCCATTCCCACCATGCTCGGCGCAACCACGCTCGAACTGCTCGACAATCGCGAAGCGATCATGAGCGGCACACTGGGCGCTGGCGGCGTGGGCTGGACCGAGATTGCGGTCGGCTTCATCGTCTCGTTCGTCGTGGCGCTGGCCGTGATCCGCCTGTTCGTGGCTTATGTCAGCCGCGCCGGGTTCAAACCCTTTGCGTGGTATCGCATCATCGCCGGAGCGGCCGCCATCATCTGGCTGGCAATGCGCTGACTTTTCAAGACTGATTGCAAGTCCTGACAACACCCCACCGCAAATGCGGAACGAATTGCGCTGTCCTGAATTTACCGGACACAGAGCCACTTACGGCAAACAGTTCAAGGGGTACTTACAATGGGCCTGATCGTTCTTCTCATCGTCGGCGGCATTCTTGGCTGGCTGGCCAGCATCGTCATGCGCACCGACGCCCAGCAGGGCATCTTCCTCAATATCGTGGTCGGCATCGTCGGCGCGCTGCTGGGCGGTTTCCTGCTCGCTCCGCTGATCGGTGGTGGCAGCATCACGCAGGGCATTTCGGCCGGCACGCTGATCGTGTCGTTCCTCGGCGCGCTGATCCTTCTCGCGATCGTCAACCTCGTCCGTCGCGGTTCGGTTCGCTGATCGCAGAAACAAAAATCAGAAAGGCGGTTCGCAAGAGCCGCCTTTCTTCTTTACGAAAGGGATGCACATGAAAGGTTTCCTCAAAGGCGCTCTGATGGTGCCCGTTCTGGCAATGGGCCTCGGTCTGGCTGCTTGCGACAGCGCGCAGGAAAACGCCGCCGAAGATCAGGCAGATGCGGTGCGTGAATCGTCGGAAGCAGCTGCTGATTCGATGGAAGATCAGGCAGACGCAATGGGCGGCGCATCGGAAGACGCGCTTGAGAACAAGGCCGATGCCGTTCGCGCCACCGGCGAAGCCAAAGCTGATGCTATGGAAGACAAGGCCGACAAGATGTAAGCTCCGGGTTCTCCCGGAACACTGCCTTGATGGCCAAGGAAGCCCGGCACTACCCTGGAGGTGCCGGGCTTTTTCTATTGTGTATGTCTGTTACAAACACATGCCCGATTTTTTCGTCATTGCGAGCGAAGCGAAGCAATCCAGAGTCGGCGCAGAGCCGCTCTGGATTGCTTCGTCGGCTTCGCCTCCTCGCAACGACGAAAAGACCGTAGCATAAGTGGTCAGGCAGGAACCGCGCCCGAACCTCGCCCGCCGCGCAGATGATACTCCAGCGTCCCCCGCTGCAGCACATCGTCCACGTCGATCACCGCCGTATTGGCATAGGTGAAACCCGGCCCCAGCCCGCGGTAGAGCCGGTCGAAATCGCGCTCCACCGTCTGGTGATAGAGATCGGCAAAACTCTCGATCACGAAATAGGTCGGCTGCAGATCGTCAATCACGTAGTCGGTGCGCATTACCCGGTCGACATTCAGCATGATCCGGTTGGGCGATGCGCCTTCCAGCGCAAACACCGCCTCGCGCGGGCCGGACAGAATGCCCGCGCCATAGACTTTCGGCGCGCCACCCTCGATCACTAGCCCGAACTCCACCGTGTACCAGTACAGCGCGCCCAGCGCCTTCAGGCGGTTGTGGCGCATCGCCTTCCACCCGGCGCGGCCATATTCCTGCATATAGTCGGCATAGGTCGGGTCGGTCAGCATCGGCACATGCCCGAACACGTCGTGGAACACGTCCGGTTCCTGAATATAATCGAATGTCTCGCGCGTGCGGATGAAGTTGCCCGCCGGAAAGCGCCGGTTGGCCAGATGCCAGAAGAACACGTGATCGGGGATCAGCATCGGCACCGGCACCACACTCCAGCCGGTCAGCGCGTTCAGCTCGCCTGAGAGCCGTTGAAAGTCCGGCACCCCGCCATGCCCAAGGTCCAGCCGCTCCAGCCCGGTCAGAAAAGCGCTGCACGCCCTTCCCGGCAGAACATCCATCTGCCGCGCGTAGAGCGCGTCCCAGATCGCATGTTCATCGTCGGTGTAGCGGCGCTGCGCGGGTTCAAGCCAGTCCTCCCCCACCCGCTCTGGGCGTTTGAGCGGCGCGGTATAGACCCCCTCCGGCATTTCCGGCAGGCGCGTGTAATCGAAAGCAGGAATATCTAAGGCTGGCATCATCTCGTCAATATGGTTACTTATGCAACCATTACCATGCCCTGCCCAATCCAGCAAATGACGAGGCCCGTCTCTGCGCGCTTGACTTCGCGGTGATTCTACCCCAACGGCCCACCCCTGTGACGGCGGCGTGGAAACGCGCCGCTACATTCGTTTTAAGATTCGCGCTCGAAATTTCAGGATAGAGTCATGGCAAAGCCCACCACCGTCAAGATCCGTCTGGTCTCGACCGCAGAAACCGGCTTCTTCTACGTAACCAAGAAGAATCCGCGCAACACGACCGAAAAGATGACCTTCCGCAAGTACGATCCCGTCGTGCGCAAGCACGTCGAGTTCAAGGAAGCGAAGATCAAGTAAAGGCGCGCCTAGCGCTTTTCCCGTGCAACCAGTCCCGCCGTTCAAGGAACCGGGACGGTTCACGGTGAGTTCAACGCCAACACCTCAAGGAACGGCGATGAACACGATCAAGTCTATCTCACAAAAGCTGGGCCGCCCCGTTGCGGCCCTTTCGCTTGCGCTCGCTGCGGCCACGCCCGCCATGCTTGCCGCGCCCACTGTGGCGCAGGCTCAGGCGTCCGACGTCGAACGCGCAGTCTCCGCCCTGCGCGGGATCAGCACCCTGCGCGCCAATTTCGTGCAGACGGATCGCTCCGGCCAGTCGATTTCGGGCGTGCTCACCATGAAGCAGCCCGGCCGCATCCGCTTCCAGTACCAGAAGGGCGTGCCCCTGCTGATCGTGGGCGATGGCAAGGCGCTGACCATGATCGATTATGAAGTGCGTCAGGTCCAGCGCTGGCCCATCGGCAACAGTCCGCTGGGCGCTTTGCTCGATCCGAAAAAGGATGTGGCGCGGTTCGCCAAGCAGCTGTCCACCGGCGATGCTGGCGTGATCAGCCTGCAGGTGCGCGATCCCAAGCATCCCGAATACGGCACGATCACCATGATCTTCGTGCGCAACGGCGCGGCCCCCGGTGGCCTTCAGCTTGATTCGTGGGTTGCTCTCGATTCGCAGAACAAGCGCACCACCGTCCGCCTGTCAGGCCATCAGTATGGCGTCCCGGTTGACGACAAGACCTTCAAATGGACAGACCCGCGCCCCGCCACCCGGCGCTGATCGAAGTCAGACTTATCGAATCGGAATCCCCCTCCGCGCAAACGGAGGGGGTTTTTGTCAGTTCACAGTGCCTTTCACGATCGGCTGCTCTGGATCGTGAAGCGGCATTCCCCGCGTCTTCCACAGCGAGTAGCCAACACCGCCCGCAATCAGCGCGAACGTCACGCCAAGGCTCAACGCAGGCGGGAACTTGTCTCCTCCCAGCAGGAAGTCGGCAACGAAGATCTTGCTGCCGATGAACACCAGCACCGCCGCCAGTGCATATTTGAGATAGGCGAAGCGTTCGATCATCGCCGCCAGCGCAAAGTAGAGCGCGCGCAGGCCAAGGATGGCCATGATGTTGGATGTGTAGACGATGAACGTGTCGGTCGTGATCGCAAAGATCGCGGGCACCGAATCGACCGCGAACACGAGATCGGCCAGATTGATCACCACCAGCGCAAGGAACAGCGGCGTCGCGGCGTTGACCAGCTTGCCGGTCTTCTCGTCCGGCACTTTCACGAAGAAGTGCTGGGCGTGCAGTTCCTTGGTCACGCGCATGTGGCTGCTGATCCAGCGGACCACCGGGTTGTTGCCGATGTCGGGATCATGATCGTTGGCAAAGAACATCTTGATGCCGGTGAACACCAGAAACGCGGCGAAGATATACAGCACCCAGTAAGCCTGTTCGACCAGCGCCGCACCACCTGCGATCATCGCACCGCGCAGGATAATGACGGCCACGATACCCCACAGCAGGGCGCGGTACTGATATTTGGGCGGAATGGCGAAGAAGGTGAAGATCAGGCTGATCACGAACACGTTGTCGATCGACAGCGCCTTTTCGATGAAGAAGCCGGTGTAGTATTTCATGCCGAGGTCCGCGCCTTTTTCGGCCCAGACCCACGCGCCGAACAGCAGTGCGATGGTGATGTAGAAGGCCGTCAGCTTCAGCGATTCACCGATGCCCATCGCCTTGTCCTCCTTGTGGAGGACGC
>NZ_JBMLSM010000137.1:0-26295 GCF_049240505.1 Novosphingobium sp.
AGCGCGAGACTTCTAATCTTGAGGCAGCAGGTTCGAGTCCTGCCGGGCGCGCCACTTCCGAACAAAAGAAATGTTTGCCCGGTTCGCGCGCCTTTTGTCGCGTAAGAACCTAGCATCAGCCTGACACGGGTCGGATCGCACCGGAACGACCGCTTGATCTCACCCCATATAAGAACATAAAGTGAACAAATGCGAATCACTCCTGCCCTTCTGCACGAAAGCGCGAAGCCGGTTGCCCTGACGCGCCGGGCGTTTGGCGTTGCGTCTCTCGATACAGCGTTGGGGGGTGGGTTAGCTCGGGGATGTGTGCACGAAATTTATGCGGCAGAGACAGATGATGAGCCAACCGCAGCAGGTTTCGGCGTGGCGCTGGCAACAGTTCTGACCACAACCGAGGGCCGGGTTCTGTGGCTGAGAGCACAGCGCGCGGTGCGACTGGGCGGGGTAGCGCAGGCCAATGGCTGGGCCGAACTAGGAGGTACGCCGGGACTTGCACTCGTGGGCGTAGTCGCTGACGCAATGTCTCTGCTCCGTACTGCGGTTGATGCCTTGCGCTGCCCGACGCTGGGCGCAGTCATGGTAGAAGGCTGGGGAGCAATGCGTGAGCTGGACCTGACCGCCAGCCGCCGTCTTGCTTTGGCCGCCGAGAAATCGGGCGTGCCGCTGTTACTGCTACGTTTCGATGCCGCGCCCGTACCCAGCGCAGCGCAGACCCGCTGGCAGGTTGCCGCTGCGCCTTCAAGCGCGCTGCCGGACAATGCACCGGGCTTGCCGACCTTTGATGTGACCTTGCTGCGCCAGCGATCAGGCCCCTGCGGGCTAGGCTGGCGCCTGGAGTGGGACCGTGACCAACGTATGTTCCGTGAAACGGCGCCATCTGGCGCTGTGGTTTCCCCTGCTTCCCACCGACCGGCTGCGGCTGGAAGGGCGGGAAGCGGGAGCGATGAGCGATGGGTCGCCTGACGCGCCTCTGGCCATCGTGGGAAAGGTCAAAGGCGCACTTCGTTTGCGGGCTGTCGATGCTCACGCCAGTGCACTGGGCATTGCGCCTGGCCAGACGCTAGCTGACGCACGCGCGTTGCATCCTGATCTTGCCGTGGCCGATGTGGACGAGGAAGCTGACCGTCATTGTTTGAAAAGGTTGGCCGAACAGTGCCTGAGCTGGTCACCGCGCATCGCCCTTGCCCCGCCCGATGGGATAACGCTGGATATTACCGGCAGCGAACACCTGTTTGGCGGCGAGACAGGCCTTGTCGCACAGATCGAGGATACCTTCATCGCTATCGGGATGAATGTGCGCATGGCTGTGGCCGCTACCGCGCAAGGAGCGCAAGCGTTGGCACGCTACGCCCCCTTGCCCGTGACGGAGGAGCGACAGGCATTGCACGCATTGCCCGTACTGGCACTGGGGCTGGATGATGAAGCGGAGACGACCTTGCGCCGCGCGGGGTTGAAAACCATCGGAAATCTGGCAACGCGCCCGGCGGCCAGCATCGCCGCACGCTTTGGTGCAGGCACAGTTACAGCATTGCGCCGCCTTTTGGGCGAGGAACATGCCCCCGTTGACCCTCTGGTTCACCCTGAACCACTTCATTTTGAACACCGCTTTTCCGAACCAGTGGCGCTTCAGGCCAGCATAGCCGCCTGCTTCCTCGATCTGCTGCGTGAAGCCGCTCGAAAACTCGAGGAACGTGGCCTTGGCGGACGGCGTTTCGTGCTGACACTGTTCCGCAGCGATGGCGCGCGGCATAGGCTGGCGATAGAAACCGGTTTGCCTACGCGCGATCCTGCCCCCGTATTGCGCCTGTTTGATGAGCGAATTGCGACGCTGGCCGACCCTCTTGATCCTGGCTTTGGCTATGATCGGATCACACTGTTCCTGCCCGTCACCGAACCGCTTGTGGCAAGCCAGCCTGCGCTTGACGGCGAAGAGCAGGTCAATGCGGCATTGGCTGAGCTGATTGATAGGCTGAGCACACGGTTGGGGCCGACCAGTCTATGCTGCCTGTTGCCACAAGACAGCCATATTCCTGAACAAAGCCAACTAGCCTTGCCTGTCATCCACGCTCGCGACCCCGTGCGCTGGCCAACGCCACCTGTGGGTGAACCACCAATGCGCCCACTGTTCCTGTTTGATCCACCACAGCCGGTGGAAGTCATCGCCGAAGTGCCCGACGGTCCGCCCCATCGTTTCCGCTGGCGACGCAAACTGCATGAGGTGCGGCTTTATGAAGGGCCAGAGCGGATCGCTCCAGAATGGTGGCGACGCAAAGGCGGCGAAAATCCCGGAAAAGGCGGACTGACGCGCGATTATTACCGGATCGAGGACATTCGTGGACGGCGTTACTGGATATTTCGACACGGACTTTACGAAGAGCTTCAGAAGCCAAAATGGTATCTGCACGGGTTATTTGCATGAACGGCACTCTGCCCTTTGCCGAACTTGTCGCTGCCACCAACTACAGTTTTCTGCGTGGTGCTTCGCATCCTGCGCAAATGGTGGCACGCGCGCATCATCTCGGCATGTCGGGGATCGGCATTGCCGATCGCAATACCGTGGCGGGCGTGGTGCGCGCGCATATAGCCTGGAGGGAACTCGGCGAACAAGAAAGTGGGTTACAGTTGGCAGTGGGCGCGCGACTGGTGTTTGCAGACGGGACGCCGGACATCGTCGCTTATCCCGCTACTCGCCACGGCTGGGGGCGGCTCACACGGCTGTTGACACTAGGAAATCGGCGCGCCGAAAAAGGCGATTGCACGCTATATCTGCACGATCTGCTGGATCATGCCGAGGATCTGCTGCTGATCGTCACCGGCAACGATCAGGCTGTCCTGAAACGGTTGGCCGAAGCGCGCCCCGGTGCCGTATGGCTTGCCGTCACGATGCGGCGTGACGGGACAGATGCGCGACAGTTGGCGCAAATGCAGGCGCTGGGCAGGGCCTGCGGTACACCGCTGCTCGCCACATGTGATGCGCTTTACGATCACCCCGATGTGCGGCCTTTGCACGATGTTCTGACCTGCATCCGTGAGGGCACGACCATTGCCACAGCCGGGCAATGTTTGCTTGCCAACGCGGAACGCCACTTGAAGCCGCCTGCTGAAATGGCACGCCTGTTCCGCGCCTGCCCTGAAGCTATTGCAGCAACTATCGAGTTGCTTTCGCATATCGCCTTCACTCTCAAGGATCTGCACTACGAATATCCACATGAACCAGTGCCGGAAGGCTGGGAGCCGCAGGACTGGCTGGAACACCTGGTTCAAGAGGGAGGCCTTGCGCATTTTCCCGAAGGCTTGCCCCAAAACTATTGTGCTGTGTTGAGCGAGGAATTCCGCCTGATCCGTGGCAAGAACTACGCACCTTACTTCCTCACTGTACACGATATAGTGCACCATGCCCGTAGCCTTGATCCGCCGATCCTGTGTCAGGGACGCGGCAGTGCGGCGAATTCGCTGGTCTGCTATTTCCTTGGCATCACTCCCATCGATCCAGTGCATGAAAAGCTGCTGTTTTCACGCTTCCTGTCTGAAGAACGCGATGAACCGCCCGACATCGACGTGGACTTCGAGCATGAACGCCGCGAGGAGATCATGCAGTACATTTATGCCCGCTATGGCCGCGAGCGAGCAGGCATTGCCGCCACAGTCATCCATTACCGCCCAAGAAGCGCGCTTCGGGAGGTTGGCAAGGCGCTGGGCCTGACAGAGGATGTAACCGCGCGTCTTGCTTCGACCATCTGGGGCAACTGGGGAAATAACGTGCCCGAGGCGCGCGTCGAAGAGGCTGGGCTGGACATTGCCAACCCGGCAGTTGCCCGGCTGAAGACGCTGGTCGACCAAGTGCTGACTTTTCCGCGTCACCTGTCGCAGCACGTTGGGGGTTTCGTGCTGACCGAGACGCGCCTTGATGAACTCGTGCCGATCCACAACGCAGCCATGCCAGACCGCACCTTCATCGAATGGGACAAAGACGATATCGACGCACTGGGGTTGATGAAGGTCGATGTGCTCGCCCTGGGTATGCTCACCGCGATCCGCAAAAGTTTTGATCTTCTGCGTGCACATCAGGGGATCGACCTGACGCTGGCCACAGTCCCGCGAGAGGACAAAGCTACATATATCATGCTTCAACGAGGCGATTCCATCGGCACATTTCAGGTCGAAAGTCGCGCGCAGATTGCCATGCTGCCCCGGATCAAACCCAAGAAGCTTTACGATCTGGTCATTCAGGTCGCCATCGTCCGGCCCGGTCCGATTCAGGGTGGCATGGTCCATCCCTATCTCAGGCGGCGAAATCGGGAGGAAACAGTCGTGTTTCCCAGTCCCGCCCATCCGCACGACAAAAACGAGTTGTGCGAAGTTTTAGGGAAAACGCTGGGCGTGCCATTGTTTCAGGAACAAGCCATGAAGCTGGCCATCGTCGCTGCCGATTTTACGCCATCACAAGCAGATGGTTTGCGACGCGCGATGGCGACTTTCCGCCATCACGGGACAGTACACAATTACGAAGATCTGCTGATCGATGGCATGGTGCGACGCGGCTATGAGCGCGATTTCGCCGAACGGTGCTATCAGCAGATCAAGGGATTTGGCGAATACGGCTTTCCCGAAAGCCATGCGCAGGCCTTTGCGTGGCTGGCCTATGTCTCGTCATGGCTGAAATGCTGTCATCCGGCAGTGTTTACCTGCGCACTGCTCAACAGCCAACCGATGGGCTTCTATGCTCCTGCACAACTTGTCCGAGATGCGCAGGAGCATGGCGTGGATGTACGCGCGGTGGACGTAAACGCCAGCGGTTGGGACTGCACGCTGGAACGCCCGGCAAACGGCTCGCTGGCATTGCGGTTGGGCTTTTCCCGCATCGATGGCTTCCGTCAGGACTGGGCCGAAACCACAGTGCAGGCCCGTCAGACGGGCACCTTCGCCTCAATCGAAGATCTCGCTCGCCGCGCAGCGCTGCCACCTGCTGCTTTGCGCAAGCTGGCCGACGCCGATGCATTCGGCATACTGGCAGGATCACGCCGCGATGCCTTGTGGGATGTACGCCGCACCCCACCGACACAATTGCCGCTGTTTGCGAGCGCCGCCGCTCCCGAGCTTGGCCAGGAAGTGGATGCACGCCTTCCCACGATGTCACTGGCCGAGGAGGTTGTCGCCGATTATCAGACCACGCGCCTTTCCTTGAAAGGCCATCCGATGCAGTTCCTGCGCACAACCCTGATCCGTGAAGGCGTTTTATCGTGCGTCGATGCGAACGCCCTGCCCGATGGCCGCAAGGCGCGTGTTGCCGGTGTCGTGCTCACCCGCCAGCGCCCCGGTAAGGGTAACGCGGTTTTCATCACGATCGAAGACGAAACCGGGATCGTAAATGCGCTGCTATGGGCACGCGATCTCGATAAACAACGCCGCGCCGTCATGGCTGCGCGCCTTATGCTGATCGAAGGTGAAATACAGAAAAGTAATGAAGGGGTAGTGCACCTTATGGCCACTAAGGTGATAGACCGCACGGCAATGCTTGAACATCTAGCCGATCAGGAACGCCTATCGCCGCCAATTTCACGCAACGACGAAATTCATCATCCTCAGCGCCCTCGCGTGCACAGTCACCCACGTGACGTCAGGATTCTGCCAAGATCGCGCGATTTCCATTGAAGCCTTGCTCATGCAGCGAAAGTGACTGCCGTTCTGGGCTATGCAGCCCCAAGGCAAGCTTTGTGACGAGCATTACGCTGCCAACCGATGGCGGCTTTATCGCGCACTGACAGCAACGGGCTTGCCCATGTCGGGAGAAAATATCGGCAACGTTGCAAATGAAAAGCCGGGGCGGATCTCGCCCCGGCTTTTGAGTTTTCAGTAGCGCAAGGACAGCGACAGACCGAACGATCTGACGGAATCGAGGCCGAAGACCTGTCCGTATGATCCGATCCCATCGTTTTCTTCGCCAGCATCCAACGAGATGCTTTGCGGGACGTGTTCGTTGGTGCAGTTCTTGCAGAACAGGCTTGCCTGCAGAGTGTTGCCCAGCTTCACGCCAATGTTCGCGCCAAAGGTATCGACCGAACGGAAGAAGCCGCCCGGTGCGCCGTTGAGGATGTAGTTCACCGAGGAGCGGTGATACCAGTTACCCTGAAGGAACGGCACAACATCGCCGCTGACCGGCAGGTCGTATGTCGCCTGAACGGTGGAGGTAAACTTCGGTGAAACCGGAAGCCTCAGCCCCGCAGCGTCGAACGTTCCAGACGTTGCGCAACTTGGCGTCGTCTGACCGGAATAGCACTGCGCGCCGGGGAAGCTCTGGAACTTGGCGTCAAGGAACGACATGCCGCCGTTGATCGAAAGCCCGGATATGGGACGTGCGGTAAAGCCTACTTCGACGCCCTGCGTCTTCACCTTTGCCGCATTCTGAACCACGAAGGTCTGCAACGCGGTATCAAGCGACTGCACCTGATAATCATCAAAAATGGTGCGATAGAACGAGACGTTGAGCGTCAGTTTGCGATCAAAGAAAGCGGTCTTGATGCCAAGTTCGGTCGTATTCGAAATTTCGGGACGGATTGCAGGGACGAATGCCGTGCCGTTTGTGCCGACGATGCTGGTATCGTTGAACCCCGGCCCCTTGTAGCCCCTGCCCTGGAAGCCAAACAGCAGGATATCCGGTGTAGCCTGATACTGCGCACCCAGCTTCCAGCTGAAATTGTTGGTATCGAAGGCTTCACGGTAACGCCCGTTCGGGCCTGAAAGCGTCACGAAATAGTTGCGACGGCCATGCGTGAGGTCGAGACGGATTTCGTCGCGCGTGTAGCGCCCACCGGCAATCAGCTTGAGACCTTGGGTCAATTCATACGTCAACTGACCGAATGCGGCATAGCTTTGCGTGTCGAGCACGAAATCCGTATCGCGACCGATAAAGAAGCTGTTGCTGACCGAGCAGGTTCCCGGAGGTGCGCCGGGCGTGGCCACCGCGCCGACGCAGAACGGGTATTGCGGAAGCAGGAACGGCGGGAAGCCGAGGTTTCCGAAGATATCGCTGGACTGGTCAAGCGTCGACTTGAAGTAAAACAGCCCGGCCTGGCCGCTGAGCGGCGCATCGACGGGAAGCGCAACACGCAGTTCGTTGGAGTACTGATCATAGCGTGCCGTGGTCGCATTGACGTTGACCTGCTCGACCGGGAGGTAATCGACATCGAGGCTCTGGTTATTGGAATAATAGCGCCATGCGAAGATGTTCGACAGTTCCAGCCCTGAATCGAGTTTGTAGCTGATCGCCGCCTGTGCACCGCCGGTTTCGATATCGCGGAAGGCACCGCCATCGCCAGAGAGCAGGAAGTTCTCCGGCCCTGCGGTGCCGCCAGTGCTTTCGTAAATGTCCTTGCGCGTGCTGCCTGCACCGAAGGATCGCCAGGTCCGGTCAAAGAATGCGCCCGCACCCGTCAGCTTGTTGTAATCCCCGATGACATAGAGCGACAGGGCATCGCTGGCTTCAAGCAGGTATTTGCCCTTGAGCTGCACGTTCCGACGGTTCAGGTCATCGCGACGCCCCCGCGCGACGCTGTCGATGCGTGTTACCGGCGGCTCCTGATACCCATAGAGCGCATTGATGCGCAGGGCAGAGTTTGCGGTAACAGGGATATTCAGAACCTGGCGTGCGATAATGCCTGGCGCCTCGCGATCTGCTCCGGGCGTTTCGCGGAAAGTCACTTCAATGTCGCTGCCGCCCGAAAACTCGCCAATGCGCGGGCGAGCGGTCACGATGTTAAGCAAACCGGCAGAGGCATTCTTGCCGAAAAGCAGGCCTTGCGGGCCGTTGAGCACTTCAACTCGCTCAATGTCCATGAGCAGCGGAGCGCCCAGCACCGGACGGCCCAGGTTCACCTCGTCGATCGCCAGCGCCACGCTTGAATCGATGGTTCCGGCAAAGGCCAGCGTGCCGACCCCGCGAACGGAAAAACTGGCATCTGTCCCGATCTGCAGGCTGGGCGCAGCCTGAGCGACACCGACAAGATCGTTGATCTGGCGAGTGCGCAGTTCATCAGATCCGACGGCAGTAAGGCTGACAGGGATTTTCTGGATGCTTTCGCTGCGACGCTGCGCAGTGACGACAATCTCACCAACGCCTTCTTCGCCCGCGTCGCTGCCATCCTGCGCAAAAGCGGGCATGGCAATCGCTGCAGCGCTTGCACCAAGAATGAATTTCCACGCCTTCATGCTTCTCTCCCTGCAGTTTGTATGAACTGGCGGGCGCTCTACCATCATAAAACATACATTCAAGCATGAATGTTATTACTGCACCTTGAACAATTTGGTGTATGCGTGGATTAGATCAGGGGCATTGAGCATCGGGGTGTGGGGCAGAGCGTGAAGAAACGTCGGACGCAGGAAGAAAGAACAGCTGAGACAAGGGCCGCGCTGCTGAACGCAACGGTTTCTGCCATTCACGAGCTTGGCTATGCTGCAGTAACCACCGCGATCATTTCCGAACGCGCGGGCGTGTCACGCGGAGCATTCCTCCATCATTTTCACACGAGGGCAGAACTGATGGCTGCCGTCGTCAGAATGGTCTTTGATGACGAAATGATGCGATATGAAGAGATCGTGCAAGCGCCAGAAATGGATCGTCTGTTTGAATGGCCAAGGATTCTCTGGTCGGTCCTGTCCCGGCCTGCCGGTATCGCCGTGCTTGAAATCCTGCAGGCAGCCCGAAGCGATCCTGATCTGGCCCAGATGGTCGGCCCGACGCAAAAAGCAGCCGAGGAAGGCGCGCTGGCCAAGATGCGCGAGGCCTATGGCGGTGACGAGGAAACAGCGCGTTCGGTCAAACGGCTGATGGTCTGGGCCGTTCGCGGCCTTACGCTTTCAGATATGATCGTGCCCGACAGGCAAGCGACGCTTGGCGCAGTCAACTTGCTGGCCAACTTATTGAAGGCGGCTGCACCGGATGGATCAGTAGCGCCGCTTAAGCCTTTCACCATGTGATAGGGGTTTAGCCGAGAACGATCACGATCAGGGAGATGAACATAATGGCCCGGTCACCCAGCATGTCGAGCCTTCGCCTGTTCCTTCTGGTGGCGCGGACATGCAGCTTCAGTGAAACGGCGCGCATCGCCAACCTCTCGCAACCCGCGCTCAGCCGCACGATCAAGCTGCTTGAGGAAGACCTTGGCGTTCGGCTGTTCGATCGCAATTCGCGCAATGTCATGCTGACCGATGCAGGCGCGGCGCTGGTGCCCATCGTGGAGCGCCTGACATCGGACTTCGATCTCGCCTTTCGCGAACTGGATCAGACGTTCAGTGGGGAACGCGGACGTGTGGTCGTAGGCGCGCTGCCATCGGTCGCGGCGGATTTCCTGCCCAAGGCGATCGCACGATTCCTGCAAGCCCGTTCACGGGTGGAAGTGATCGTGCGGGAAAACCTGACAGGCGGGTTACTGCAGAACCTGCAGGACCGTTCGATCGACATTTCCATCACGATCCCGCCCACGGGCACATCGGCCATCCGCTTTGAACCGATGTTCGAGGACGAATACGTGCTGGTGTGCAGGCCCGGCGACCTTGCCGCCATTCCCGATCCTGCACCGTGGCATGTCTTCACACAATATCCCTTCGTCGCGATGGAGCCGCGCAGTAGCGTGCGCATGATGACCGACAGCCTGTTCGCAGCGGCAGGCATTGATGCAACGGCCCGCTTCGAATGCACGCAACTGGCCACCGTGGGCGGGCTGATTGGTGAAGGTCTGGGCATTTCGCTGCTGCCCAAGTCCACCCTGCCGCTGATGGCAGTGGGAAAGCAGATTTCATGGCGAACCACGCAAGCCCCGATCGCATCGCGCACCATCGGCATCTGCACGCTGGCCGAACGCACGCTGGCTCCGGCGGCGGAAGCCTTCAGACGATTGCTGTTGGAAATGGCCGTCGATGCAAAATTCTGATCAATCGATCAGGTAACTCTAATTGTTGGATTGATACGCTTGCGGCATGAACCGCAATGATAGGCGCTTCAGCCACGGGAGAGGGTTAGAATGCTGGTTGTGGTTGCGATGGCAACGCTGTTGCTCCTGCTTGCGGCAATCCTGTCGAACCGCGTGTCGCCGCTGGTTGCGCTGATCCTCATTCCCAGCCTTGCCGCCGTGGTTCTGGGACAGGCTGGGGCAATTCCCGATCATGTGATCAAGGGCATCGGACAGATCGCCCCGATTGCGGGAATGTTTGTCTTCGCCATCCTTTTCTTCGGCATCATGACTGATGTGGGCCTGCTGGCCCCTCTGGTTGGCGGGATACTGAAACTGGTAGGACGGCGACCTTCGCGGATCACAGTGGGCACGGCAGCACTGGCCCTGCTGATTCATCTTGATGGCTCTGGCGCGGTTTGCTTCCTTGTCACCATCCCGGCGCTGCGCCCGCTTTATGACGAACTGGGCATGGACCGCCGCGTGCTGGCCTGCACCGCATCGATGGCGGCAGGCGTGAACTTTCTGCCGTGGACCGGGCCAACAGTGCGGGCTGCGGCTTCGCTCAAACTCTCTGTCAGCGAGATTTTCACACCGCTTGTATGGGTGCAGCTCGTGGGTCTGGCCTTCGTATTCGCAGCCTCATGGTATCTCGGCCACCGTGAAGAGCGGCGTCTGGGATTGCGCGCTGCAGAAGGCGGAAATGGCGCGGAACATCCCAACGCGCTGGCTGCCATCGCCGCACCCCACGGCGGCGACCCTGCCAATCTGCGCCCCCACCTGTTCGCAGCCAACCTGCTGCTGACACTGGCGGTCATCGCACTCATGGTCAGCGGCGTGGCCGAACCCGTGGTGGTGTTCATGCTGGGGACGGCGCTGGCGCTGGCGCTCAATTATCCGGCTCCGGCCCAGCAGCGCGCGCGGATAGAAGCCCATGCGCCTGCTGCGATGCTGATGGTGGGCGTGCTACTGGCCGCGGGGGCATTTACCGGCATTTTCAATGGCACCGGCATGATCAAGGCCTTGGCCGGTGCCAGTGTGGCGCTGGTGCCCGAAAGTTTCGGGCCGCATATCCCGGTGATCCTTGCCAGCGTGGCCATGCCGCTCAGCCTCGTGTTCGATCCCGACAGCTTCTATTTTGGCGTATTGCCGGTGATTGCTGAAGTGGCCGGGCATTATGGTGTAGCCCCGGTCAAGGTGGCACAGGCAGCGCTGCTGGGGCAGATGACCACCGGCTTCCCTGTCAGCCCCCTCACCCCGGCGACCTTCCTTGTTGCTGGCCTCAGCGGCATCGAGCTTGGCGCACACCAGCGCTTTTCGATCCCGTGGCTTTTTGCCGCATCGCTGGTGATGACTGGCGCTGCCGTTCTTTTCGGAGTTTTCGCAGCATGATCGGGCGGCGCATCCGCATCGGTTCGGGAGCTGGCTTTTCGGGCGACCGGATCGAACCGGCAATCGAACTTCTGGAACATGGCCAGCTCGATTATCTTGCCTTCGAATGTCTTGCCGAACGGACCATCGGCCTTGCGCAGGCCGCGCGGCAGATCGATCCTGCTGGCGGTTTCGACCCGCTACTGGATGCAAGGATGCGCGCCGCCATGCCAATCGCCCGGCAAAACGGCGTGGGCATTATCAGCAATATGGGCGCGGCAAATCCGCTGGCGGCGGCACGCACCACCACGCAAATCGCGCGCGAACTGGGACTGACGGGTTATCGGACCGCAGCCGTGCTGGGCGATGATGTGCTCGATCTTATCATGGCGCAGGATTTTCCGCTGATCGACCGAGACGGCACCAGCAGGGATCTGGGCAATGCGGTGGTTTCGGCCAATGCCTACCTCGGCGTGGACGGCATCGTAACCGCGCTGGGCATGGGCGCTGACGCAGTGCTAACGGGCCGGGTCTGCGATCCTGCGCTGTTCCTCGCCCCGTTGGTCCACGCCTTTGGCTGGTCGATGGACGATTGGGACAAGCTGGGGCAAGGCACGATGATCGGACACCTGCTGGAATGCGCAGGTCAATTGTGCGGAGGCTACTTTGCCGATCCCGGCGTAAAAGATATCCCGGATTTGGCCCGACTTGGGTTCCCTTTTGCTGACGTGGACGAAAACGGACGCGCCACTTTCGGCAAACTGGAAAGGTCCGGCGGCGCGTTGACGGAAGCAACTTGCAAAGAACAACTGCTCTACGAGATCCTTGATCCCGCTGCTTATCTGCAGGCCGATGTCGTTGCCGATTTCACCGGCGTTCGCATTGCCGCACAGGGCCGTGATCGCGTCGAAGTCATCGGCGCTACGGGAACCCCGCGCCCTGATACGCTGAAGGTTTCCATCTGCTATGAAGACGGTTTCATCGGCGAAGGACAGATTTCCTATGCCGGACCGGGCGCGGTGGAGCGCGGCAGACTGGCACTGGATATCGTGCGCGAACGACTGCGGATACGCGGTATGGATGTCGGCGCGATGCAGTTCGACCTGATCGGAATCGACGCTGTGGATCGCCGAGCAGTTGCTGATACCAGTCCCCCGCGTGAAGTGCGCGTCCGCGTGGCAGGCCGGGCCGATACGCTGCACCACGCGGAAAGTATCGGTGCCGAGGTTGACGCACTTTACACCAACGGTCCGATGGGTGGCGGCGGAGTAAGCCGCACGGCGCGCAAGGTGCTGGCCGTGGCATCGACGTTGATTGATCGCGATCTGGCGCAGCCCCGTGTTGAAATCGAGGTAGCCTGACATGATCCTTCGCGACATCGCCCACGTGCGTACTGGCGACAAGGGTGACACATCACAGATCGCCATCTTTGCCTGGCGGGCAGAGGACTATCCACTGCTGGCGCGAACGGTCACCGCTGAACGCATCAGCGAGCACTTGCCGCGCCTTGTCTGCCGCCGGATCGAACGGTTCGAATTGCCCGGTCTGCACGCACTGAATTTCGTACTGGAAGGCGCGCTGGCCGGTGGGGTCACGCGCTCGCTCGCGCTTGATCCGCACGGCAAGACTCTTGGTGCCCAACTTCTCGACATGCCTATCCCCGGAGAATGCCTGTGACCGTGAACCGTAATCGCGCAGTTGCGCTTGCCGGGTTATCGGCAATGGCACTGATGCTTCCGGGCAGCGCGGTGGCCAAGGTTAGCCGTGTCATTGTCGATACGGTGATCGCTGCCGAAAAGGTGCCCGGCGCACCGGATTACGAAATCGTTTCCGGCCATTTCGAAGGTACGCTCGATCCGCGTCTTCCCGGCAACTCGGTGATCACCGATATCAGCCATGCGCCGCGCGATGAAAAAGGGCTGGTTCCCTACAGCGCGACCTTTCGCCTCGCGCGCCCCGTCGATCCCGCGAAGGCAAGCGGCGTGCTGTTCTATGACGTGCCCAATCGCGGCAACTTCATGATCGGTGCCGATGCCGATGGCCACGTGCGGCTGGTCAGCGGATGGCAGGGCGATCTGCCCGCCGATGCGGGGTTGCAGACGGCTACTGTCCCTGTGGCGAAGGGCAAGGCTGGCAAGCCGCTGACCGGGCCGGTGCTGGTGCGCTTTCAGGATGTGCCCTCAGGCACTCGCAGCGTGGACATCACCGGCAGCATCGGCCGCCCCACACCCCGACCAGCGCCCGTTTCGCTCGATACGCGCAAGGCCGGATTGTTCTACCAGACGGCGGGCAGCGCCGTGCGGCACCCAATGCCCGCGCGGGATTGGGCTTTTGCCGACTGCACCAACATACCATTCCCCGGGACACCCGATCCCCACAAACTCTGCTTGCGCTATGGGTTCGATCCAGCGCGCGCCTATTCGCTGGTCTACACCGGGAAAGACCCGCTGGTACTCGGCATCGGCTTTGCCGCCACGCGCGATCTGGTTGCCCGTCTGCGCAACGCACCGGATGACGTGGCGGGGGCTGTGCGATGGACGGTTGCCAGCGGCACGTCGCAATCAGGCAACTTCCTCAAGAGCTTCGTCAACCTTGGGTTCAATGCGGATGAAGCTGGCCATATCGTGTTTGACGGGATCAATCCCAACATTGCCGCGCGGCAAGTGCCGCTCAACCTCAGGTTCGGCGTGCCGGGCGGCGCGGCGCGCGCCTTTGAACCGGGCAGCGAAGGCACGCTTTGGTGGTCGCCTTATAACGACAAGGTGCGCGGCCTTGGCACGACCAGCCTGCTGGACCGTTGCACCATCAGCAACACGTGCCCCAAGGTAATAGAGACGTTCGGCTCGGCAGAGTTCTGGGGCCTGCGCATGGCGCCCGGCCTGATCGGCACCGACGCCGCCCAGGATGTGCCGCTGCCTGCCAACGTGCGCCGCTATTACTTTCCCAGCGTTACGCATGGCGGATCATGGACCGGCGGCTTCAAACCAGCGGGCGATGGCGCGGTCCCGGGGTGCAGACTGCCGGGCAATCCCAACCCATCACTGGAAAGCCTGCGCGCGGCCCAGGCGATGTTGGTGGATTGGGTGCGCAGCGGTGCCGAACCAAAGCCCAGCGCATATCCCACCATTGCGGGCGGCGATCTGGTGAAGGCAGATGCGCAGGCGATGGGCTGGCCCCAAGTGCCCGGCACGCCTGACCCCGCACGAATGCTGAACGTCATGCCGAATTACAACTTCGGCAAAGGATTACGTCACCGCGACGTGAGCGGCGTGCTGACAGCATTGCCGCCAAAGCAGCTCGGCACAATCCCGCAACTGGTCCCGCGTGTGAACGCTGACGGAAACGAGACATCGGGTATCGCTTCGGTTCAGTTACAGGTTCCGCTTGGAACTTACCTTGGCTGGAACGAGGCAACGACGGGCTTTGACGCAGGGGGCGGATGCAGCTTCATAGGCGGCTTCGTTCCATTCGCGCGCACCCTTGCCAGCCGGCAGGCCACGGGCGATTCGCGTCTTTCGCTGGAAGAGCGCTACGGTAATCACGCGGGCTTCGTCGCACGAGTGCGGCAAGCGGTAGCGCAACAACAGGCAGCGGGCTGGCTCTTGCCGCGCGATGCCGAACGGCTGTTGCAACAGGCCGAAGACAGCACCGTGCTTCGCTGAAAGCAGATCAATAGCAATTCCTGATCAATCGATCAGAAACTTATATTTCCTTGCTTGAACAAGCTGAGGCAAGGTCTTTTTCGAGGATTGCAGGAAGGGTTATATCTCATCGACGCCGCATGGCGCCGATCGCGGACCGGGCGCAGGGGCGCTCGCGGACGCTCCCTTCGTGCATCGTTTAACGGGAGGGAACGTCATGTCCGTAACACCGAACGCCAGCCTTCGCCTGCGGTTTTCCGGTATATCCGCGCTCGCGCTGGTTGCCGCCACTGCTGGCCCTGCCTTTGCGCAGAGCGTCGACGGGGCAGGTGCCGAAGCGCCCCCAAAGGCCGAAGAAATCATCGTAACCGGCACCTATCTCGGCAATGTGCGGCAGGAAGACCGTGCCTCGCCGGTTCTGTCGGTTGACAGCAAGGCCTTGCAGCGCACCGGCGTTACGTCGCTGGGCGATCTTACCCGCTTCATTCCCCAGAACGTGGGCAGCGTTGGCGGGATGCAGGATTTGGCCAAGGGCGGCGCCGATACGCGCGATACCCGCTCGGTCAATCTGCGTGGCCTTGGTAGCGGCTCCACGCTGGTCCTGCTCAACAACCGCCGCGTCACACCACAGGGTGGTGATGATTTCGTCAACCTCAACAGCCTGACGCCCGACATAGCGATCAACCGCGTCGAAACTGTGCTCGACGGCGCATCATCGACATATGGTGCCGATGCCGTGGCAGGGGTGTTCAACGTGATCACCAACACTACATTCCAAGGCGCGCGCATTTCGGCGCAATATACCGGGATCGACAAATCGAACTCGTGGAACGTGCAGGCGATGGTCGGCATCGGCAACGATACCTTCCATTCGGTCACCTCAGCGTCCTATCGCTTTACCGACAATCTGCAGAACGCAGATCGCGATATCACGAACTTCTTCAATCCCTCGGGCGCGGGCTTTCCCGGTCGCTACACGCTGATCGGCCGCCCGACGACCGCCAGCGGCGGCAACGTGGTTATCAACGGCAACGACTATACCGCACTGTTCGATTCCAAGGCCGTGGGCGGTCGCCTGACCGTGGTTGATCCGAACTGCGGCAAGGCAGGCACGGAAAGCACCTATATCCCCACGACCGGCGCAACGTTCGGCCTTGGCAACTGTGCGTTCAACTTCCAGCCCCAGAATCCAATCCGCCCGCGTTCGAAAAGCGTGAACATCCACAACGACACCACGATCGAGATCGCACCCGATCACACGCTGTTTGCCGAGTTCAGCTACTATCATCAGGATTCGCAGCGTTTTGGCGTGCCGTCCTATGCCCAGAACGCCGGCAACGCGACGATGCCCGCCAGCAACCCCTATAACCCGTTCGGCGTCCCGATCGTGTTCTTCGGGCGGGCCATCGGCGCCGAGGGATTCCCCGGCGGCTACGACCATCGTGTCATGCGCGATACCGTGAACCAGCAGCACTATGTCGTCGGCGCACGGGGCAAGCTCGTATCCGATTGGAAGTACACCGCCAACGTATCCTACTCCGCCTCGCACACCGTCGCGCGGGACAAGGATACGGACATGAATCTGTTCCAGGCCGCGCTGAACGGCTTTGGCGGGCCGAACTGCAATTACCTGTTCAACGGAGCGGGTGGCGGTGCCGTGGCGGGAAGCGGGAGTTGCCTCTATTACAGCCCACTGCAGACCGATCTTTCCAAGATGGACCCGTCGCTGATCCACAACCTGCAGACCGACGTCTATTTCAATTTCAAGCGCGAATATTACCTAGCCGAAGCGGTGGTGAACGGCACGCTGGCCAATATCAACGGGCATGAACTGGCGGTGGCTATCGGCGGGCAGTACCGCCGCGAAAAGTCGTCCTCGCAGTATTCCGACCTGCTGCTCAGCGGTTTCGGGGGCTTTCTTGGCAAGCGCCTGAATACCGAGTTCACGCGCACGGTGAAGAGCGCGTTTATCGAGGCCAACTATGAAGTGATAGACGGGCTGAACGTCAACGCAGCGGCACGTTATGAAGACTACGGCGGATTCAACACCACCACGCCCAAGGCTGCGGTCAACTGGCGCATCATTCCCGAAGTCAGCCTGCGCGGATCGATCAGCCGGGCGTTTCAGGCCCCGACCATCGCAAATGGCGCGGCCAGCCTGATCTCAACCGGGGTGGGCAACGTTACAGATCCTACGACCACGCCACCCGACACCACGTTCCGCACGATACAGACCTTTGGCAACCCCAACCTGAAGCCGCAAACTGCCGACGTCTTCAATATCGGCGGCACACTGTTGCCAATGTCGCGCGCGCGCATCTCGCTGGATTACTGGCACTACAAGTACAACAACCAGATCCAGTTGCAGAGCGCGCAGGCAGTGGTCAATGCTGCACCACGCGGCCCGGCAGTGATCCGCGATTCCAGTGGCAACATTCAGGCGGTGCAGGTAACCTCGTTCAACGCGCCCAGCGGCACGGCAACCTCCGGCCTCGATTTCGCAGCTTCCATCGGCTTCGACATTGGTGAAGTGGGCGTCACGGTGCGTGACAACCTGACCTACCTTCTCAAATACGATATCGATATCGGCTCGACCACACCGGGTGCAAAATCGATCGTTTATAACGGCGTGGGCTTCCGCAACCAGTTCGTCCAATCACCGCTGTCGTCAGCCGCAGCACCGCGCTGGCGCAGTGTTGCGGGTGTCGATCTGGAATACGGGAAGCACACCCTGTCAGGCACCTGGCGCTACACTTCCGGCGTGATCGATGATCAGGGCATCGCGCTGAACACCAGCGGCACCGGATCGGTCATCCCGGCCACCGCCACGACGAAGATCAAATCGTTCTCGGTGTTCGATCTGCAATACGCGCTGCGCTTCGGCACCGACGACCGCTTCGATTTCACACTGGGCATGATCAACGCCTTCAACACCGCACCCGGTTTTGCCCGGTTCAACGGCTATCTGCCGACGATTGCCGATCCGTTCGGCAGGCAGGTCTATGCAAGGGTCGGCGCGCGGTTCTAAACGCACTGTAAGGCGGGTCAGCGTCGAAAGCGCTGGCCCGCCGTTTCTTTCAAAGATGCCGCCCCAGCGCAGCGCGCCATGTTTCAAGCCTTGCTGCGCGCGCGATTGCATCCATCGCCGGTTCAAAGACGGCGCGCGGCGGGATCATCCCCTTGGCCGCTTCAAGATCAGGATAAATGCCTGCGCCGATGGCGGCAAGAATTGCTGCGCCTCGCGCGGTGGTTTCCACATCGGCGGGACGTTCGCAATGCAGGTTCAGCATATTGGCAATGTCCTGCGCCAGCCAGTCGTTGGCGCTCATTCCGCCATCGAGCCGCAGTAGCGACCAGCCCGCGCCATCGGCAGCAAAAGCACTGGCGAGATCGTGGAAGACATGGCCGATTGATTCCAGCCCCGCACGGACGATGTGCGCACGGGTGGCGGCAAAGCTCAGGCCGGTGATGCTTCCTCGCGCATCGGCCAACCAGTAGGGCGCGCCCAGCCCCGAAAGCGCCGGGACCACGACCACGCCCGCACTGTCTGGCACCG
Organism: Novosphingobium sp.; assembly: GCF_049240505.1. Classification (GTDB taxonomy): domain Bacteria; phylum Pseudomonadota; class Alphaproteobacteria; order Sphingomonadales; family Sphingomonadaceae; genus Novosphingobium. The sequence continues at coordinate 18,513 of NZ_JBMLSM010000137.1, forward strand.
ATGCCGCCATAGCTTCGCTATCAGCCGCATTATCCAGCAGGCCCACACTATCGCGCATCCATTTGACAAGACTTCCGGCCACGAAGACCGAACCTTCCAGCGCGAACATCCGCTCGCCATTGACCTCGCTCAGCACCGTGCCGAGCAGGCGGTGCGTGGAACGCGGCGGGCGCGTGCCCATGTTGGACAGGATGAAGGCCCCGGTGCCCAGCGTCGCCTTGGCCTCGCCCACGGCAAAGCAGCCCTGCCCGATGGTCGCCGCCTGCTGGTCCCCCGCAAGGCCGGTGATCGGAATCGGCGCGCCGAACAGATCTGCACGGGTTTCGCCAAAAAGCCCTGCGCTGGGCACGATTTCAGGCAGCGCAGAGCCGGGCACACCAAACAGGTCGCACAAGCCTTCGTCCCAACCCTGTCCAGTCAATGCCATGAGCATGGTGCGACTGGCATTGGTCACATCGGAGATATGCAACCCACCGGTAAGATTCCACACCAACCAGGACTCCACAGTGCCGAACGCCAGACGCGGACCGAGCGCCGCAGCTTCGGACACGTTTTCCAGAATCCACGCCATCTTGCTGGCCGAAAAATAGGGATCGAGCAGCAGCCCGGTAGCTGCCTGAACAGTGGCCTCATGCCCTGCCTCGCGCAGAGCACGACAGCGCTCCTCGGTGCGGCGGTCCTGCCAAACAAGGGCGCGGGTGATGGGCTGGCCCGTCTCGCGATCCCAAGCCACCACCGTTTCACGCTGGTTTGTCACGCCAATGGCAGCGATGCGCGACGGTCCGCCTGCCCGCTCCACCATCGCGCGCGCGCAACGCAGGGTGCGCTCCCAGATTTCGCCAGCGTCATGTTCAACCAGACCGGGCGCGGGATAGTGTTGGGTCAGTTCCTCCTGCGCAGAGGCGAGAACTTCACCGCCTGCGCCATAGAGGATCGCGCGCGTGGACGTGGTGCCTTCGTCGAGAACGAGGATGCAGCGCCGATCGGTCGGGGTGGCGTCAGTCATTGCGCGGTAAATCCTCCCATAACGCAACGCAGGCGTTCCTGCTGCTGCTCTGACAGGCGCAGGCCCAGTTTGGTGCGCCGCCATAGAATATCGTCTGCCTCATGCACCCATTCGCGCGCAATCAGATAGCGTACTTCACGCTCCGTCAGACCGTGGCCGAAATGCTCGCCACAATCGGCAAGGCTTTGCGCATCACCCAGCACCGTGGTCGCCAGAGTGCCATAAGCGTGGAGCAGGCGCGCGGCCCAAGCGGGTTCCAGGAAAGGATAGCGCGCCTGAAGATCGGCAATGCGCTGGTCCACTTCTCCCACGCCAAAATCGCCGCCCGGCAGCGGTTGGCGATCAGTCCAGTGCGCGCCTGCCAGCGCCGGAATACGCTCGCCCATGCGGTCCACCGCCTCTTCCGAAAGCGTGCGGAACGTGGTGATCTTGCCACCGAAAACCGAAAGGATCGGCGCGCCTTCAGACCTTTCGCTCACTTCGAAGCGATAGCCGCGCGTGGCCGTCTCCGGCTTGCCCGATCCATCGTCCACCAGCGGGCGCACACCGGAATAGGTCCAGACGACATCGGCGGGCGTCACCGCCTTGGCAAAGAACCGGCTTGCTCCTTCGCAGAGATATTCGATCTCCTCTGCGCTGGCGACGATGGGCTGACCTGCAACGTGATCCCGATCGGTCGTGCCGATCAGGGTGAAATCGTTTTCGTAGGGAATGGCAAAGAAGATGCGTCCGTCAGGAAGCTGGAAGATATAAGGATACTGGTGATCGAACAGCCTGGGCACCACGATGTGCGAACCGCGCACAAGGCGGATCGATTGGGTGTGCTCTTCTCCGCTGCGATCCAGAATGGACAGGACGGAAGGCCCCGCGGCATTGATGATCGAACGGGCGCGAAAAGTGCCCTGCGCGGTGTCGATCCGCCAAACTTCGCCTTCACGCTCCAGCTTTTCCACCGGACAGCGCGTGCGCACATCAGCACCCCTGTTCGCCGCATCGCGAGCATTCAGCACCACCAGTCGGGCATCGTCCACCCAGCCATCGGAATAGACGAAGCCGTGAACGAACTCGCTTTTCAACGGCTTGCCTGCCGTATGGCGGTCCAGCCTGATCGTCTCGGTCGCAGGCAGCAGCTTGCGCTTGCCAAGGTGATCGTAAAGGAACAATCCAAGCCGCAGCAGCCAGCGTGGGCGCAGACCCTGCACCCACGGCAGAACGAAGCGCATCGGCCAGATGATGTGCGGCGCAATGGCCCAAAGCTTCTCTCGCTCGCCCAAAGCCTCGCGCACAAGGCCGAACTCGTAATGTTCGAGATAGCGTAGGCCGCCGTGAATCAGCTTGCTGGAATTGGACGAGGTGCCGCTGGCAAGGTCGTGCGCTTCCAGCAGCAGCACTTTCGCGCCCCGCCCCGCAGCATCGCGGGCAATTCCGGTGCCGTTGACGCCGCCGCCGATTACGGCAACGTCAAACACAGCTTGATCCACGGCGTCAGGCATCAGATATATTCTCTCAGATATTCAGGGGTCCATGCTGGATATGCGGCAGGACATAGCGGGCAAACATGTCCGCCTCCTGCACATGGGGATAGCCCGACAGAATGAACGCTTCGATCCCTTCGGCCTGATAGGCACGCAGCTTTGCCAACACCTGATCGGGCGTGCCGACGATGGCCGCGCCGCAACCTGACCGCGCACGACCGATGCCGGTCCACAGGTTCTCTTCCACAAAACCATCGCCATCTGCCGCACCGCGCAGTTCCTGCTGGCGTTGCACACCGAAGTTCTTGGCGTCGAGCGACTTCTCGCGGATCGCCTTGCCCGCTTCATCGTCCAGCTTGGACAGAAGGCGGTCGGCATAGGCGCGTGCCTCGTCCTCGGTTTCGCGCACGATCACGTGGACCCGATAACCGAACTTCAGCGTGCGGCCATAGTTGGCAGCGCGCGCCTTCATGTCGGCAATCGTTTCGCGCACCTTGTCCATCGTGTCGGGCCACATCAGGTAGACATCCGATGCTTCGGCAGCACATTCGCGGGCATCGTGGCTGAGGCCGCCAAAATAGAACGCCGGGCATTTGCCCGAAAGCGTCCCCACGCGCGGCGGATCGAGCTTCAGCTTGAAGAACTCGCCCTGGAAATCAAGGTGCTCACCGTTCAGCAGCGTGCGGACGATCTTCATGATCTCGGTCGCACGGGCATAGCGCGGACCGCTGGCGATAGTTTCGCCCGGCATGTCGGACGAGATGATGTTGACGTTCAGCCGCCCTCCGGTTCCTGCCGCATTAGGGCCAAGGATGCGATCAAGCGTGGCGATACGGCGGGCCAGTTGTGGCGGCCAATCCTCGCCCATGCGCGTCGCCCACAGCAGCTTGATCCGGCGGACTTGCGTGGCAACTGCCGCCGCAAACGCCGTCGTATCAAGGCCCAGCTGGTAGCCCGATGGCAGCAGGATGTTGTCAAACCCGCCCTCTTCGGCGCGCAGCACGATGTTGCGGCAATGCTCCCAGCTTGATTGCAGATACTTGTCCGGCACACCGAGGAACTCGTAGTCATCGTCGCACAGCGCCGAGAACCAGGCGATCTCGCAATTCTGTTCAGCCATCTTGCCTCTCCTTCTGCGCGGCGGACGCAAGTCATTACCGGCAAAACCGTCAACCGGTGCCGTCCGCCCTCAATTTGCAATCGTAAACTTCAATACGTTGCGGCTATTACGGGAGCCGCTCACCCCGCGCCGCAACCAGCACGGCGTACCAATCCTGTCGTGTCCACTGCACCTTGAGCGCTTGCGCCCCCTCAGCGATCCGTTCGGCCTTCTGTGATCCGATAATCGGGATGATGCCCGCCGGGTGCGCCATCAGCCACGAATAGGCAGCCACGGTGCGCGAAACACCCTGCGCCTGTGCCACTGCGTCCAGCGCCTCGGCCACGGCCATGTCCCGCGCGCTTTCCGGCGCAGCCAGACGCCCCCCGCCCAGCGGGGACCATGCCATCGGCGTCAGGCCCAGCATCATCGCCTGATCAAGTTCGCCATTCTCGAAACACGTTATACGCAATGGGCTGATTTCGGGCTGCGTCGTTGCCAGCTTTTCGCCAAGGAAGTGATTGAGCGCAGCGATCTGATGTGTGGTGAAATTCGAAACGCCCAGCGCCCGCACTTTGCCCGATGAAACCGCATCATCCAGCACCCGCGCAGTTTCATGCGGATGGGCAAGAATGTCCGGCCGGTGCACCTGCCACAGGTCGATCACGTCAGTTTTCAGGCGACGCAGCGAATCCTCGATGGCCTTGCGCAGATAGTCCGCGCTCTGGTCATAGGGCAGTGGAGGCAGGATGCCGCCTTTCGTTGCCAGCACCATGCGCCCGCGCAATGCCGGTTCAGCAGCCAGAACGTCACCCAGCAGCGCCTCGGCATCGCCAAAACCGGCTGCGCCGTCGAAGCCATAGATGTCAGCCGTATCGAGGAAATTGATCCCCGCATCCAATGCCGCATGGACCAGCTTCGCGGCTTCCGCAGGCGTGCGGCCATCTTCGGCAAGCCGCCACATGCCCCACGCAATGGGCGATACGGCAATCCCGCTTTGGCCAAGGGGGCGGAATTCGGGTGCAAGAGGCAAAAGGCTCATGAAGTGGTCCTGTGTGGCGGTGCGACCGATGCGCGTTCGACGAGGGTATGGGGCAGGCGACGATGCGTGATGTCACCGCCCGCGATGAGAATTTCCGTGGCCGTGCGGGCAAGTTCGGCCATCGGCTGATGAATGGTGGTCAGTGGCGGCCAGACAGTGCGGGCCAGTGTGGTATCGTCAAAACCCGCCACGGAAAGCTGCGCCGGCACGTTCATGCCCCGGTCGTGCGCCACGGCCAGCACGCCTGCCGCCATATCATCGTTCGACGCAAAGATGGCGGTGGGCCGATTGGGTAGTCCCAGCAACGCCACGGCACCACGCGCGCCGGAATCGAAATCGAACTCACCCTCACACACCAGCACCGGATCATAGGGCAAGCCCGCCCGGTCCAGCGCGCGGCGATAGCCGAACAGGCGATCGTCCGAAGCCATGTGGTTCTGGTGGCCCTTGATGAAACCGATGCGGCGGTGCCCGGCATTGATCAGGTGCGTGGTCATGTCATCGGCGGCTTGCGCATCGTCCATGAACACCGAACTGGTCAGCGCATGGTTGGTGCCGGGCGAAATCCGCACAAAGGGAATGTCCATCGCTTCCAACGCGCGCAGCACCGGGTCGCAGTCGGTGACCGGTGATGACAGGATAATGCCGTCGACATGCGTCTCGCTCACCAGCCCGCGCACCTGTTCGCCCACTTGCGGGTCGGCCACGTCTACCGGTTGCGCGAGCAAGCGGATGCTGTTGGCGCGGCAGAAATCCCAGCAGCCAGTCTGAATCTGAAACATGTAATAAGGGCTGTGGTTGTCATAGATCAGAGCGATCTGATTGGATTTCGCGCCCGACAGGATGCGTGCAGCCACGCTCGGGCGAAAATCCAGCGCGCGCATCGCTTCTTCCACGCGGGTCCGGGTGTCGGCACTGACATAGGGATGTCCGTTCAGCACGCGGCTGACCGTTTTTACCGCAACCCCAGCCTTGGCCGCCACGTCCCTGATGTTAGCCCGCTCGCTCATCCTTCCAATGCCCCTATCAAACCTTCGAACAGTGGCGCGAACGCGCTGTTCGGACGGTAGAATACCGGCGGCTGGCCGATCGGGACGGGAATTCTATGCGTGCCAGGTGCGAAGTCTTCACCTGTCCAGCAATGCCGCCAGGCCTCGGTCCCCGGAAGGACGACCTGACGGACCTCAGCCCCTTCCTCGATCACTGGCGCCACCAGCAGGTCCGCACCGTAGAGGAACTGGTCCTTTAGCGTAAAGAGCCCGGCATCGTGCGGATAATGCAGGAACAGCGGGCGCTGTGCAGGCAGGCCATGCTCGCGCGCATCGGCGCACAGATGGCGCACATAGGGCGCAAGATGCGCGTGAACCCGGCTCCAGCGCGCAAAGCAGGCCAGCAGCTCGGGGTTGCTGTCGTATTGCAGGTTGTCGTCTGGCCGGTTGCCTTCGTGGCTGCGCATGACCGGGGCAAACGCCGCCAGTTCGCACCAACGCTCCATCAGTTCACGCGTGCGGATATTGCCGTGGAGCGAAGTGTATCCCCCGCAATCCGAATGGCTGTAGGCATTGCCGACCAGCCCCGCCGAAAGCGCGCCGGTAACAACCGTTCCGATACCATCGTGGCGAGTGAAATCGACCGACTGGTCCCCTGCCCACAACAACGGGCAATGCGCCTGAACGCCCGAGAACCCGGCGCGCATGAAGAACAGCGCATCCCCGGTCTTGCCCCGGCTCTCCAGCGCGCGCGCATTCACTTGCGCCCACAGCACCGGCCAGCGGTTGTGCGCCTCCATCGGATCAGAGCCGTCGGCCAGCGCCAGATCGGTCGGCAGATATTCGCCAAAATCGGCCATCCAGCCGGAAATGCCGATATCGAGCATTTCCTCACCCAGAATGCGCGTGGCAAACCATTCGCGTGTTTCCGCGCGGGTAAAATCGACCACGCCGCAATCGAACTCGCCAAAATCAACGAGATGGACCTCGGCCAAATCCTGCCTCAGACAAAAGTGCCCGCCAGCGCGTGCCTCTTCATAAAGTTCCGCGTCCACCGCGATGTAGGGATTTGCATAGGCAAGAAATCGAATGCCCCGCGCGGCAAGATCGGCAATGCGTTCGCGCAGATCGGGATAGCGCGCCGCACTGCGCGCCCCACTATGCCAATCCCAGAACAGGCGACGGCCAAAGCTGGTTTCGCGAATGCCCGCCCAGTCTTCACACCACAGGCCCGATACGGCTGCGCCTGCTTCGAGGAATTTTTCGAGTCGATCAAAACTGCTGACACCCGATTTCAGCCCGACAATCGCGCCGCCGATCGCCCAATCGGGAAGTTCGGGTTGCCGCCCAAACCGTGTGGAAAGCTGGCTTACCAAACCCTGTGGGCCATTGTCGGCAAACACTTCGAACCGCGCAGACCCGCTCCATACATCAACCCCATGCGCCGCAGGATCAGTGAAATCCAGCACGCTGTAACAACTGGCGTCGAGATGCACCGCCAGCCAGCGCGAAGTGAGAAACGTGGGCTGCGGGTAATTGGTATTCCAGTAGTCGCCACCGGCCATACCTTCGGCGTCCATTCGCTGCGTCAGCTCGGTGGACTTGTCACGCCCTACCCCCGGCTCGCTCGTCCAGATCGGGAAGCTGCGGCCATTCAGCGCAAGGTAGCTCATCTGCTCGCCCCCGCCCCACACACATTCGCCCGGCTCAGCATGAAAGCGCACCTGCAGGCGATCATGCTCGGCCAGCAAGCTGCGAATTTCGAACGTGCCTCCGGTGATGGTCAGCCGGGCAACCGGGCGGTCGCCATCAAGGAATTCGCCCCCATCATCCCTCCCCCGCCAACCCGAAGGCGCAACGACATCGAAAGGAGAATCGGAAATGCGGAAATTGCCGCGATACATCAACACATCGGCCTGCCCCCGCGCCATGACCAGCGCAGGACAATTTGGAACGTGCCGCAGCACCAGTTGATCCCCGAATCGGAGATCGAACCCACCATTTCCGGCTTCGATCCGCAGTTCCAACAGCGTTTTCCTCATCCCGGCGGCTATGCTGTGGCGCTTTGGCCGCAGGCCCTGTCCGTTTTTCTGACACCGCTTGACATATCTGTCCAGCCATAGCAGATCAAGCACCAATCGCGGCCGATCGACGAGGGAGCATGACTACCCT